>NZ_JBEYWQ010000025.1:0-108987 GCF_040644495.1 Microbispora sp. NPDC046973 | reverse complement strand
CCCGCAGCCGGGCGGCGGCCTCACGCGGCAGACAGAACTCCCCCTCCAGCCCGCCGCCCCGGGTCGGGCGGACCCGCAAGAACCGCCGCGCGTAGCCGGCCTGCTCATCGCGGTCCTCCCCGTCGGGGTCGAGCACCGCCCGCAGATAACGCCCGGCCTTGGCCACCTCCGCCGCGCCCGCCTTACCCGCCAGCTCCAGCAAGATCGGCTCAGCCAGGGCGGCCTGCTCATCGTTCAACTGCGCGGTGGCCGCGCAGATCGCCTCCACCACCCCCGCCGCCAACCCCCCGGCCGCAAACCTCTCCCGCACCCGCGGCAGACGCGCCAACTCCACCGCCAAGGTGAGCAGGCGACCCGCACCCCCCACACTCATCCCCCCGGCCGTGCGCAACCAACTACGGGTCGAGGCATGCCCATGCTCCTTGGCCCGCCCCGCCCCATGCACCCGCCCCACCCGACCAGCAAGAGCACACGTGATCCGATCCCGGACGAACATCAACTCCTCAGCCTCAGCCAGGCAGATATCCGCATCGTCGGGAAGCGGCGCCAGCGCCAACTCCTGCGCCGACTCACGCAGACCACCCACCAACACCCACGACGACCGCACTCGGCGATCACCCGCATCGGCGGAATCCACACCCGGGCTGCCGTCCTGGCTCGCGTCCTGCGGCACCTCGGGGTCGTTGATCGGGAAATGCTCACGGGCGGCCGAGCCCTCCGACGACCACAACGGCGAATCGGCGATCAGCCGATCCCACCAGTCGCCGTCAGCATTGTTCAAACGACGAGGGCGATCAGGATCCAGGTCGATCAGATCCATCACACCCCCTCAGTTGATTCGAAAACTTGTCTGAATTCTTTCACCCCTCCTGCGCGGGGAGCAACTGACCAAGCGGAATAGTTGGAGCTGCAGGTGTGTATCGCGAAGCCCGGTTGACGGGGGTCCGGCCGCCGCCCCCGCGTGGCGGCCGGAGGTGGTTCACCAGGCCCAGGCTTCGGGGCCGGGGCCGCCGGTGCCGATGGGCGGAAACAGCTCGTCCAGCCGGGCCAGGGTCTCGGCGGACAACTCGGTGCGCAGCGCGGTCAGCGGCAGGTCGAGCTGCCCGGGGAAGCGGGGCCCGATGACCGGGGCGGTCACTCCGGGCCGCGACAGCAGCCAGGCGAGCGCGACCGTGGTGGGCTCCTCGCCGATCTCGGCGCACAGCTTCTCGTAGCCCTCGATGGCCGCCCGGTGCGGCTCGACCCGATCGGGAGCGTGCAGGACGCTGCGGCCGGCCGCGCCCTCGCGCTGCTTGCGCAGGGCCCCGGACAGCGCGCCGAAGTGCAGCGGCGAGTAGGGCAGGATCCCGATTCCCAGCTCGATCGCGGCGGGCAGCACCTCCAGCTCGACGTGCCGGGTGAGCAGGTTGTACTTGCACTGCTCGGAGACCAGGCCGAGGAAGTTCCTCCGGTCGGCCGCCGCCTGGGCGCGCGCGAGGTGCCAGCCGGCGAAGTTGGACGACCCGACATACCGCACCTTGCCCTGGGCGACCAGCGTCTCCATGGCCTGCCAGATCTCCTCCCACGGCGTGTCCCGCTGCACGTGGTGCATCTGGTAGAGGTCGATCCAGTCGGTTCTCAGGCGGCGCAGCGACGCTTCACAGGCGGCGATGATGGCGCGGGCCGACAGCCCGCTGTCGTTCGGCCAGTCGGTCATCGGGGCGTACACCTTCGTGGCCAGCACGATCCGGTCCCGGTGACCGGACTTCTCGAACCAGCGGCCGATGAACCGCTCGCTCAGGCCGTCGCCGGTCTCCCGTCCGTACATGTTGGCGGTGTCGACGAAGTTGACGCCCTCCTCGTGCGCCCGGTCGAGGATCGCGTGGCTCTCGGCCTCCCCGATCTGCCAGCCGAAGTTCATCGTGCCGAGGCAGATCCGGCTGACGAGGAGACCGGTCCGCCCCAAACGGGTGTATTCCATGCGGCGACCGTAGAGACCGGGGGGTGCTCTCCGTTAACCGTTCGAGCGTGCTCGAATGGACGGGTGATTCGGATCGAGTTCGCCCCCGCCGACCTGCTGCGGCTCAGGTTCGCACACAGCCCGATGGCGGAGGTCGTGGCCAGTTGCCTCGCGCTGCGCTCCCGCTCGGCGCGGCTGGTCCCCGCGTCCTGGCGGGCCCGGGCCGAGCCGCTGCTGCGGGGCCTGACCACGCTCCGCCCGCTGGTCCCCGGCCCCACCGGTTATGTGCCGGACTTCCTCACCCCGGCGCCTTCCACCACCCGCCCGACCCTGGAACAGGAGCTGCGGGTGGTGGCCGCCACGCCGCTCGACCAGGTCGCGTCCGAGGTGGAGCGGGCCTGGGCCGGGCACGGCGCGCCGCTGGAGATCGAGCGCTTCTCCATCGATCCGGCGGGTGCGCTGGCCGTCACGGTGCGGGAGATCCGGCGCTACTTCGCGGCGGCGATCGCGCCGAGCTGGCCTCGGCTGCGCGCGCTCGCGGAGGGCGAGCTGACCCGCCGCGGGCTGCTCGCCGCCGAGCGCGGGCCGCGGGCGCTGCTGACGGACCTGCACCCAATTCTCGACTGGGACGGCGGGGCGCTGCGGCTGGCGTACGCCAAGGACGGGGAGTTCGGCCTGGACGGACACCCGCTCACTCTGCTGCCGACCGGGTTCACCGGCACGCACGTCTACACGCTGACCGACAGCCCGTCGGGGCGTGCGCTGTGGTACGCGCCGCGCGGCCACGGCCGGTTGTGGGACCGGCCCGCGCCGGCCGAGCCGCCGGCGGCGCTGGCCGCCCTGCTCGGCCCGACCCGCGCGGCCGTGCTCGCTCTGCTGGCCGAACCGTCCAGCAACGGGGAGGTGGCCGCGGCCCTCCGGCTGGCCCCGGCGACCGCCTCACACCACCTGACCACGCTCAGGGACGCCGGCCTGGTGACCGGCGAACGGGACGGCCGCCGGCTGCGCTACCGGCGGACCGGCCTCGGTGAACAACTCGCAGGGGAGGATCAGGCGCCGTAGACGGGACAGCTTCAGCGGGACAACGGCGTCTGCTAGCGTAATTTCTAACAAATGTTAGATGGAAAGGTGACGCATGGGAATCTCGACCAGCCGTCACGGCGAGGGCGTCGCCGAGGTCGTGGTGAACGCCCCGCCGGTCAACGCGCTGACCGTACGCGGATGGTTCGAGCTCGCCGACGCCGTACGGAAGGCCGGGCGCGACCCGGAGACCCGCGTCGTGGTGCTGCGGGCCGAGGGCCGCGGGTTCAACGCCGGCGTGGACATCAAGGAGATGCAGGCGGCCAGCGGGTTTGACGCGCTGGTGGGCGCCAACCGCGGCTGCTACGAGGCGTTCGCGGCGGTCTACGAGTGCGAGGTCCCCGTGGTCGCGGCCGTGCACGGCTTCTGCCTCGGCGGCGGTGTGGGGCTGGCCGGCAACGCCGACGTCGTGGTGGCCTCCGACGACGCCTACTTCGGCCTGCCAGAGGTGGACCGGGGCGCGCTCGGCGCGGCCACTCACCTCGCCAGGCTGGTGCCCCAGCATCTGATGCGCGCGATGGTCTACACGTGCCGCAACGTCACCGCCGCCGAGTTGCACGCGTTCGGCTCGGTGCTCGAGGTCGTGCCGCGGGCGCGTCTGCATGAGGCGGCGCTCGAGGTGGCGGCCCAGATCGCGGCCAAGGACCCGTACGTCATCCGGCGGGCCAAGGAGTCGCTCAACGGCATCGACCCGGTCGACGTCAAGCGCAGCTACCGGTTCGAGCAGGGCTTCACGTTCGAGCTCACCCTCATGGGCGCCGGCGACCGGCACAGGGACGCCTTCGTCGCGGAGAGGGGCCGGTGATGGGCACGCGGACGTCGATCGAGGAGATCGTCGGCTCGCTGGAGAGTGGCATGACGATCGGCATCGGCGGCTGGGGCTCCCGGCGCAAGCCGATGGCGCTGGTACGGGCCATCTACCGGTCCGCGATCGAGGACCTGACGATCGTGTCGTTCGGCGGGCCGGACGTGGGCCTGCTCTGCGCGGCAGGCAAGGTGCGCCGGGTCGTCGCCCCGTTCGTGACGCTCGACTCGATCGCCCTCGAACCGCACTTCCGTACGGCCCGGCAGCGCGGGGCCGTCGAGTTCACCGAGTATGACGAGGGCATGTTCATGTTCGGCCTGCTGGCGGCGGCGCACCGCCTGCCGTTCCTGCCGACGCGGGCCGGGCTCGGCTCGGACGTGATGCGGGTGAACCCCGGCCTGCGCACGGTCCGCTCGCCGTACGACGACGGGGAGGAACTCGTCGCCGTGCCCGCGCTCACCATGGACGTGGCGCTGGTGCACATGGACGTCGCCGACACCCGGGGCAACGGCCGCTACCTCGGCCCCGACCCCTTCATGGACGACCTGTTCGCCAAGGCGGCCGGGCGGTGCTTCGTGTCCTGCGAGCGCATGGTCGAGCCCGGCGAGCTGGACGGGCCGCCGCAGACGCTGCTGGTCAGCCGCATGCACGTGGCCGGCGTGGTCGAGACCCCCGGTGGCGGCCACTTCACCGAACTCACCAAGGGCCGAGACGAGGCGTTCCAGCGGCACTACGCCGCCTCGGCGGCCGGCCCCGAGGCGTGGGGGGCGTTCGCGGACCGGTTCCTGTCCGGCGACGAGGCGGCCTACCGGAAGGCTGTACGGCAGTGGCACGAGGAGGGGCGATGAGCGCGACCCGGGCCGAGATCTGCGTCGTGGCCTGCGCGGAGGCGTGGCGCGGCGACGGCGAGATCCTGGCGGCGGCGATGGGCACCTGCTCCATCCTGGGCGCCCGGCTGGCCCGGCTCACGTTCGAGCCCGGCCTGCTGACCACGGACGGCGGCGCGCTGCTGACCGCGGAGGCGGTGCCGCTGGGCGCGCCCGCCGGGGCGGTCGAGGGCTGGCTGCCGTTCCGCGAGCACCTGTGGCTGGTGCAGAACGGGCGCAGGCACGTGATGATGGGCGCCTCGCAGATCGACAGACACGGCAACACGAACATCTCCGCCATCGGCGACCTGGCGCGGCCGAAGTCGCAGCTCCTCGGCGTGCGCGGGGCCCCCGGCAACACGATCTGCAACCCGACCAGCTACTGGATCCCCAGGCAGTCCACCCGCGTGTTCGTGCCGAAGGTCGACGTGGTCAGCGGCGTGGGCCACGACCGCGCGGCCGAGCTGGGCCCGCGGGCCGCCCGCTTCCACGACCTGCGGCGGGTGGTGACCGACCTCGCCGTGTTCGACTTCGGCACTCCCGACGGCTCGATGCGGCTGGTCTCGACGCATCCCGGCGTCGAAGCCGAGCAGGTGCGGGCGGCCAGCGGGTTCGACCTGGTCGTCGAGGGCGACGTGCCGCCGACGCGGCAGCCGACCGGCGAGGAGCTGCGGCTCATCCGCGAGGTGCTCGACCCGAAGGGACTGCGCGACCAGGAGGTGAAGGCGTGATCGGGCCGACGCTGGACACCCCGCTCACGCGGCTGACCGGCGTGCGCCACCCGGTCGTGCAGACCGGCATGGGCTGGGTGGCCGGCCCCCGGCTGGTGTCGGCGGTGGCCAACGCGGGCGGCCTCGGCATCCTCGCCTCGGCCACGATGACCGTGGGCCGGCTCGCCGCCGCCATCGAGGAGGTGCGCTCGCGCACGGACGCGCCGTTCGGGGTGAACCTGCGCGCCGACGCCGGCGACGCGGGTGAGCGGGTCGACCTGCTGATCGAGAACCGGGTGAAGGTGGCCTCGTTCGCGCTGGCCCCGCGCCGGGAGCTGATCGCCAGGCTCAAGGACGCCGGCATCGTGGTGATCCCGTCCGTCGGCGCCAGGAGGCACGCGGAGAAGGTCGCCGCCTGGGGCGCCGACGCCGTGCTGGTGCAGGGCGGCGAGGGCGGCGGCCACACCGGCGCGGTCGCCACGACGCTGCTGCTGCCCCAGGTCGTGGACGCCGTCGACATCCCGGTGATCGCCGCGGGCGGCTTCTTCGACGGGCGCGGCCTGGCCGCCGCCCTCGCGTACGGCGCGGCGGGCGTGGCGATGGGCACGCGGTTCCTGCTGACCTCGGACAGTTCGGTCCCGGAGGCGGTGAAGCGCACCTATCTCGGTATGTCGGAGACCGTCGTCACCCGCCAGGTCGACGGCATGCCCCACCGGGTGCTGCGCACCGACCTGGTGGACGGGCTGGAGCGGTCGGGGAAGGTGTCGGGCCTGGTCCGGGCGGTGCGCAACGCCGCGCGCTTCAAGAAGATCTCCGGCATGTCGTGGCCCGCGATGATCCGCGACGGCCTGGCCATGAAGCACGGCAGGGAGCTGAGCTGGTCGCAGGTGCTCATGGCGGCCAACACTCCGATGCTGCTCAAGGCGGCCATGGTGGACGGCCGCCCGGACCTCGGCGTGATGGCGTCCGGCCAGGTCGTCGCGCTCATCGACGACCTGCCCACGTGTGAGGAGCTGATCGACTCCATCGTCACCCGGGCCGCCGCTGTCCTGCGCGGCCTCGGTTCGAACCTCACGGAAACTAGGTAGACCGGTCTAGTTGATTCTCTAGACCGGTCGGTCTAGTGTGATCGGCATGACCCGAAGGAACGACACACGCGAGCGGGTCCTGCGCACCGCCGCCGGCCTCTTCCAGCGGCAGGGCTACAACGCCACCGGCCTCAACCAGGTGCTGGCGGAGAGCCGGGCGCCCAAGGGCTCGCTGTACTTCCACTTCCCCGAAGGCAAGGAGCAGCTGGCCGCCGAGGCGGTGGCGGTCGCGGGCGGCGAGCTCGGCGAGCGGATCGCCGCCGCCGTGGCCGCCGCCCCCGGTCCCGCCGAGGCCGTCGCGCGGATCGGCGAGCTGCTCGCCCACGACCTGGAGCAGTCGGAGTTCCAGGAGGGCTGCCCGGTGGCCACGGTCGCGCTGGAGGCCGCGGGCGACAGCGAGCCCATCCGGTCGGCCTGCGACGCGGCGTACGCCTCCTGGCTGCGCGGCCTGGCCGACTACCTGCGCGGGCACGGTGTGGACGAGGCCGAGGCACACGCCGACCTGGTGCTGTCCTCGCTGCAGGGAGCGCTCCTGCTCGCCCGCGTGCGTCGCGACACCGGCGTCATCCACTCGGTCACGCGACGGATCGGCGGCCTGGTCGCCGGCGCCGCCCGGCGAAAGGGCTCCGAATGAAAGTCCACCACCTCAACTGCGGCTCGATGCGGAAGATCGAGCCCACCTACGACGGCCTGGCGCCCGCGCACGCGGTGGCCCACTGCCTGCTCGTCGAGACCGACCGCCACGGCCTGGTGCTCGTGGAGACCGGGCTCGGGCTCGGCGACGTCCGCGACCCGGCGGGCTCGCTCGCCGCGGACTGGACGGAGATGGTCGAGCCGGTGCTCGACCCGGCCGAGACCGCCGTGCGCCAGGTCGAGCGGCTCGGGCACGCGCCCGCCGACGTGCGGCACATCCTGCTGACCCACCTCGACGTCGACCACTCCGGCGGGCTGCCGGACTTCCCGGACGCCCGGGTGCACGTCCTGGAGGAGGAACTGGCCGCCGCCGTGGCCGAGGCCCCCAGCCGGCGCTACCGTCCCGCGCACTGGGCCCACGGGCCGCGCTGGACGACGTACGCGTCCGGTGCGGGCGAGGAGTGGTTCGGCTTCGGCGGCGTACGGCAGGCGCAGGGGCTGCCACCGGAGTTCCTGCTGGTGCCGCTCGGCGGGCACACCGCCGGGCACGCGGCGGTGGCCGTGCGCGACGGCGGCCGGTGGCTGCTGCACGCGGGCGACGCGTACTTCTACCACGGCGAGCTGCGGGCGGGGGAGCCGCAGCCGCACCCGCTGCTCGACATGGTGCAGACCGGCTCGCAGGTCGACGCCGAGCTGCGGCTGCGCAACCGCGACCGGCTGCGCGCGCTCGTGCGCGACCACGCGGGCGAGGTGGAGGTCTTCTCCGCCCACGACCCGTGGGAACTGCGCCGTTACGAGTCAGCCGGCGAGTGAGCCGATCACAGCGCCGATCACCCGGGCCCGGTGGTGCGAGGGCGAGCCCCACGCCGTGTGCAGGGCGCGCGCCCTGCGGATCAGCAGGCTCGGGTCGTACTCGTCTGTGTAGGCGATCGCGCCGTGCACCTGCAGGGCGGTCTTCGCGGCGGCGTACGCCGCCTCGGACGCCGCGGCCTTGGCCGCCGACACGTCGCGGGCGAAGTCCGGCGTGCCGTACGCCAGGGCGGCCCCGTACACCAGCGGACGGGCGTATTCGAGCCCGACCAAGGCGTCGGCCAGGTGATGCTTGACCGCCTGGAACTCGCCGATCGGCCGGCCGAACTGCCGGCGGGCCTTCGCGTAGTCCACCGACACCTCCAGCAGGCGGCGCCCGGTCCCCACGAGCTGCGCCGCGCACGCGAGCACGCCCATGTCGTACGCCTCGGCCGCGGCCGCCGCCACGTGCGGTCCCTCGGCCGGCACCTCGCCCGGCGTGACCGGGAACAGCCGCCGGGCGGGGTCGAGGGACACGCGGACCTCCCCGGGAACGGCGACGCACAGCCGATCGCCGTCCACCAGCAACGCCAGGTCGGCGACGTCCGCGTCCAGCGCGTACGGCACGGCCGGGGGCAGTGCGAGCGTGACCACGGCCGTGCCCCCGGCGATCGACGGCAGCCACCGGCTCGCCAGGGTCTGTTCGCCCAGCCGGTCGAGCAGCACGGCGGCGGCGACGGTCTCGGCGTACGGCCCGGGCACGCCGTGCCTGCCGAGCTCGTGGAACGCGGTCACCAGCTCGACCGGCAGCGGCCCGGCCCCTCCTGCGGACTGGGGCACGGCGATCGCGAGCACCCCGGCCTCGACCAGCGCGCGCCACAGCGCGAGGCCGGGCTCGGGCCGGCCGGCCGCCCAGTGGCGGACCACACCGGGCACGGCCGCCTCGGTGAGCAGCTTGCCGAGGGTCTCGCCGAACAGCCGCTGCTCGGCGTCGAGCGCGAATCTCATCGGCTTCCCGCCTTCGGCAGGCCGAGCACGCGCTCGGCGATCACATTGCGCTGGATCTCGTTGGTCCCGGCGTAGATCGGGCCGGCCAGGGAGAAGACGTATCCCTCCAGCCACTCACCGGCCAGTTCGCCGTCCGGGCCGAGCAGGTCGAGGGCCGTCTCGTGCAGCGCCACGTCCAGCTCCGACCAGAAGACCTTGTTGACGCTGGACTCGGCGCCTGCGTCCGCCGCGCGGGAGATCGTCTCGAAGCCCTTGAGCCGGTAGGCGCGCGCCTTGATCCACGCGTCGGCCACCCGGTCGCGCATCGCGGTGTCGGCGGGGTCGCCGTGCTCGCGCCACAGCTCCACGAGCCGGTCGGCGGCGGCCAGGAAGCGGCCGGGGCTGCGCAGCGTGAGCCCGCGCTCGTTGCCGGTGGTGCTCATCGCGACCTTCCATCCGGCGCCGGGCTCGCCGATCACGTCGCGGTCGGGGACGAACACATCGTCGAAGAACAGCTCGGCGAAGGCCGGCTTGCCGTCGATGCGGCCGATCGGCCTGCGGGTGACCCCCTCGGCGTCGAGCGGGAACATCAGGTACGTCAGCCCCCGGTGCCGCTCCGCCTCCGGGCCGGAGCGGAACGGGCCGAAGCCCCGGTCGGCGAAGGCCGCCCGCGAGCTCCACGTCTTCTGGCCGTTCAGCAGCCAGCCGCCGTCGGTGCGTGTCGCGGTCGCGCGCAGGGACGCGAGGTCGCTGCCCGCGCCCGGCTCCGACCACGCCTGGGCCCAGATCACCTCGCCGGAGGCCGTCGGCGGCAGCACGCGGGCGAGCTGCTCGCGCGTGCCGTGCCGGAACAGCGTCGGCGCGAGCAGGGTGACGCCGTTCTGGCTGACCCGCCCGGGCGCCCCGGCCGCGTAGTACTCCTCCTCGAAGACCAGCCACTCCAGGGGGGTGGCGTTCCTGCCGCCGTACTCCTCGGGCCACGACACCACCGACAGGCGGGCTTCGTGCAGCTCGCGCTCCCAGGCGCGGTGCGCGGCGAAGCCCTCCTCCGTCTCCAGGGACGGCAGGGGAGTGGCGGGGACGTGCGCGCGGAGCCACTCGCGCACCTCGGCGCGGAACGGCTCGGCGGACGACAGGTCAAGATCCATCGGCGGCGGCCTTCATGCTCTTGGGGTCCATCCCGGCCAGGGAGTCGGCCGAGGTCTCGGCGTTGTGGGCGTGGGCGAGGTGGTGCAGGCCGAACACCGAGTCCATGCCGGCGTGCATGCCCTGCAGGTCCTCGGCCTGGTTGACCGCCTTCTTGGTCAACGCCAGGCCCATGCGCGGCATCGCCGCGATCTTCTCGGCGAGTGCGAGGGTCTCCGTCTCCAGGTCGTCGCGTGGCACGACCCGGTTGACCATCCCCACCTCGTACGCGCGCCCGGCCGGCATCCGGTCGCCGGTGAACAGGAACTCCTTGGCGATCCTGGGCGGCATCACCCAGGGGTGGGCGAAATACTCCACGCCGGGAATGCCCATGCGTACGACGGGATCGGCGAAGAACGCGTCGTCGGAGGCGACGATCAGGTCGCAGACCCAGGCGAGCATGAGCCCGCCCGCGACGCACGCGCCCTGCACCATGGCGATCGTCGGCTTGGGGATCTCCCGCCATCGCCGGCACATGCCGAGGTAGACCTCGGACTCCCGGGCGAAGCGGCTCTCGGCGCCCTCCTTGCCGACGTGGTCCCACCACAGGCCCGCCTTGCGCTCGAACGAGAGGTGGGCGTCCCTGCCGGGCGTGCCGATGTCGTGCCCGGCGGAGAAGTGCGGTCCCTCGCCGGCCAGCACGATCACCTTGATCTCGTCGTCGGCCGCCGCCCGGGAGAAGGCCTCGTCCAGGGCGTACGTCATCGCCGAGTTCTGCGCGTTGCGGTACTCCGGGCGGTTCATGGTGACCACCGCCACGGGCCCGCGGCGCTCGTAACGCACCACCATCCGCGATCCTCGCATTCTTTCTAACAAGTATTTGATAGGGTAAATCACGAGACGCACGGTGAGGAGAGGGCGGGCATGCCGACCTACGTGACCGGTCACGGGCTGCTGCGCGACCGGGTGGCGGTGGTGACGGCCGCGGCCGGCACCGGCATCGGGGGCGCCTGCGTCCGGCGCATGCTGGAGGAGGGCGCGCGGGTCGTCGTCAGCGACGCCCACGAGCGCCGGCTCGGCGAGAGCCTGGCCCTTCTGGCGGAGGAGTTCGGCGCGGACACGGTGACGGCCGTGCCCTGCGACGTCACCTCCGAGGAGCAGGTCCAGAACCTGTTCGCGGCCGCGGAGGAGCGGTTCGGACCTGTCGACGTGGTCGTCAACAACGCCGGCCTCGGCGGCACGGCGAGGCTCGTCGAGATGACCGACGAGCAGTGGAGCCGGGTGCTCGACGTCACGCTGAACGGCACCATGCGCTGCACCCGCGCCGCGCTGAGGCGCATGCAGCCGCGGGGCCGGGGCGTGATCGTGAACAACGCGTCGGTGATCGGGTGGCGGGCCCAGGAGGGGCAGGCGCACTACGCGGCGGCCAAGGCCGGCGTCATGGCGCTGACCAGGTGCGCGGCGATCGAGGCGGCGCCGTACGGCGTGCGGGTCAACGCCGTCGCCCCCTCGCTGGCCATGCACCCCCACCTGGCCACGGTCACGAGCGAGGAACTGCTGGCCGAGCTGACCAGGAAGGAGGCCTTCGGCCGCCACGCGGAACCATGGGAAGTCGCCAACGTTATCGTCTTCCTCGCGAGCGACTACTCCTCCTACATGACCGGAGAGGTCGTCTCGGTCTCCAGCCAGCACCCCTGAGAGGTCGAAGTTTCCCATGAGCCCACGACGCAGAGACGCAGAGAGCACCGCGGCCGCCCGCGCCGAGCGGCGGGCCGAGCTGCTCGCCACCGCGGCCGAGGTGTTCGCGTCACGGGGCTACGCGGCCACGACGGTCCGCGAGGTGGCGGAGGCCGCCGACATGCTCGGCGGCAGCCTCTACTACCACTTCGACTCCAAGGAGTCGATGGTCGACGAGATCCTGTCGGCCTTCCTCACCGAGATGTGGGAGGCGTACGACAAGGTGACCGGCTCCGGGCTCGGCGCCCGGGAGACCTTCGAGGCGCTGATCGTGGAGTCGTTCCGCACCATCCACCGGCACCGCCCCGCCGTCGTGATCTACCAGAACGAGTCCAAGCACCTCGCGGCGAACCCCCGCTTCTCCTACCTGACCGAATCGCAGAGGCGCTTTCGCGAGATGTGGCTGTCGGTGCTGGACCGGGGGGTCACCGACGGCGTCTTCCGGGCCGACCTCGACACCGGCCTCGTCTACCGCTTCATCCGCGACACGGTGTGGCTGGCCGCGAGCTGGTATCGCGGTGACGGCCCCCTGTCGCCGGAAGAGATCGCCAGGCAGTACACAGCGATGGTCCTGGAAGGGATCCTGACGACAACCTGAGGAGTTCGCGATGGCGGAGGCGTACATCGTCGAGGCGGTGCGCACCCCCGTGGGCAGGCGTGGCGGCGGCCTTTCCGGCGTCCACCCCGCCGACCTGGGCGCGCACGTGCTGACCGAGCTCATGAAGCGCTCCGGGGTGGACCCGGCCGCGGTGGAGGACGTGGTCTTCGGCTGCCTCGACACGGTGGGCCCGCAGGCCGGCGACATCGCCCGCACCTGCTGGCTGGCCGCCGGGCTGCCCGAGCAGGTGCCGGGCGTGACCGTCGACCGGCAGTGCGGCTCCTCCCAGCAAGCCGTCCACTTCGCCGCGCAGGCCGTGATGTCCGGCACCGCCGACCTCGTCGTGGCCGGCGGCGTGCAGAACATGTCGCAGATCCCGATCGCCTTCGCCGCGCGCGGCGCCGCCGACTCCCTCGGCTTCACCGAGGGCCCGTACGCCGGCTCGCGCGGCTGGCAGGCCAGGTACGGCACGCAGGACGTGTCGCAGTTCCGCGGCGCCGAGATGATCGCCAGGGACTGGGACATCTCCCGCGAGGACATGGAGGCGTTCGCCTTCGAGTCGCACCGGCGGGCGATCCGGGCGATCGACGAGGGCCGGTTCGACAGGGAGATCGTCCCTCTGGAGGGCGTCACCGCCGACGAGGGGCCCCGCCGGGACACCTCGCCGGAGAAGATGGCGGGCCTGAAGACCCTGGAGGAGGGCGGGCGGCTGACCGCCGCCGTCGCCTCGCAGATCTCCGACGGCGCGGCCGCCCTGCTGATCGCCTCGCAGGCCGCGGTGAAGGCGCACGGCCTGCGGCCCCGGGCCCGGATCCACCACCTGTCGGCCCGCGGCGAGGACCCCGTCCGCATGCTGTCCGCGCCGATCCCCGCCACGGCGTACGCGCTGAAGAAGACCGGCATGTCGATCGGCGACATGGACGTCGTCGAGATCAACGAGGCGTTCGCGTCGGTCGTGCTGGCCTGGCTCAAGGAGACCGGCGCGGACCACGCCCGGGTCAATCCCAACGGCGGCGCGATCGCGCTCGGCCACCCGCTCGGCGCGACCGGCGCCCGGCTCATGACCACCCTGCTGCACGAGCTCGAGCGCACCGGCGGCCGGTATGGCCTGCAGACGATGTGCGAGGGCGGCGGCCAGGCCAACGTGACCGTCATCGAGCGTCTCTAGTCTCGGCTCTCGGGCTCCTCCGCCGTCGGCAGGTGGAACACCAGCGAGTGCCCCGGGCTGTCGACCACGTCGACGAGAGCGAGGCGGAAGGTCCGCGTCCCGAGGCCGGGAGCCGTGATCGTGCGGGGCCGCAGCCGCGGGCCGTGGACGTGCCGCTCGTCCCACCACCGGCGGAACTCGGGGCTGGCCTCCCGCAGTCCGGCCACCAGCGCGCCCATCCTCGCGTCGCCCGCCAGCAGGGGATAGGCGGTGCGCAGCCGGGCGACGACGTCGAGGGCGTCCCCGGCCCAGCCGGGCAGCCGCCGCCTCGCCTCGGGGTCCGTCAGCAGCCACCACAGCATGTTCCTGCGTGCGTCCGGCAGCCGCCCGAAGTCCGTGTACCACTCCTCGGCCGCCCGGTTCCACGCCACGACGTCGCCGTACCGGTTGCCCGCGTAGAGGGGCCAGGGCCCCTGACCGGCGGTCTCGACCAGCCGCGCGACGAGGTCGTCGCCCACCACGGGCCCGTCCACGGCGCCCGGCCGCGAGCGCGCGAGCCGGTGGACGTAGCGGCGCTCGTCCTCGCTGAGGCCGAGCACGCGAGCCAGGCTGTCGAGCACCTGGGACGAGGGATTGATGTCACGGCCCTGCTCCAGGTAGGTGTACCAGGTCGGGCTGAGGCCGGCGAGCACCGCGACCTCCTCGCGCCGCAGGCCCTTCGTCCGGCGGTGGGGGCCCACCGGCAGGCCCATGTCCTCCGGCGCCACCCGGGACCGCCGGTCGCGCAGGAACCGCGCCAGCTCGCGCCTGTTGTCGTGCCCGGTCTCGCCGCCCATCCCACCCCCGCCGGTCGCCCGCGTCCCTCCATCATCGCGAAGCGGCCCGCCCGGCAGAAGAGCCCGGCGCGCCCCACCATCGGTCCGGCACGGTGAGCACCGCCGCGGCCGCGGCCAGCACTCCGAGGCAGACCAGGCTCGCCGCGAACGCCCTGCCGTACGCCTGGGGGGAGGCGGCCTCTCCTGCGGCGCCGCCCAGGACGCCGAAGAAGACGATCCCGATCACCGCCACGCCGAGCGCCCCGGCCATCTGCTGGACGGTGGACAGCACACCGGAGGCCGAACCCGCGGCGCCGGGGGCCACGCCGGACAGCGCCTGCGACAGCAGCGGGGCGCCGACCATGCCGATCCCGGCTCCGGCCACGGCCATCAGCGCCTCGTACAGCGGGAGGCTCACCGCCGCGCCGGCGTTCCGGGTGGCCAGCGCGAGGCAGCCCTCCCCGGCGACGACGAGGAGCGCGCCGGCCGTGAGCGTACGGCGGCCCAGCAGGCGGGTGAACCTCGCGGCGTTCGCCGAGGTGGCGAAGAACGCCACGCCCATCGGGAGGAACACCAGGCCGGCGCCGAGAGGGGAGCGGCCCAGCCCGTCCTGCACGTACAGCGCGATGACGAGCATGAACGAGGCCATGCCGCCGTAGACCGCGAGCACGGTGGCCAGACCGGCCGTGAACGACCGGGACCGGAACAACGACGGCTCCACCAGCGGGGCGCCGCCGGCCCGCGACAGGCGCACCTGCTGGACCGCGAACAGGGCGAACATCGCCGCGCTCGCCGCCAGCGACGCGAAGGTCCAGCCCGGCCACCCCTCCTGCCTGCCCTCCACGAGCGGCACCAGCAGGAGCAGCAGGGCGGGCACGACGAGGACCACGCCCGTCAGGTCGAGCGTGCGCGCGGTCTCCGAGCGCGACTCGGGCACGAGGCGCAGCAGGAGCAGCGTGACCAGGCCGACGGGCAGGTTCACGAGGAAGCAGGCGCGCCAGCCCAGGCCGAGCACGTCCGCCGCGATGAGCAGGCCGCCGAGGACCTGCCCGCCGACGGTGGCCAGGCCGAGCGCGGCGCCGTACCCCGCGAACGCCCTGGGCCGGTCCTCGCCCGTGTAGGTGACGGTGATGACGGACAGGACCTGCGGGAACATCAGCGCCGCCGCGATCCCCTGCAGGACGCGGGCGGCCAGGAGCATCACCGGGCCCGTCGCCAGCCCGCACAGGGCCGACGCGACGGTGAAGGCGGCCAGGCCGATCGCGAACACCCTGCGCCTGCCGTACAGGTCGCCGAGCCGGCCGCCCGTGATCAGGCCCGACGCGTACGCCATGCCGTATCCGGCGACCACGAACTGGATCTGCGCGTCGGTGGCGCGCAACTCGGCCTGGGCCGAGGGGATGGCGACGTTCACGATGAAGAAGTCGAGGATCGTCATGAACGTGCCGACGAGGATCACCGGGAGGGCGAGCCAGCGGCGACGCCCCCGCACGGCGGTCCCGGCCGGTTCCGTTGCGAGACAGGACATGCTTCGTCTCCTGGTCGTGGTGGAGGTCTCGGCCAGAGCCTCTCCGGTCACGGCGGGGAGGGCCAGAATCGGCCGATGCCGGTATCGCGAGTGCCAGTCTCCGGAACGCCGGGCCGAGGGCCGGGCGGCGCCGATTCCGGGGCGCGGCGCCCGGCGCGGTAACCTCAACCGTCCTGACGCTGTTTGGGAGCACGGATGGCCTGCACGCACGACCGCACCACGACGACCCGCGCCCACGGGGGGATCCGGCGATGAGCACCGCCACGAATGAGGCGGCCCGCCGCCGCACGTTCGCGGTGATCAGCCACCCGGACGCCGGAAAGTCCACGATGACCGAGGCGCTCGCCCTGCACGCCTCGGCGATCACCCAGGCGGGAGCCGTGCACGGCAAGGCCGGCCGGCGGGGCGTGACGTCCGACTGGATGGAGATGGAGCGCGCCCGCGGCATCTCCATCACCTCGGCCGCGCTGCGCTTCGACTACCGCGGCCACGTGTTCAACCTGGTGGACACCCCCGGCCACGCGGACTTCTCCGAGGACACCTACCGCGTGCTGGCCGCGGTCGACTGCGCGGTCATGCTGCTCGACGCGGCCAAGGGCATGGAGCCGCAGACCATGAAGCTGTTCGAGGTCTGCCGCCACCGCCGCATCCCCGTCATCACGTTCGTCAACAAGTGGGACCGGCCCGGCCGGGAGCCGCTGGAACTGCTCGACGAGATCGAGGAGCGCACCGGCCTGCGTCCCACGCCCGTCACCTGGCCGATCGGCGCCGCCGGGAACTTCCACGGCGTGGTCGACCGGCTGGAGGGCCGCGCGGTCCGCTACACCCGCACCCCCGGCGGCGCCACCAAGGCGCTGGAGACCGAGCTGACCCCCGAGCAGGCCGCCGCCGAGCTCGGGGCCGACTGGACCCGCGCGGGGGAGGAGAGCGACCTGCTCGCCGCGATCGGCGCCGAGCACGACCAGAAGGCGTTCGAGGCGCACGAGTCCACGCCGGTGCTGTTCGGCGCGGCGCTGTCCAACTTCGGCGTGGCCCGGCTGCTCGACGTGCTCGTCGACCTCGCCCCCGCCCCGGCGCCCCGGCCGGACGTCGAGGGCGCGGCCCGGCCGCTGGACGCGCCGTTCTCCGGCCTGGTCTTCAAGGTGCAGGCCAACATGGACCCCGCCCACCGCGACCGCATCGCGTTCGTCCGGGTCTGCTCCGGCCGGTTCGAGCGCGGCATGGTGCTCACCCACGCCGCCACCGGCCGTCCCTTCGCCACGAAGTACGCCCAGTCGGTGTTCGGCCAGGAGCGCGCCACCATCGACGAGGCGTATCCGGGAGACGTGGTCGGGCTGGTGAACGCCACCGCGCTGCGCCCCGGGGACACCCTCTACGAGGGCAAGCCGGTGGAGTTCCCGCCCATCCCGAGCTTCGCCCCCGAGCACTTCGCCGTGGCCCGGTCGCGGAGCACCGCCAAGGCCAAGCAGTTCCGCCGCGGCATCGACCAGCTCGACGGCGAGGGCGTGATCCAGGTGCTCCGCTCCGACCTGCGCGGCGACCAGGCCCCCGTGCTCGCGGCGGTCGGCCCCATGCAGTTCGAGGTCGTACAGCACCGCCTGGCCACCGAGTTCGGTGCGGAGATCGTCCTCGACCGGCTGGAGTACAGCCTCGCGCTCCGCACCGACGCCGAGTCCGCGGAGGTGCTGCGGCGCCAGCGCGGCGCGGAGGTGCTCATCCGCAGCCGCGACGAGGCCCTGCTCGCCGTGTTCACCGACCAGTGGCGCATGCGCTCCATCCAGCGCGAGCACGAGGGGCTGACCCTCGAACCGCTGATCGCCGGCCGAGGACTCCCCAGCGCAACCGGCTGATCCGCCGCACGCGCCGGGGCCGAATCACACCGCCGCCCCGAACAAGGCCTCCGCCTCGGTGACGGCGCGTGTGAGGGCGTGCGGGTCCGGGCGCAGCGCCGCCACGATCGTGTCGACGTCGCGCAGGCCGGCCCGCTCCAGCAGCCGCTTTTCGTTGGTGACCCATTCACCGCGGGCTGCGAGGACCGCGTGGGCCGTCTGGAGCGAAGTCCCAGTCGCTGCCGTGGGCGTGGGTGCCCTGCGCGCGGGAGCCACCCAGGGTGACGGCCCGGACGCCCGGCAGGGCGGCGAGGCGGTCGGCGACGTGATCGAGGAACGCCTGATCGGTCATGGAACACGCCGTTTCTCGTGAGACGAGGAAGGACACACGGCACCGAGACCGGAGCTTCTGGCCGCGCGGGGGCTCGACCCCGAGAGCATCCGGAGCCGGCTCGAGGGTGGCGGCGACCAGGGGTATCCGCGCACGCTGGACGACGACCTGCACGAGGCCGCCTACGAGGGCGTCGCGGAGGCGATCGAGGTGCTCGTCGCGCACGGCGCCGACGTGGAGTCGTCCGGCGTGTGGGAGACACCGTTGTGGACCGCGGTCTGCTGGGGACACCGGGACGCGACCGCCGCGCTGCTGCGGGCCGGCGCGGACCCCTGGCGGCCGGTCGTCGCCGGCCGTTCCGCCGGGGACATCGCGCTGACCGGGCCGCTGGCCGACCTGTTCGCCGCACTGCCCGGCGCTCCCGCCACGGACGCCGGCCTGCTGCGCCGGCAGGCGGAAGCGGACGCCCTCACCGCCGCGTACGACTCCTGGGAGACCTACTGCGGCGAGGGCGACGGCTTCGCGTTCGTCGCGGGCATCGACGAGGATTGGGCCATCCGCCGGCTCGGCCTGGACCCCGCCCGCTGCCCGCTCGTGGACGAGGACGAGTACATGGACGTCGGCCCGTCCCTCGGCGCTGCCGCGCTCTGGCTGGGCCGGCCGCCGGGAAGCGACGGCGTCGTGGTCTACAGCGCCATCAGCTTCGACCCCGGAGCCGGCGAGCTGTGGGGTCCGCTCAGCTCGCCGGGCCCGGCCGTCAGCATCGTCACCAACATGATCGTGGACACCACGATCGAGGTCTGGCGGGACGGCGCCGAGATCCGCCACCTCCAGTCGTTGCAGCGGCCCGAGGCCGGCATGCTCCCCGAGGAGTGGCTGTGCCGCTTCTACGACCACTCAGCCGGCTCACCCGGCCGGCTCACCCGCGGACTGGCCCTCGCCACCCTGCTGACCGGCGTCGAGGTGACCGAGGACTGGCTGTTCCGCGCCCCCAAACGCCTCGTCATCCTGCCTGAATGAGCTGACCGTCCTCCTCCAGGCGTACGGGGAGGCGGGCGAGGCGCCAGGAGAATGGGAGGAACTGCCGGTCGAGGTCCTCGGGGGCGACGCCGAGTTCGAGCCCGGGGTAGCGGCGCAGCAGGGCGCCGAAGGCCACCTCGCCCTCCTGCCGGGCCAGGGCCGCGCCGAGGCAGTAGTGCAGGCCGTGACCGAAGCCGACGTGGACCTCCTTGTGGCCGTCGGGCTCGCGGGTGATGTCGAGCCGGTCGGGATCGTCGAAGCGCCGGGGGTCGTAGTTGGCCGACACCAGCACCGCCATCACCGGCTCGCCCCGGCGCACGGTCATGTCGCCGAACTCGACGTCCTCGGCCGCGTACCGGATCCGGGTGCCCTGGACGGGCCCGCACCAGCGCATCAGCTCGTGGACGGCGCGCGGCAGCAGTCCCGGGTCGGCCCGCAGCGCGGCGAGCTGGTCCGGGTGGGTCAGCAGGGCGGCGGTGCCGTTGCCGATCAGGTGGGCGGTGGTCTCGTGCCCGGCGAGGACGAGCGTGAGGACCATGGTGACCATTTCGGTGTCGGTCAGCCGGTCGCCGTCCTCGTCGTGGGCGCGGATCAGACCGGTCAGCAGGTCGCCGCCCGGCTCCGACCTGCGGCGGGCGATGAGCTCCCGGATGTAGGTCACCATGTGCCGCAGCGGCTCGGCCATCGCTCCCGGTCGGAGCGAGACCAGGCCCCTGCCCCACTCCCGCCACAGCGGCCGGTCCTCCTCGGGAATGCCGACCAGCTCGCAGATGACGGTGATCGGCAGGGGATAGGCGAAGTGCTCGATCAGGTCGGCGACGCCGTTCTCGGCGTGGCCGGGCAGCCGGTCGAGGAGGTCCTCGGCGATCTCCTCGACCCGGGGCCGCAGCTCCGCCACACGGCGGGCGGTGAAGGCGCGCGAGACCAGCCGGCGCAGCCGGAGGTGGTCGTCGCCGTCGGAGTCGAGGACGCTGTCCAGGATGTACGCGGCGTACTCGCGGGGGATCCCGCGGGCCTCGATGAGCTGCTCGCGGATGTTGCGCACGTCCGCTCCCGGCACGTTGGCCGGGTTGTTGACGAACCGGCGGTCGCCGAGCACGGTCTTGACGTCGTCGTAGCGCGTGACGAGCCAGACCGGGGAGTCGAGGCCGGGGAAGGAGCCGCGCACCATCGGGGCCTGCTCCCGCAGACGCGCGTAGCCCCCGAAAGGATCGCGCACCAGGTCCGCGTCGAACAGGTTGACGGGTCCTGCCGTGCTGGAAGTGCTCATGCCTACCTCCACGTGTCAGGTGCGTCGGTGCCGCTGGATCTCCCCTGCGGTCGGTACAGCAGAGTTCAGCCGGTCCAGCAGGCGCTGGTAGATCTCGTTCACTCGCGGCGCCGCCGCCTGTACGCTCTCGGATCGTCCCGGAAGCTCGAAGGCCGAGCGGACGACGTGGGCGATCATGTCCGCGTTCTCGTCGAGGGCGGGCACGGTGGACGGCGACAGAGGCTCGATCGTGACGAAGCCGGTCAGGATCGACTCGTACGCGTGGACCTGGAGGGCCGGGGACTGCTCGGTGCGGACCAGGCCGTGCTCACGCAGCACCTCGACGTGCTCCCGGAGCGCGCGGTCGCGCACGTCGAGCAGGTCCGGCAGGTTCTCGGCGGCGCTCCGGCTCAGCGTGCCGAGGGTGTCGCCGTCGCCGAGGAGGATCGCCCGGAAGATCGGCTCCTCGTGCACCCACAGGTACGTCGACCTCGCCACGCTGCTCAGCAGGACCGCGGACGGGTCGGCGCGGACGCCGGCGGCGAATCGCTCGATGATCCGCGCCTCGGCGCGGATCAGCACTGCGAGGAAGAGCAGGTCCTTGGTGCTGAAATGCAGGTAGACCGTGCCCTTGCCGACGCCCGCCCGCCGGGCCACGTCCTCGACCGTGATGCGCGGGTAACCCCAGGCCACCAGGAGTTCGCCCGCGGCGTCCAGGATGCGCTCGGCCCGCCGCTCGCGCTCCCGCCGCGTGGAGGCCGGGCCCGCAGGCCGGGAGTCGAGGTCCGTCACCGCGCCCCCCTTCGCCGCAGCCGTGACCGAGATGACGATTCCGGTCACACAGTCGAACGTACGCCGCGGAAAGCGGCGGGGCAAGCGCTCAGTCCTCCAGGGAGGCCAGCAGGGATTCCAGGTCGCGCATCAGCCGCTCGGTGCGGGCGGGGCCGTACGCCGCGAGGATGGCCCGCTGGTGCTCGGCGATGCCCGCCTCCAGGCGGGCGAGCAGGTCGCGGCCCCGGTCGGCGAGGAAGACCGCGACCTTGCGGCGGTCGGCCGGGTCGTGCCCCCGGTAGACCACAGCGCGTTCCACCAGCCGGTCCACCGCCTTGGTCAGCGTGGGGTGCGGCATCAGCGCGGCCTCGGCCAGGTCGCCCATCGAGTGTCCGCGCCCGTCCGCGAGCGCCTGCAGGATGCGCCACTGCTCGACGGTCACGTCCTCGGCGGCGAGCGCGGCGGCCAGCCCTCGGTTGACGCTGCGCTCGGCCCGGCTCAGCAGGTAGGCGAGCGACGACCCGAGGCCGGTCACCTGTTCGGTCAGGGGATACTCGTGCACGTGGCCGATCCTGTCACAGTCGTCATCGACCCTCTCGAGGCTCATCTGCTGCCCGCGGACACGCTCCGCGTCGCGCTGGTGGTGCCGGTCTCCGGCGTGCTCGGCCTGCTCGGGCCGGGGGCGATCAACAGCGCCGTGCTCGCCGCCAGGGAGGTCAACGCGTCCGGGGGAGTGCTGGGCAGGCCGGTCGAACTCGTGCTTGTGGACGGGGGCCGCGGCCCGGCCGCGGTGGCCGGGGAGGTGCGCGGGCTGGTGCGCTCCGGGGCCGTCAAGGCGGTCGTCGGCACCCACGCCAGCGACGTGCGCGTCGCGGTCGAACGGGCGCTGGGCGGCGCGGCCCCCTTCGTCTACACCCCGCCGTACGAGGGCGGCGCCCGCCGTCCGGGCGTCTACTACCTCGGCGAGCCCGCGTCGCTGCAGGTCGCCCCGGGGATCGACTGGCTGGTCGAGCACCGGCGGGCCCGGCGCTGGTTCCTGCTCGGCAACGACTACGTCTGGCCGCGCCTGGTGCACGCCTCGGCCCGCGGGCACCTGCGCGCCCGGTCCGCGACGGTCGTGGGGGAGCGGCTCGTCCCGCCCGGGACGACCGCGATGGACCGGCTGCTGGAGCAGCTGGCCGCCGTGCGGCCCGACGCCGTGCTGCTCACCCTCATCGGCAGCGACCTGGTCGCGTTCAACCGGGCCTTCGCCGCGAGCGGTCTCGGCTGCGCGCGGCTGTGCGGCGCGCTGGAGGAGCATGGCCTGCTCGCCGCCGGGGGCGACACGACCGGTGGGCTCTACGCCGCCATGGGATATTTCGGCGGCATCGCCACCGACGCCAACCTCGGCCTGGCCGAGCGCTACACGGCGATGTTCGGCCCGGAGGCGCCGCTGCTGAACGGGCACGGGCACGGCTGCTACGAGGGCGTGCTCATGCTGGCCGCCCTGGCACGGCGCGCGGGCACGCTGGCGGTGCCGGCCGTCGAGGCGGTCGCCGACGGCACGACGGTCGTCTCCGGACGCGGCCCGCTCACGCTGGCCGGGGGCCGGGTGCGCCAGCGGGTGTACCTCGCCCGGGCCGACGGGCTGGACTTCGAGGTCGTCTCGCCGCCGATGTACTCGATGTAAAACTTCCACTAGAAACCTTTTCGTTTTCAAGGATTGCCCCTATCGTACGGCTCTGCCCCCGTGCGTTTAGGAGCGGATCCATGTCCTCCCCACAGTCAGAGGCGCCCGGCGTCGAGCGCTTCGGTTACCAGCAGGAGCTGCGGCGCTCGCTCGGCTTCGCCGACCTGCTCATCTATGGTTTGATCTTCATGGTGCCGATCGCGCCGTTCGGCATCTTCGGCAGTGTCTTCAAGTCCTCCGGCGGGATGGTGGCGCTCGCCTACGTGATCGGCATGGTCGCGATGGCGTTCACCGCCCTGTCGTACGCCCAGATGGCCCGCGCCTTCCCGATGGCGGGCTCGGTCTACACGTACGCGGGCCGGGGCATCGCCGCCCCGGTCGGCTTCCTCGCGGGCTGGGTGATCCTGCTCGACTACGTGCTGGTGCCGGCGCTGCTGTACCTCGTGGCGAGCTCGGCCATGACGTCGTTCGTGCCCGGCGTGCCGATCTGGGTGTGGCTGATCGCCTTCATCGTGCTCAACACGGCGGTCAACTACCTCGGCATCGAGATGACCGCCCGGATGAACAAGATCATGCTGGTCGCCGAGCTGATCGTGCTGGCGCTCTTCCTGGTCGTGGGGATCGTCGCACTGGCGCAGGGCAAGGGCCACGGCAACGCCCTGAGCCCGCTGTTCGACTCCTCGACGTTCTCCTGGCCCCTGGCGTTCGGGGCCGTGTCCGTGGCGGTGCTGTCGTTCCTCGGGTTCGACGGCATCTCGATGCTCGCCGAGGAGAGCCGCGAGAGCACCCGCCGCCTCGGCCGCTCGATGGTCTTCGCCCTCGCCCTGGCCGGCGCGCTGTTCGTCGTGCAGACCTGGGTGGCGGCGCTGCTCGCCCCCAACCGCGCCGACCTCCTCGCCCACGGCGGCGACAACGCGTTCTACGACATCGCAGAGTACGCCGGAGGCCACTGGCTGAGCGTGCTGACGGCCGTCGCCACCGCCGTGGCCTGGGGTTTCGCGAACTCGCTGGTCGCCCAGGCGGCCACCTCCCGCCTGCTGTTCGCGATGGCCCGCGACCGCCAGCTCCCGAAGTTCCTCGGCAAGGTGCACCCGAAGCACAAGGTGCCGGTCAACGCCACGTTCCTGGTGGCCGGGGTGTCGCTGATCCTCGGCCTGTACATGAGCGCCCGCGACGACGGCATCACGCTGCTCGGCACGCTGGTCAACTTCGGCGCGATGACCGCGTTCCTCGCCCTGCACGTGTCGGTCGTCGTCCACTACGTCGTCCGCAACCGCAGCCGTGACTGGTGGCGGCACCTCGTGGCCCCCGCGATCGGCTTCCTGATCCTGCTCTACGTCGTGATCAACGCCAGCATCGCCGCGCAGGTGCTCGGTTTCGTCTGGCTGGCCATCGGCGTCGTGATCCTCGCCGGCTCCTCCCTGATGGGCCGGCGCCCCACCCTGTCCGCCGTCACCCCGGAGGCCAACGAGTGAACGTCGTGTCCTACCGTCCCCGCCCCGCCGACCTGTCGTACACCTTCGGCGGCCGCCCGGCCGTCGAGTCCGTGGCTCCCGGCGCGGTGCTTGAGCTGTACACCGAGGACTGCTTCGGCGGCCGGGTTCGCGGCGCAGGCGACCTCCCGTCGCAGGTCTGCGAGTTCCCCTATCTCAATCCGGTCACCGGCCCGTTCCACGTGGAGGGGGCCGAGCCCGGCGACACCCTGGCCCTCCACTTCGTCTCCATCGAGCCCGCCCGCGACTGGGCGGTCTCCACGACGTTCCCGCACTTCGGCGCGCTGACGAGCACGCACACCACCGCGACGCTGCAGCCTCCGCTGGAGGAGGCCGTGTGGATGTACGAGGTGGACGCCGAGCGGCGGACCGTGCGCTACCGGGCCCGGCGCGGCGACTTCGCGGTGGAGATGCCGCTCGACCCGATGCACGGGACCGTGGGCGTCGCTCCGGCCGCCGCCGAGGCGCGGATGACCATCACCCCGGACGCCCACGGCGGCAACATGGACACCCCCGAGCTGCGCGCCGGGGTCACCGTCTACCTGGGCGTCAACGTGCCGGGCGCGCTGTTCGCGATCGGCGACGGCCACTGCCGCCAGGGCCACGGCGAGGTCTGCGGCACCGCCGTCGAGGCGGCGATGAACACCGTCGTGGCCGTCGAGCTGATCAAGGGCGTCGTCACGCCGTGGCCGCGCCTGGAGGACGACCGCCACATCATGTCGACCGGCTCGGCCCGGCCGCTGGAGGACGCCTACCGCATCAGCCAGCACGACCTGGTCACCTGGACCGCCTCCCTCACGGGGCTCGACGAGCTGGACGCCTACCAGCTCGTCAGCCAGGGCGGGCAGGCCCCGGTCGGCAACGTCTGCGACACCAACTACACGATGGTGGCCAAGCTGCCCAAGGCGTACCTGGGCGACCCGGACGTGTACGGCTCCGCGCACGCCCGCCTGCGCGCCCTCGGCGAGGAGTACCTCAGCCGTTGAGCGCTCAGAGCCAGCCGTTGTGGCGGGCGACCCGGACGGCCTCCATGCGGTTGCGGGTGCCGGTCTTGGTGATGCACGCCGACAGGTGGTTGCGTACGGTGCTCTCCGACAGGTAGAGGCGCTGTGAGATGTCGGCGGCGGTGGAGCCGTCGGCGGCGGCCGCGAGCACCTCGCGCTCGCGCGGCGTCAGCGGGTTCGGCCCGGCGCTCAGGGCGGCCGTGGCCAGGGCGGGATCGACCACGACCTCGCCCGCGAGCACGCGCCTGATCGCCTGGGCCAGTTCGCCGACGGGCCGGTCCTTGACCACGAAGCCGCGGGCGCCCGCGTCCAGCGCCCGGCGCAGATAACCGGGACGTCCGAAGGTCGTGACGATGACCACCACGCACTCCGGGAGGGCGGCCCGCAGGTCCGCGGTCGCGTCGAGCCCGCTGCCGCCGGGCATCTCGATGTCGAGCAGGGCCACGTCGGGCTTGACCCGCAGCGCGGCGGGAACGATCTCGCCCGCCGTCGCGACCTGCGCGACGACCTCGAAGTCGTCCTCCAGGTCGAGCAGCACGGTGAGCGCGTCGCGCATCATCGTCTGATCCTCGGCGATCAGCACGCGGGTCACAGGGCGTCCTCCCGGTCGTCGTCGTCCACGCCCGCGTGCGGGATCTCGGCGGTGAGAACGAACCCCCGAGGCAGGCGGGCGGCGGTCAGCCGCCCGCCCGCGACGGCCAGGCGCTCGCGCAGCCCGCGCAGGCCGCTGCCGTCCTCCTCGCCGGCGGCGCCGCCGGCCCCGTCGTCGCTGATCTCGACCAGCACCGGGTCGCGGTCGCGGCGCAGCGTGATGACGCAGCGCCGGGCGCCGGAGTGCCGCACGACGTTCGTGACCCCCTCCCGGACGACCCAGCTCAGCAGCATGTCGGTCTCCCGCGACAGCGCGGGCCCCGACTCCTTCACCACACAGTCGACGCCGGCCGTGGCCAGGGCCGCCCTGGCGCTGTCGAGCTCGAAGGCGAGGCTCGCGTCCCGGTAGCCCGTGACCGCCTCGCGCACCTCGGTCAGCGCCTGCCGCCCGATCGCCTCGATGTCCGCGGCGTGCCGTACGGCCGCGTCCGTGTCGCGCGGGGCGAGCCGTCGTACGGCCTCGGCCTTGACGACCACCATCGAGAGCGTGTGGCCGAGCAGGTCGTGCAGGTCGCGCGAGAAGCGCAGGCGCTCGGCCGAGACGGCGGCGACGGCCAGCTTCTCCCTGGTCCGGCCGAGTTCCTCGATCACCTCGGCCATCCGGCGGAAGCCGTACGTCGTGATCCCGGCGAGCAAAGTGGTCAACGCGGTGCCCCACAGCGCCTCGCCGAACGAGCCGACGTGGACCGGGACGATCGCGGCCAGCACGGCCGTGGCGGCGACGAACGGGGGCGCCGTGCGGACCGGGAGCACGAGCGCCACGGCCACGGCGAGCAGGGAGAACAGCGTCTGCCATCCGTCCGTTCTGTAGGCCAGGGCCGCCGTGACGGTGGCCGCAGCGAGCAGCGCGACGAAGGCCACGGGCACCGGCCGCACGGCCGGGCGGGCCAGGTGGGCGGTCAGCACGGCTCCCACGAACGACACCCCCGCGGCGGCTACCAGGGCGCAGGCGGGCCAGGCGGGATCCGCCGACGCCGCGACGGCGGCCGGCGCGATCAGTAGGAGGACGGTCAGCCCGAGCGCGGGGGCGAGCAACCGGACCGGCAGCCGTGCGGGCAGCCGCGGCCGGAAACGGCCCGGCCGGGCGGCACCCGGCTCGCACCCGTCCGCTCGCGCCTTCGCCGCCGCCTCTGCCATGGCCGCCATTATGGTCGGCTTCCGGCGGAGGCGGGCAGGGCGGGATGTCGCCCTCCCCGCAGTACGAATGGCCCAGACGAACGGGCCGCCCCGGGTACGGCTACTCAGATGCGGTGTAGGCGTGCGTGCTTTCCGCGCTCGCCGTGTCGTACAACGTGACGCCGCTGCTGAACCCACCGGCGAGGTGTTCACCGTCCGGGCTGAGGGCTACGGCGTTGGGGTACTTGCCCGCCGATTCCGAGGCGTATGTGCGGACCTTGGTCAGGCTGGTGGTGTCCCATCCGTCGTACCTGTCATCGACCGGCACGATGACCATGGAGCCGTCCGCTGTGACGGTGAGGTCCCTCATCTGCGAGATGTGGGAGACGGCGCCGTCGATGGTGCCGCGCAGGGTGGCGGGCGTTGTGCTCACGTCGTACACCGACAGGTCGGTTGTGCTGGCCCCCGGCATCCCCACCACCAGGGTTTCTCAATGTCGCATACAGGCGGGTGCCGTCCGGCGTGATGGCAAGGTTGTCCTATCGGCAGGGTCCTCGGTCCCACGCGGCCGGGACCTCCGCACCTGGAGGGTGCCCGGGGGCGCGCCGCAGTCTGACCTGGGGGGTGCCTGCGATGAGACGCTGCAACGAGGAGGTCGCCGGGCTGCTGCAGGAGTACGCCGACCTGATCGCGATCACCGGGGGCGACGCGTTCAAGGTGCGGGTCTACGAGAAGGCGGCCCGGTCGGTCGGCGGGTACGGCCGGGAGATCGACGGCATGGACGCGGCGGCCCTGCGGGCCATCCCGAACGTCGGCGCGTCCATCGCCGCGAAGATCGACGAATACCTGCGGACCGGGTCGATCCACCAGCTGGAGGAGCTACGGACGAAGATCCCTGCCGGGGTGCGTCTGCTGACCACGATTCCCACGCTCGGGCCGAAGAAGGCCATGGTCCTCTATCACGAGCGGGGCGTCGACTCGATCGAGAAGCTGGAGGACGCCATCCACGCCGGGGTCCTGCAGGGGCTGCACGGTTTCGGGACGAAGACCGAGGAGAACCTGCTCCACGGCATCGAGGTGATGCGCAAGACCGGCAGCCGGGTGCACATCGGGATCGCGATGGCGGTCGCCGAGGAGATCGTGCCCGCGCTGTCGGCCGTGCCGGGCTGCGAGCGGTGCGCGTACGCCGGCTCGCTGCGGCGGATGAAGGACACGATCGGCGACGTCGACGTCCTCGCCACGGCCGACGACTCGGCCGCCCTGATGGCGGCCTTCACCACGCTGCCGTACGTCACCGAGGTGATCGCGCACGGAGAGACGAAGAGCTCGGTCCGCACGGCCGCGGGGCTCCAGGTGGACCTGCGGGTGGTGCCGAGGGACTCCTGGGGGGCCGCGCTGCAGTACTTCACCGGGTCGAAGGCGCACAACATCCGCACCCGGGAGATCGCCGTGCACCGGAAGCTGAAGCTGTCGGAGTACGGCGTGTTCGACGTGGCGACCGGCGAGAAGATCACCTCGGCGGACGAGGCGGAGGTGTACGGCATGCTCGGCCTGCCGTGGATCGAGCCGACGCTGCGTGAGGACACCGGGGAGATCGAGGCCGCGCTGGGCGCGGGGCTGCCCGGGGTGGTGACCCTGGCCGACATCCACGGCGATCTGCACACGCACACCGACCTGACCGACGGGCTCGCGCCGCTGGAGGAGATGGTCGAGGCGGCCGCGGCGCGCGGCTACGGCTACTACGCGGTGACCGACCACGCGCCCAACCTCTCCATGCAGCGGATGACCGACGAGAAGGCGCTGGACCAGCGCGAGCGGCTCCGCCGCCTCGGCGCCGCCCGCCCCGGCATGGCGCTGCTGCACGGGTGCGAGCTCAACATCGACCCGGAGGGCGAGGTCGACTGGCCGCCGGAGTTCCTGGCCGGGTTCGACCTGTGCGTCGCCTCGGTGCACTCGCACTTCACCCAGTCGCCCGAGGAGATGACACGGCGGCTGGTCCGGGCCTGCGAGAACCCGTACGTGAAGATCATCGGCCATCCGACGGCGCGGATCATCGGCAGGCGGGAGCCGGTGGACGCCGACTGGCCGAGGGTGTTCGACGCCTGCGTCCGCACCGGGACGGCACTGGAGATCGACTCCTTTCCCGACCGGCTCGACCTGCCCTCGGGCCTCGTCCGGCGGGCCGCCGAGCGGGGCGTGCTGTTCTCGATCGACAGCGACGCGCACGCCGTGCCGCACCTCGACGTCATGCGGTACGGCGTCGGCACCGCGCAGCGCGGCTGGCTCACCCCCGACCGGGTAATCAACACGTGGCCACTCGATCGGCTGCGGGAGTTCCTCCGCCCGGGATGAAGGGGGTTACATGCTGACGATCGGCCGGCGGCCGCTGCCCGTGGTGGGCCGCGCCCGGATGTACGTGTGCGGGATCACGCCCTACGACACGACCCATCTCGGTCACGCGAGGACGTTCGTGTGGGCCGACGTGGCGGCACGGGTGCTGCGGCACGCCGGCGTGCCCGTCGAGGTGTGCCGCAACGTCACCGACGTGGACGACGTGCTGACCTCGGCGGCGCGCCGGGCCGGCAGCCCCTACGACAGCTTCGCCGCCGTGCAGCAGTTCTACTTCGACAGGGACATGGCGGCGTTGCACGTGCACCCGGTGACCTACGAGCCGCGGGCGCACACCTACGTGCCGCAGGTCGTCGCGCTCGCCCGTGCACTGCTGCAGTTGGGCCACGCGTACGAGCGGGACGGCGCGGTGTACTTCCGGGGCGCGGGCGTGCGCGAGCGGGCCGGGCTCGGCGCCGAGGAGGCGGCCGGCCTGCTGGCCGAGTTCGGCGACCATCCGGATGACGCGCGCAGGGACGACCCGGCGGACGTCGCGCTCTGGCGGCCGTCGGCGAAGGGGGAGCCGGGCTGGCCGAGCGAGTGGGGCGACGGGCGGCCGGGCTGGCACGCCGAGTGCGCCGCCATGGCGCTGACGACGTACGGCCCGGCCCTCGACCTGCACGCCGGCGGCGCCGACCTGCGCTTCCCGCACCACGCGTACGAGGCCGCGATGGCCGAGGCGGTGACCGGGGTCCGGCCGTTCGCCCGTGCTTGGCTGCACGTGGGGGTGGTCCGCGTGGACGGCGCCAAGATGGCCAAGTCGGCGGGCAACCTCGTCTTCACCGCCGACCTGCTGCGGCACCACCCGGTCGGCGCCGTGCGCCTGCTGCTGCTCGACCAGCCGTGGGCGGCCGACTGGGACTACCGCCCCGAGGGCCTGGAGGAGGCCGCGGCCCGGCTGGAGCGGCTGCATGCGGCTGCGGGCCGGCCCGCCGCCTCGGCCGAGGGTGAGCGGGCGGCGATGCGCGCGCTGCTGGACGACCTGGACGTCGCGACCGCTCTGGCGATCGCCGAGGAGGAGGGCGGGCAGGCCGCCCGCACCGTGATCGCGGTGCTCGCGCTCGGGTGATCTATGCGGCCGTGGCCCGCGCGTCGTACTCGTCGTGCACGGCGACCACGTCCCGCCCTGCGGCGGCCAGGATCGACGCGGCGATGGACGCCCGGTAGCCGCTCGCGCAGTGCGTCCACACCTCGCCGCCGGGCACCTCGTCCAGCCGCGCGGGCAGCTCGTGCAGCGGGATGTGGATCGCGCCGGGGACGTGCGACTCCCGCCACTCCACCTCGCGGCGCACGTCCAGGACCACGATCGGGCGGTGGCGGCGCACGGCGGCCAGGTCGGCGAAGGTCGCCGTCGGCATGGACGCGGGCTTGTCGTCGCCGGCCCAGTCGGCGGGCCCTCCGGTGGCGGCCGCGGCCGGGCGGTCGATGCCGATCCGCGCCAGTTCGCGCTGGGCCCGCGCGATGTCCCCCGGCGTCTCGCCGAGCAGGGTCACCGGGATCCGCGGCGTTCCCGACGAGCTCCAGGGGATGAGCCAGCCCAGGTAGACGGCGAGGTTCCCGTCCAGCCCGAAGTTGAGCGTCCCCGCCAGGTGGCCCGCCGCGAACGCCGTACGGGATCGCAGGTCCACCACCCATTCGCCGGCCCGCAGGCGGCGGCGCAGCTCGGCGGCGTCCGCGCGGCGCGGCGCGGACAGGTCGGGCGCGTCCGGCCCGGCCTGGTTGAGCGGCGCCATGTGCGCGTAGTACGCCGGGTAGACGTCCAGCCCGGCCAGCAGCGACTCCACGTACTCGTCCTCGCCGCGGGTCAGGACCGGGTTGACCCGCCGCTCCCTGCCGATCGTCGACTCGGTGACCTCCGACGGGGTGGCCGAGCAGAAGCTGCCGAACCCGTGGGTGGGGAAGACGCCGGTCTCGGCCGGCAGTTCACGGGCCAGCCGGTGCGCCGAGGCGTACTGGGCGCGCGCCAGCGTTCCGGTGTGCTCGGGGCCGAGCAGGTCGGGCCGCCCGGTCGTGCCGTGCAGCAGCGACCCTCCGGTGAAGACGGCGGGCGGCCGGTCCGGGGACTCCAGCACGTACGACAGGTGGGTGAAGGTGTGGCCCGGGGTGGCGACGGCGCGCAGGCGCGTCCGCGGGCCGACCTCGACCACGTCCCCGTCCTCGACCGGGCTCCGGTCGAACGCCACGGGGTCGGCCGCGTTGACGTGGTAGTCCGCCCCGGTGGCCGAGGCCAGGGCGGGCCCGCCGGTCAGGTAGTCGTTGTGCACGTGGGTTTCGAAGACGTGGCGGATCTCGACGCCGCGCCGCTCGGCCAGGCGGAGCACCCGGTCGATGTCCCGCTGCGGGTCCACCACGAAGGCGACCTCCCCGTCGGCGACGAGGTAGCTGCGGTCGCCCAGCGAGGGGGTCTCGACTGGGATGATTTCGATCATTCAGGTCCCTCCTCCGCTCGTGAAGCACCCGTACCCAGGGAGAAGGACTTCACCTCCTCCGGGTCGGCCGCCGACGACCAGTGGGCCGGGTCGTGTGCGCCGAGCAGCCGCGTCAGGGTCGCCGTGAGCTGGGTGATCTCCGCGGGGCCGAGTGGACCCAGCAGGCGGGTGGTGGCGGTGGCGAGGGCGTCGTCGGCGCGGGCGAGCAGCTCGTCGCCGAGTGCCGTCGGCGCGATGACGCGGCGTCTCCTGTCCTTCTTGTCGGGCGTTCGGCTTATCGCCTGAAGCGCTTCCAGCTTGTCGAGGTAGGTGACCAGGTCGCCGGGGTCGAGCGCGAGCCGTTCCGCGACATCGCGCTGCATGAGGGGGCCGCACTCATGGAGGCAGGCGAGAATCCCGTGCTCGGCCTGCGAAAGGCCGACCTCCGCCAATGCCTCGCCGCACGCTCGGCGGGCCATCGTGGCCGCCCGCGCGAGGAGGAACGTGGGCTGTCGGCGAAGGGACTCGGGGTGTGCCGGCACGACCCCACGGTAGCAAATACTTGGACACCCCTATCATTGGATGGCCCTAATATCGTCGCCGTGCATGCGCAGAGGATGAGGAGAGGGAGCGGGCGATGACGTCGACACGAACGGTGGCGGTGCCTGGCGGGGAGCTGGCATACACCGAGGCCGGGGACGCCGGCGCCCCGGTGCTCGTCCTGCTGCACGGCTGGCCCCAGACGCGGCGATGCTGGGACCGGCTCATTCCTCTCGCCGCGGACACCTACCGGGTGATCGCCTTCGACCTGCCCGGCATCGGCGCATCCGCCGGCGTTCCCACCGACGGGACCAAGCATCAGATCGCGGCCGTTCTCCACGAGGCACTCACCGGCCTCGGCGCGGTGGACGCGGTGCTCGTGGGGCACGACATCGGAGGCATGATCGCCTACGACTACGTCCATCACTACGACGACGCCTCTCACGCGGTCATCCTGGACGCGGTCATCCCCGGCGTCGACCCGTGGGAGCGGATCCTGGCCAACCCACGCCTGTGGCACTTCGCGTTCCACGCCACGCCTGATCTGCCTGAGACCCTCGTCAGCGGCCGGGAGGGCGCCTACTTCCGGCACTTCTTCGACCCCCTCACCCACCCCGATCACCCCATCCCCGAGGAACGGCAACGCGTGTACGCCAAGGCCTACGCCACCCCCGCCGCCCTCACCGCGGGCTTCGACATGTACCGCGCGTTCGCCGCGGACAGCGACCACAACCGGTCACTCGACGCCTGCGCGACGCCGTTGCTCTACCTGCGCGGCGAACACGGCATGCGCATGACCACCACCTCTCTGGACGCCTATCGCGAGGGACTGTCGGCCGCCGGGAACGAAGATCTCACTGTCGGGCTCGTCCCCGACGCCGTCCACTACCTCCCGGAGGAGAACCCGGACGGCACCTGGCACGCGATCAGCCGCTTCCTCGGCGGCTGAACGCCCCGGCCGAGGCCTCCTCCCGGGTCGGCGGGACCGCGCCGGCGCGGGTGCAGACGAGCGCGGCGGCGGCGCAGCCACGCCGCAGCGCCTCGGCCACACGCTCCCTGCTCGGCGCAGCGCCGTCGAGCGCGTCGAGGTAGGCGGCGGTGAAGGTGTCGCCCGCGCCGACCGTGTCCACCACCTCGACCGCCGGGGCCGGGCAGGCGATCACCTCGCCGTCCAGGAGGGCCGTCGCGCCGTCGCCGCCCCGGGTGACCACCACGAGATCAGGGCCCAGGCCGGCCCATCGCCGCGCCACGTCGAGGAAGGGCTCGCCCGGGTGGAGCCATTCGAGGTCCTCCGCGCTCACCTTGACCAGGCGCGCGAGCCGTACGCACTCCTCGACGTGGGCCAGGGCGCGCGCCCGGTCGCCGATGAGGGACGGCCGGATGTTCGGGTCGTAGGACACCGTGATCCCCGCCTCGGCGGCGGCCCGCATCACCTCCCGCACGTGGGCGGCGCCCGGGCCGGCGAGCACGGCCAGGGAGCCGGTGTGCAGGCAGGTCACCCCGTCGAGCGCGACCGGCGCGGAAAAGCGCCAGTCGAAGCGGAAGTCGTAGGAGGCCGAGCCGTCCGCGCCGATCCGGGCGAAGGCCAGGCCGGTCGCCGCCGCCGGGGCGAGGTCGCCGGTCCCGATCCCATAGCGGGTCAGGTGGTCGCGCAGCAGGCCGCCGAAGAAGTCATTGCCGGCCTCCCCGGCGAACCGCACCGGCCGGCCGAGCGCGGCCAGCGCCACCGCGACGTTGAGCGGGCTGCCGCCGGGCACGGCGGTGAAGGTCCACGATCCCGGCGTGCCGATCAGGTCGACCAGGCTCTCGCCGACCACGAGGAACGTCATGCAGCGTCCCCCGAAGTATCCTCCGCCAGCACCCGCTGGGCGACGGCGAACGCGGCGTTGGCGGCGGGCACCCCGCAGTAGATCGCGGTCTGCAGCAGCACCTCCTTGATCTCGTCGGTCGTGAGCCCGTTGCGCCGCGCGGCCCGCACGTGCATGGCCAGCTCCTCCAGGTGCCCGCGCGCCACCAGGGCGGTGAGCGTGATGCAGCTGCGGGTCCGTCGGTCCAGCCCCGGCCGGGTCCAGATCTCGCCCCAGGCGTACCGGGTGATCAGGTCCTGGAAGTCCGCGGTGAACTCGGTGGTCCGCGCCTGCGCCCGGTCGACGTGCGCGTCGCCCAGCACCTCGCGGCGCACCCGCATGCCGTCCTCGTCGCTCATGCCGTCCTCCAGCGGGTGGACAGGTGCCGCGTGATCGCCTCGTTCGCGACGTCCGGGCGTTCGGCGGTGGCCAGGTGGGCGGCTCCCGGCACGACCAGCAGCTCGGCGTCCGGGATGCCCCCGGCCAGGACCTCGGCGTGCACGGGCGGGGTGGCCGGGTCCTCGGCTCCCGCGACCACCAGCGCGGGCGCGCGGACCTCGCCGAGCCGGTCGCGGACGTCGAAGACCGCCAAGGCCTCGCAGCACGCGGCGTACCCCTCGGGGTCCGCGCCGCGCAGCATGTCCAGATAGCGCTCGGCGTCGGGGAAGCCCTCCGTGAACCACCGCCTCCTCGTCGCCTCGATCAGGGGCTTCGTGCCCTCCGCGCGGACCAGCGCGGCGCGCTCGTGCCAGCTTTCCGCCGTGCCGAACCGCGCGGAGGTGCAGCACAGGACCAGACTCGCGACGCGGTCCGGCGCGCGCAGCGCCAGCGTGGTTCCGACGGCCCCGCCCAGCGACACCCCGGCGTACGCGACCGCGTCCAGGCCGTGCCGGTCCAGCAGGGCCAGCACCCCGGCGGCGAGGTCGTCCACGGTCGGATCACGCGTGAGCCCTGATGCGGACGGCGACCCGCCGTGGCCGGGCAGGTCGTAGCGGAGCACCCGCCAGGTGCGCGTGAGCGCGGGAAGCTGCGGCTCCCAGAGGTCGAGCGTCGTGCCCAGCGAGGGCCCGAGCACGACGACCGGCGCGTCCGGCGGTCCGTCGAATCGGTGGTGCAGGATCATGGGCCTTTCCTCGTGTGGAATTCCAGCGCCCGGTCCACGAGCGCGGGCGCCTGCCCGATGCCGGGATCTTCGCCGTGATCGGCCAGCACGGCGAGCAGGTGATCGAGATTGTGCCGCATGCGCTCGGGGAACACCTCCAGCCCCTCGGCCAGCTCGGCGGCCGTCTCGGCCGCGCCGCCGGCCAGGCGCAGGCACTCGCGCAGCGGCTGCCACTCGGCGTGCCAGCTCCCCGCGGGCCGCTCGTGCTCGGCGACCCGCGAGGCGAGCGGAATCTGCGCGAGCGCGGGCGCCTGCAGCGCCGCCGACCTGATCATCGTGGCGAGCACCGGGTTGCGCTTGTGCGCCATCGCCGACGAGCCGCCCCGGCCCGGTGCGGCGGGCTCGGCGACCTCGCCCACCTCGCTCTGCGCCAGCAGGATCACGTCGGTGGCGAGCTTGCCGAGCGCGCCCGTCACGGCGGCGAGCGCGCAGGCCAGGTCGGTCACGGGCGTGCGCAGCGTGTGCCAGGGCAGCACCGGCTCGGCCAGCCCGGTCTCGGCCGCGAACAGCGGCAGCAGCTCCAGAGCCCGCTCGCCGTACCCGGCCATGGTGCCCGCCGCGCCGCCCAGCTGGACCGGCAGCCGCACCGCCGCCAGGCGGTCGCGCGCGTCCCGGCAGCCGACCAGCCACCCGGCGGCCTTCAGCCCGAACGTGGTGGGCACCGCCTGCTGCCCGAGCGTGCGGCCCGCCATCGGGGTGTCCCGGTGCTCGCCGGCGAGCCGCGCCAGCGCGGCGAGCACCCGGCCGAGGTCGCGCAGGATCACCTCGCGGGCCCGCGCGGCCACCAGCATCGCCGCCGTGTCGAGGATGTCCTGGCTGGTGGCGCCGTGATGCACCCAGGACCCGGCCTCGCCCGCGGCGGCCCGCAGGTCCTTGACCAGCGGCACGACGGGGTTGCCGGCGTCCCTGGCGCGGCGGGCGAGATCGGCCGCGTCGTAGCGGTCCTCCCCGCTCAAGGCCCTGGCCGCCTCGATGATCGCGGCGACGGCCCGCTCAGGGACGACGCCGAGGCGGGCCTGCGCCCGCGCGAGGCCGGCCTCCGCCTCCAGCATCGCCCGCAGCCAGGCGTCGTCGGCCGTGACCGCCGCCACCTCCGTGCCCGCCCACACCGGGGAGAGCAGCCCCGCGTCAGAACTCAAGGAAGACCGTCTCCTGCTCGCCCTGCAGCCGTACGTCGAACCGGTAGACGTCCTGCCCTTCGGGGCGGGCGAGCAACGTCGCGCGGCGGGCCGGGTCGAGGGAGTCGAGCAGCGGGTCGGGCACGTCGGCGAGGTAGACGCGGGTCCGCACCGGCTTGAGCAGGCCTCGCGCGAAGACCAGCAGCGCGGCGTACGGCCGGGACGGCGGCGCGAGGCGGAACCGGTAGGAGCCGTCGGGCGCGGTGCCGCACCGCCCGAAGCCGCTGTCGCCCGCTTCCGTGCGGCGCAGCGCCCCCCGGGTCCCCGAATCGCCGGTCCAGAGCTCCAGCAGGGCGTCGGGCACCGGCTCGCCGGCCCCGTCGAGCACCCGGCCGGTGATCGTCACGGCCCCCGGACGGCCCTCGGGGACGAGCTCCCAGTCGGCCGCGTACGGCAGGGCGAACCCGAAGAACGGGCCGACGGTCTGCGAAGGGGTGGTCACGCGTCCTCCATCGGGGTACGGCCCAGCACCACGTCCCATCGGTAGCCGAGCGCCCACTCCGGCTCGGTGATCTCCAGGTCGAAGGCGCAGACGAGCCGCTCGCGGGCGGCCGGGTCGGGAATGGACTGGAAGATCGGGTCGAAGGCGAACAGCGGATCGCCGGGGAAGTACATCTGCGTCACCAGGCGCTGGGTGAAGGCCGTGCCGAACACCGAGAAGTGGATGTGCGCGGGCCGCCAGGCGTTCGGGTGGTTGCGCCAGGGATAGGCCCCCGGCTTGATCGTGACGAACCGGTAGCGGCCCTCGTCGTCGGTCAGGCACCGGCCCGCGCCCGTGAAGTTGGGGTCGAGCGGCGCCGGGTGCTGGTCGCGCTGGTGGGCGTACCGGCCGGCGGAGTTCGCCTGCCAGATCTCCACCAGCGTGTCCGGCACCGGCCGGCCCGACGCGTCGAGGACGCGCCCGGTGACGATGATGCGCTCGCCGAGCGGCTCGCCCGCGTGGCCCGCCGTCAGGTCGGCGTCGAGCGGGTCCACCTCGCCGCGGCCGAAGACTGGTCCGGTCAGCTCGGCCGCCTCTGGGTCCTCCTTCATCTCCAGCGGCGGCCGGGACGGCGCCCGCAGGACCGTGCTGGCGTAGTCCGGGTAGAGGTAGGGCGGGTGCGTCACGATGTCTCCTCTTGGTAGGGCAGGCCCACGTAGTTCTCCGCCAGCGTCGTCCCGGCGGCCTCGGACGACGTCACGTAGTCGAGGTAGGAGGTCTGCAGCCGCCGGGCGTAGGCGTCGTCGGACTCGAACGTGTGCAGCAGCGTCGTCATCCACCACGAGAAGTGCTGGGCCCGCCACACCCGGGGCAGGCAGGCCCGCGAGTAGTCGTCCAGCGCTTCCGTCGAGCCGTCGGCGAAGAAGCGCGCCAGCGCCTCGGTCAGCACCCGCACGTCGGCCACCGCCAGGTTGAGCCCCTTCGCGCCGGTCGGCGGCACGATGTGAGCCGCGTCCCCGGCCAGGAACAGCCTGCCGTACTGCATGGGCTCGGCCACGAAGCCGCGCATCGGCGTGATCCCTCTTTCGACGATGTCGCCGGTCGCGAGGGTGAAGCCGGGCACGGTCTCCAGCCGGGCCCGCAGCTCGGCCCAGATCCGCTCGTCGGGCCACGCGGCGAGGTCCTCGTCGGGCGCCACCTGGAGGTAGAAGCGGCTGATCTCCGGGGAGCGCATGCTGTGCAGCGCGAAGCCGCGCTCGGTCCGCGCGTAGATCAGCTCTTCTGAGGACGGCTTGACCTTGGCGAGGATGCCGAGCCAGGCGAAGGGGTAGTCGCGGCGAAACTCGGTCAGCACCCCCTCGGGAATGGACGCCCGGGACACGCCGTGGAAGCCGTCGCACCCCGCGATCACGTCGCAGTCCAGCCGCCCCTGCGTGCCGTCCGCCTCGGTGAAGGTCAGGTAGGGCCGGTCGGTCGCCGCGTCGTGCACCGCCACGTCGTCCACCTCGAAGCGGACGTCGCCCCCGGCCGCCAGCCGGGCGGCGATCAGGTCCTTGACGACCTCCTGCTGGCCGTACACCGTGATGGAGCGGCCGGGCACCAGCCGCTCGAAGGCGATCCGGTGGCCCGCTCCGCCGTACCGCAGCTCGATGCCGTGGTGGGGCAGGCCCTCCCGCTGCATCCGCTCGCCCACCCCCGCCTCGACGAGCGTGTCCACCGTGCCCTGTTCGAGCACCCCTGCCCGCACCCGCCGCTCGACGTACTCCCTGCTGCGGCGCTCGAGCACGACGGACTCGATCCCGCGCAGATGGAGCAGATGGGAGAGCAGCAGACCGGCAGGTCCGGCCCCGATGATCCCGACCTGAGTTCGCATGGGTCAAGCATCGGGAGCATCCGCCGTCCCGCGTAGGCTTTGCTTCTACTGAGTGGAAGAAGGGGTCACATGGCCGGCGGCGCACGCGACCTGGGGCGTTCCGTGACGTCCCGGGCTCTGGCCATCCTCGGCGCCTTCGACGCCAACCACCCGCGGCTCACGCTGTCGGAGATCGCCGGACGGACCGGCATGGCGCTGAGCACCTGCCACCGGCTCGTCGGAGAACTGGAGGAGTGGCGCGCCCTGCGCCGCGGCGCCGACGGGCGCTACCAGATCGGCCGCCGCCTGTGGGAGCTGGGCCAGCTCGCCCCCGATCCGCTGCAGGAGGTGGCGCATCCCTGGCTGCAGGAGCTGTTCGGCGGAACGGGGGAGAACGTCCACCTGGCGGTGCGCGACGGGATCGAGGTGCTCTACGTGGACAAGGTGTACGGCAAGCGGGCCGTGCCGATCGTGTCGCGGACCGGCTCGCGCCTGCCCATGCACCCGACCGGCGTCGGCAAGGCGCTGCTCGCCTTCGAGCCGGACTGGTTCGTCGGCTCCTACCTGTCGAGGCCGCTCGAGCGGCCGACCCCGCACACCATCACGGAGCCGGGACGGCTGGCCCGCGAGCTGGCCCAGGTGCGCGTCCAGGGGTACGCCACGACCCACGAGGAGATGACGCTCGGCTCCTGCTCGGCGGCCGCGCCGGTGCTGGTCGGGGACCGGCCCGTCGCGGCCGTCGGCATCGTGGTCTCCTCCAGACGGGTGCGCGAGCTGCCCCGCCTGGTCGATCCGCTGCTGGCCGTCGCGGCCCGCATCGCCTGCGACTACCGGGCCGCCGTCACCCGGGCCTGAGGTGTCCTACGCCGGGGTGCAGGTCAGGCCGGTCACTCCGAACACGCCGTTCGCCGAGCTGCCGACCGCGGTGATCGTGACGGCGCCTCCCGGGGTGACGGCGCCGTTCCACGACACGTTCGTGGCGCTGACGCTCTGCGCGCTCTGCGTCCACTTGGTGGTCAGCAGCGAGAAGAGCTTCTCGTCGCCGGTGAACGTCCAGGAGATCCGCCAGCCGGTCAGGGGGGGTCGTGCCCGTGTTGGGGCGGATGTCATGAGCACGGGCCGGATGCCGCCGTCGTCCCGGCGCGCGCGTGAAAGTTTCACTCCCCTAAGATCGTTCCGGGATAGAGGCGGACGAGGGGATCGCGGTGAGCCGGGACGAGGAAGCGCTGAAGGCCATCGACTTCTCCACGCCGAGTGTGGCGCGGATCTACGACTGGTGGCTGGGCGGCAAGGACAACTTCGCGGTCGACAGGGCCGCCGCCGAGAAACTGCTCGAACTGGTCGGCGCCGACGGCCGCCTGGTGATCAGGCAGAACCGGGAGTTCCTCGGCCGCGCCGTCCGCTTCCTCAGCGAGTCGGGCATCCGGCAGTTCCTCGACCTCGGCACCGGCATCCCCACGCAGGGCAACGTCCACGAGGTCGCCCACGAGGTCGATCCCGAGGCGACCGTCGTCTACGTCGACAACGACCCCATCGTCGCCGCGCACGGCCGGGCGCTGCTCACCGGCAGCGGCCGTACGGGCGTGGTGCAGGCCGACATGCGCGACCCGGACACGGTCGTCGAAAGCCCGGTCACGAAGGACCTGATCGACTTCAGCAAGCCGGTGGCCGTGCTGTTCGTCGCCGTGCTGCACTTCGTGGACGACGACGACGCCGAGCGCGTGGTGTCCTACTTCCGCGAGCGCATGGCCCCCGGCAGCTACCTCGTCATCTCCCACGGCACCCAGGGCCGCCTCAGCGAGGACACGATCACCGAGACCCGGGCGGTGTACGAGAGGTCCACGGCCGCGCTGCGCGACCGCACCCCCGAGCACATCGCCCGGTTCTTCACCGGGTTCGAGCTGGTCGAGCCGGGGCTGGTCGACGTGGCCGACTGGCGCAACGACAGCGAGTTCGTCGAGCACAGCAAGGGCGGCTACGTCCTCGGCGGCGTCGGCCGGCTCCGCTGAGTCCTCCCCTGAGTCTTCCCCTGGGACTTTCGTCCCTGCTGAGCGGCCCGCGGACGGCCGTACTGTAAGCGGGAAGGGGCGAACGGGCGAGGGGGACGCCGTGGACGCCATCGTGATCGAATCTCTCGACCCCCTGGTCGCCGAGCTGCGGTCCCGGGGTTACGCCGTCGTGGGCCCGGTGGTGCGCGAGCGCGTCATCCGCTTCGAGGAGATCGCGTCGGCCGACCGGCTCGCCAGGGGCTGGACCGACGTCCAGGAGCCCGGGCGCTACCGCCTCGCCGAAGGCGCCGGCGAGATGGTCTTCTCCTTCGCGGCGAGCCCCGACTCCGCCAAGCGGTACACCCAGCCGCCCCGCCAGACGCTGTTCCGCATGCGCGGCGAACAAATCGAGGAGGCGGAGGAGGAGGCCCCGCGGGTCGCCCTGCTCGGGGTGCGGGCCTGCGACCTGGCCGCGATCGCCGTGCAGGACCGGGTCTTCCTCGGCGGCAGGCACCCCGATCCGGCCTACCTGCGGCGGCGTCAATCCCTGCTGCTGGTCGCGGTCAACTGCGCCGTGCCGGGCGGCACCTGCTTCTGCGTCTCCATGCACACGGGCCCCCGGGCGACCACCGGGTTCGACCTCGCGCTCACCGAGCTGGCCGCGCCGCACCGGTTCGTGGTGGAGACCGGCAGCGAGCGGGGCGAGCGGATCGTCGCGGAACTGCCGCACCGGCCCGCCTCGGCCGAAGACCTGGCGGCCTCCGCCGAGGTGTCCCGTGACGCCGCCGAGCACATGGGCCGCCACGTGGAGACCGAGGGCATCCAGGAACGGCTGTCGGCGCACGACTCGCCGCGCTGGGCGCAGGTCGGCGCGCGCTGCCTCACCTGCACCAACTGCACGATGGTCTGCCCCACCTGCTTCTGCACCACGGTCGAGGACGCCACGTCGTTCACCGACGGCACGGCCGAGCGGATCGAGCGCTGGGACTCCTGCTTCACGCTGGACTTCTCCGAGGTCAACGGGGCGCCCGTGCGCGGCTCGAACGCCGGCCGCTACCGTCAGTGGCTCACCCACAAGTTCTCGACCTGGATCGACCAGTTCGGCATGTCCGGCTGCGTCGGCTGCGGGCGCTGCATCACCTGGTGTCCCGTCGGCATCGACGTCACCGAGGAGCTGGCGAACCTGCCATGATCGGCGGCCCGCACCCGATGACGCCGGCGCCCTACCGCGTGCGGTCCCGCCGTCCTGACCGGGTCGACACCGCGACCCTGACGCTGGAGCCGCTGCGCGGGGACTGCCCGCCGTTCCACCCCGGCCAGTTCACCATGCTGTACGCCCCCGGGGTGGGGGAGATCGCCGTCTCGATCAGCGGGCGGGCCCCCTCAGGCGGCTACACGCAGACGATCAGGGCCGTGGGCGCGGTCAGCGCCGCCCTGTGCGGCAAGCGGCCGGGCGACGTCGTCGGCGTGCGCGGGCCGTACGGCCAGGGGTGGGGCCTGCGCGAGGCGGCGGGCCTCGACGTGGTGGTGGCGGCCGGGGGCCTCGGCCTCGCCCCGCTGCGGCCGGTCGTGCGGGCGCTGCTGCGCGACCGGCTCGGGTATGGCCGCATCAGCGTGATCGTCGGCAGCCGGGCGCCGGCCATGCTCGTGTATCCGGGGGACCTCGCCTGCTGGGCCCGGCAGGGCGCCGACGTCGGGGTGATCGTGGACCACCCCGACCACACCTGGTGCGGGCAGGTCGGGCTGGTCACCCGGCTGATCGACCGGATCGTCTTCGAGCCGCGCCGCACGTACGCCTTCGTGTGCGGGCCTGAGGCGATGATGCGGGAGACGGCGGCTGAGCTGGTGCGGCGCGGCGTCGCCCCCGCCCGGGTGGAGCTGTCGCTGGAGCGGAACATGAAGTGCGCGGTGGCCCGCTGCGGCCACTGCCAGTTCGGCCCGCTGTTCGTGTGCGAGGACGGGCCGGTGCTGCGGTACGACCGCGCGGCGCCGATGCTCGCCGTCCCGGAGTTGTGAGGGGGTGCCGGTGGTGGACAGGGCGCCCCGGCTGGCCGTGTGGAAGTTCGCCTCCTGCGACGGGTGCCAGCTCACGTTCCTCGACTGCGAGGACGAGCTGCTCTCCGTGGCGGCCCGGGTGGAGATCGCCTACTTCCTGGAGGCGTCCAGCGCCCCCGGGCCAGGACCGTACGACCTGTCGCTCGTGGAGGGGTCGATCACCACGCCCGAGGACCTGGAGCGGATCAGGCACGTGCGGCGCGTGTCGAAGCGGCTGGTCACGATCGGCGCGTGCGCCACCGCCGGGGGCATCCAGGCGCTGCGCGACTTCGCCGACGTCAGGGAGTTCGCCGCGGTCGTCTACGCCCGGCCCGACTACATCGCCACCCTGGACCGCTCGACCCCGATCGCCGCCCACGTGCCGGTCGACTTCGAGCTGCGCGGCTGCCCGCCGGACAGGCGCCAGCTGCTCGAAGTGATCTCGGCCTTCCTCGCGGGGCGGCGGCCGGTCGTGCCCGCGCACAGCGTGTGCGTGGAGTGCAAGGCAAGGGGCAACGCCTGCGTGATGGTCGCGCACGGCACGCCGTGCCTGGGCCCGGTCACCCAGGCGGGATGCGGGGCGCTGTGCCCGGCGTTCAACCGGGGCTGCTACGGCTGTTTCGGCCCGATGGAGAGCCCCAACCACGCCTCGCTGAACCACTGGATGCGCGATCTCGGGATGAGCACCCCCGAGCTGGTGCGGATCTACCGGACCTACCACGCCACCGCCGAGCCGTTCCGGAGGGCGGCGGAGGAGGCGGAGGAGTCCGGTGAGGGGGAGGAGTGACGCACAAGACGGTGCGGATCGGCGCCCTGACCCGGGTCGAGGGCGAGGGCGCGCTGGTGGTGCACGCCCGCGACGGCCGGATCATCGGCCTGGAGCTGCGGATCTACGAGCCGCCCCGGTTCTTCGAGGCGATGCTCCGGGGCCGGGCGCACAACGAGCCCCCCGACATCACCGCTCGCATCTGCGGCGTCTGTCCCGTCGCCTACCAGATGAGCGCCTGTCAGGCGATCGAGGCGGCCTGCGGCGCCGAGGTCACCGGGCCGCTGCGCGACCTGCGGCTGCTGCTCTACTACGGCGAGTGGATCGAGTCGCACGCGCTGCACGTCTACCTGCTGCACGCGCCCGACTTCCTCGGCTACGACAGCGGCGTCGCGATGGCCGCCGACCGGCGCGACCTCGTGGAGCGCGGGCTCGAGCTGAAGAAGGCGGGCAACGAGCTGATCACCGCCATCGGCGGGCGGCCCATCCACCCCGTCAACGTCAAAGTGGGCGGTTTCTACCGCGCGCCGGCCCGGCGCGAGCTCACCGCCGTCGCCGAGCGGCTGCGCCGCGCCCGCGACCACGCCCTCGCCACCGTCGCCTGGGTCGCGGGGTTCGACTTCCCCGACGTCGAGCACGACTACCGGTTCCTCGCGCTGCGCCACCCCGGTGAGTACGCCATTCTGTCCGGCACGGTCGTCACCGGCGACGGATACGGCCCGGTCTCCGGCTTCGAGGTGGCGCGGTGGCCGGACCACGTGGTCGAAGAGCAGGTGCCGCACTCCACGGCGCTGCACGCGCGGCTCGACGGCGCGACCGGCTACCTCACCGGCCCCCTCGCCCGCTACGGGCTCAACTCGGCGCGGCTGTCCCCGCTCGCCCGGGAGGCGGCCACCGCCGCAGGTCTCGGCCCTGTCTGCCGCAACCCCTACCGCGGCATCGTCGTGCGGGCGGTGGAGATCGTGCACGCGTGCGACGAGGCGCTGCGCCTCCTCGACGGGTACGCCGAGCCGGAGCGGCCGTGCGTGCCGGTCGTTCCCCGGCCGGGCGTCGGCCACGGCGCCTCGGAGGCTCCGCGCGGCACGCTCTACCACCGCTACCGGCTCGACGACGGCGGGCTGGTCGCCGAGGCCGACATCGTGCCGCCCACCGCGCAGAACCAGGCGCGCATCGAGGCGGACCTGCGCGACCTGCTGGCCCCGCGCCTCACCCTGCCCGAGGACGAGCTGGCCGGTCTGTGCGAGAAGGCGATACGCAATCACGACCCCTGCATCTCCTGCTCGGCCCACTTCCTCGACTTCCGGGTGCACCGTGGGTGACAGCGTGGTCATCGGCCTCGGGAGCGATCTGCGCGGCGACGACGCGGCGGGCCTGGAGGTCGCCCGGCTGCTGCGGGGCACGCTGCCGCCGTCCGTGGCCGTCGTGGAGAACTCCGGAGACCCGGCGGCGCTGGTCGAGGCGTGGTCGGGCGCGGCGCTCGCGATCGTGGTCGACGCCGTCTCCTCCGGCGCTCCGCCCGGCACCGTACACATGCCCCTGCACCTGCCCGCGCGGTCGCTTCCGCGCGCCGGCTCTCATGCCCTCGGGCTGGCCGACGCCGTCGCGCTGGGCCGCGCACTCGGCCGCCTGCCGGGCGAGCTGGTCGTCGCCGGCATCGAGGGCGGCGACTTCACCCCTGGGGCCCCGATGACCCCGCAGGTCCTGGCCGCGGTCCGCCGTACGGCCGATGGGCTGCGGGAACGGCTGTCTCGGGAACGGTCTGGCGGACCTCGAACGTGACCCGCGGCGGCACCCGCAGCGTGGTGCAGACGGCGCAGTGCTCCAGCACCGACAGGAGCGAGGCGCGCAGCCCCGCGGGCAGGCCGGGGGCGTCCACCGACAGCTCGATGCGGTCGATCCGCCCCGGGCAGACGCCCAGGCCGTACCGCGCGGTCACGCCCACCCCGGCGGGCAGCTGGCGCTGGCGCAGGTAGCGTTCGGCGCAGCAGGCGACGCCGGCGGCCACGCTGCCCACGAACAGCTCGGCCGGAGTGGGGCCGGTGTCGCTCCCGCCGACGTCCGCCGGCTGGTCGGCGCGGACCACGTGGCGCCGGATCCGGACGTCGAACCGGTCGGCTCCGTGCCAGGCCACCCGGATGACGCCGTCGCGCGGCTCACTCATGTATCCGAGTATGTCCGTGGCGGGTGGTGGGTGGGCGCATACGGAGCGTAAGAAGCCGGTCGCGACCTGGCAAAGAGCAGGAGCCCGAAGTGCCCGGTTTGCGACACTCCAACTGTGAGGGACATGCGTGGCGCCGACGGGGGAGCGGACCATGATCCCGCAGACGCACCTGGACGGTCTGCTGGCCGAACTGCACACGAGGTTGCAGACGGTCCTTTCGACGCGTGACCGGGTCCACGCGTTGCTGGAGGCGGTCGTCTCCGTGGGCGGGGACCTCGATCTCGAGACCGTGCTGCGCCGGATCGTCGAGACCGCCGCCGCGCTGGTCGACGCGAGATACGGCGCGCTCGGCGTGATCGGGGAGGACGACACCCTCGCCCGCTTCGTCCCTGTGGGGCTGAGCGAGGAGGAGATCGCCGGGGTCGAGCACTGGCCGCACGGCCTGGGCCTGCTCGGGCTGCTGATCAAGGAACCCCGGCCCCTGCGGCTGGCCCGCATCCGCGACCACCCCGAGTCGTACGGCTTCCCGCCCGGCCATCCCCCGATGACGCGCTTCCTCGGCGTGCCCGTACGGGTGCGGGGCGAGCTGTTCGGCAACCTCTACCTGACGGACAAGCGCGGGGGAGGGGAGTTCGACGAGGACGACGAGACGATCATCGTGGCCCTCGCCAGCGCCGCGGGGGTGGCGATCGAGAACGCGCGCCTGTACGAGGACACCCGCCGCAGGGAGACCTGGCTGCAGGCGTCGGCGGAGATCACGAGGAGCCTGCTGTCCGGCGCCGAGACGCCGCGGGTGCTCACGCTCATCGCCCGCCGTGCCCGGCGCATGGCCGACGCCGACGTGGTGGCGATCCTGCTGCCGGAGGACGGCGGCCGGACGCTGCGGGTCGCGATCGCCGACGGCGTGCCCGGCCCGGAGGGAGCGCAGGAGGCGGCGCTGGGGCGTCGGCTGCCCGTCGAGGGCTCGCTGGCCGGGCAGGCGTTCGCCTGCGCGGAGCCTCGCGTGGTCACCGACCTGGGCGACACCGATCTCCTCACGGCGGCCGGGGAGACCGGAGCGGTGTGCGCCGTGCCGCTGGGGGCTCCGGGAGCGGTGCGCGGGGTGCTGTCGCTGGGCAGGCGGCCCGGTCGCGTCCCGTTCAGCCGGGCGGAGGTGCGCATGGTCCACTCCTTCGCCGGGCACGCGGCCGTCGCGCTCGAACTGGACGAGGCGCGCAGAGACGCCGAGCGGCTCGGCCTGCTGGAGGACCGCGACCGCATCGCCAAGGACCTCCACGACGTGGTCATCCAGCGGCTGTTCGCGGTCGCGATGACGCTGACGGGCGCCGCGCGGCTGGTGGAGCACCCGGAGGCGGCCGCACGGCTGCGGACCGCGATCGACGAACTCGACGACACGATCCGGCAGATCCGCACCACGATCTTCGCCCTCCGGCCCCCGGCCGGCGCCCCCGGCCTGCGCGCCCGGCTCGTCGAGCTGGTCGAGGGCGCGCGCGGGCCCCTCGGCTTCATGCCGGCCCTGCGCATGGACGGGCAGCTCGACACCTGCGTGCCCGCGCCGATCGGGGAGCACCTGCTGGCCGTGGCGCGGGAGGCGATCTCCAACGTGGTGCGGCACGCCCACGCCACCCGGGCCGCCGTCACCGTGCGCCTGGACAAGGATCGGCTGACCCTGCTCGTGGAGGACGACGGGGTCGGCCTCCCGGCGCGGGGACGCCGCAGCGGTTTGCACAACCTGAGCGACCGCGCCGAACGTCTGGGCGGGTCGTGCGCCGCCGAGGCCGGCGCCGCCGGGGGAACGCGCCTGTGCTGGAGCGTCCCGCTGCCGTCGTAACCGTGAGGAGGCATCGCGCCCATGACCGAGCCGATCAGTGATCCAGTCGTCGATCCAGTCGTCGATCCGGTCGTCGATCCGGTCGTCGTCGGCACCGACGGATCCGCCGGGGCGACCCGGGCGGTGGAGTGGGCGGCCGACCACGCCGGCCTGCGGGGCCTTCCCCTGCGGGTGGTCCACGCCGTCGAACGCCTGCCGTACGACGGCCCGCGTTATCCCATTCCCGACAGCTATGGCAGGCTGGCGCCCTCCGGGCGGCAGATCCTCGACCACGCCGAGCGGGTCGCCCGGGACCGGAGGCCCGGCCTCGACGTGACGACGGAACTGGCCGAGGGGCGTGCCGGTCGCGTCCTGCGCGACCAGGCCGCCCGGGCAGCCGAAGTGGTGCTCGGCAGCCACGGCGCCGGCGGCTTCCCCGGCATGCTGCTCGGCTCGGTGGGCAACCAGGTCGCCGGGCACGTGGGCGTGCCGGTCGTCGTCGTGCGGCCGGCGCCCCCGGAGGCGATGGCCGAGATCGTGGTGGGGTTCGACTGCTCGGAGGCGTCCGGGCCCGCCCTGGGGTACGCGTTCGAGGAAGCGCGGCTGCGCGGCCACCGGGTGCGGATCGTCTGCGCCTGGGAGCCGCCGGTGCCGTACGGGCCCGTGATCGCCATGGACCTGGACGAGATGCGGCGGGCCGCGGAGGACTACGCGCGCGGCGAGCTGCGGCCGTGGCAGGGCGGGTACGCCGACGTGAAGACCGAGCTGGACATGGTTCGCGCCCACCCGGTCTCCGCGCTCATCGAGGCGTCGTCCCGGGCCGTCCTGCTCGTCGTCGGCTCCCACGGCCGCAACGCCTTCACCGCTGCCGTGCTCGGCTCGGTGAGCCGCGCCGTGCTCGCCCACGCGCACTGCCCGGTCGCCGTGGTGAAGGCGCGCTGACCCACTCCGATCCACTACGCGTCAGTGGAGAAGGCGGGCCGGCCGCACTCCCGGGACGGTCCGCTCCAGCAGGTCGGCCACGTGCCCGGGGCCCTGGCCCTCGGGACCCTGCAGGTCGATCTCGCCGTCGCGCACGAGCACCTCCCAGGACGCCTCGGAGAGGTAGCGCTCGCGGAGGGCGGCAAGGACGGCCTCGCGCAGCTCGTCGTCCGACCGGGCCAGCAGCGCCATGAGGTCGCGGCGGCTGACCATCCCGACGACCCGCTCGTCGCGCAGCACGGGCACGCTCTTGACCCTCTTCGCGATCATGAGGTCCGTCAGCACCCGCGCGTCCGTGGTCTCCTCGACCGTGCTCACCTGGCGCGACATGACGTCTCCCACGGTGCGGGGCGCCGAGGTGCCCGGCGCGAACGCGCCGCACAGCAGGTCGATCTCGCTGACCATCCCGACCAGTTCGCCGTGCTCACCCAGCACGGGGGCGGCCGTGATCTCGTGGTCGTACAGCACCCGGATCGCCCGCCGCACGGAGTCGTCGCGGCGCAACGTGATCGCCGGGCTGCTCATGACCTCACCGGCCAGCATGGCCCACCTCCCGCGTCCGTCGCCGTCGTGGTCATTGCACCGCCGTCCGGGCCGTACGGGCAGGTGCCGGAGGTCCCCGGCGGTCAGGTCTTTGGGCCCGTGCGGCGCCCGCGCCCCGGATGGTCCGATGGAGAAGGCCCAATCCAGGGCTCGGTGCGGGGTGCGGGGAGGAACGATGACTGTGGAAGCCATGACCGCCGCCGACGTGATGAGCAGAGTGCTCGTGACCGTGAAGCCGGACGAGTCCCCGCTCATGGCCTGGGAACTCATGCGCCGCGGGTCGATGCACCACCTGCCCGTGGTGGACTCCGGTTCCCGCATCATCGGCGTGCTCACCCGCGAGGACATCGCGGCCCACTGGTCCGGCGGCCCGGCGGAGCAGTCGAGCAGCCAGGTGCGCCAGTTGCTGAGCGGGCGCAGGTGCCCGCACGTGCAACCCGACGCGCCGCTCCCCGCCGTGGCGGCCGTCATGCTGGAGTCGGGGGTGGACGTCGTCCCGGTCATCGGGGCCTCGGGCACCCTGCAGGGCCTCGTCACCGTGACCGACGTGCTCGTGGCGGTCGCGGGCAGGCGGGGGGCCGCGCCCCCGCACGAGGAGGTGTCGGCCGGGATGTTCCGCCTGGAGCCTGTGCTGCCGCCCAAGCCCTCCCGGACCGCCGAGGACCAGCGGCAGGGGCCGTGACCCCCGGTCGTCGCTTTCGGGAGATCGTGTGCAGAATAAGGGCATGTTCCGCACGGTGGTGATCTTCAAGTGAGTGCCCGTATCGACCATGCCGTCACGTCGGGCACCTTCAGCCTGGACGGCCAGACCTTCGACGTCGACAACAACGTGTGGGTGCTCGGCGACGACACCGAGTGCGTGGTGTTCGACGCGCCCCACGACGTCAAGGCGATCACCGACGTGATCGCGGGCCGGCGCGTCCTGGCCGTCCTCGCCACCCACGCCCACGACGACCACGTGCGGGTCGCGCCGGACCTGGCGGAGGCCACCGGGGCGCCCGTCCTGCTGCACCCGGCCGACCTGCCGGTCTGGCGGCTCACCCACCCCGACCGCGAGCCCGGCGGCACGCTGTCCGACGGGCAGGTCATCGAGGTCGCAGGAACCCGCCTCGAAGTGCTCCACACGCCCGGGCACGCTCCCGGCGCCTGCTGCTTCCACGCGCCCGAGCTGGGCGTCGTCTTCACCGGCGACACCCTGTTCCAGGGTGGTCCCGGTGCGACCGGGCGCTCGTTCTCCGACTTCGGCGTGATCATCGACTCGATCCGCGACCGTCTCCTGGTCCTGCCGCCCGAGACCGTCGTCCACACCGGCCACGGCGACAGCACGACGATCGGCGCGGAGCGCCCGCACCTCGACGAGTGGATCCGCAGGGGTCACTGACACCCGGGCCTCGCGCGGGGTCTTGACGATCAGCCACCCCGCGGTTGACACTCACGAGACCGATTCATCCGCCCCCGGCGCCAACGGGGGCGGCGTGGGCTTCGTGATGTTAACGTTAACAAGGCTCCGGTGGTCCCGAGCCGCCGGCCGGGAGAGACGATGCACAGCCGCACCACCCCCCGACCACGCCTCCCTCGCCTCGTCCTCGCCGCCGTCGCCGCGCTGTCCCTGGTGGCGGGCCCGCTCGTGTCCCCGGCGCACGCGGCCGGCGCCGCGGATCCGCCCGGCCTGCTGCTGCGGTACACCTTCGACCAGACGGGCGGCACCGTCGTCCACGACGCCTCGGGTCACGGCAACGACGGCGGCTACGAGCGGACGCCCGCCTTCGGCCAGGGCGTCGAGGGCGGCTCCTTCAAGATGGCCGGAGGGGCGTCCTCGTCCACGACCGCGCCCTACGTGAAGATCCCGAACGGCGTGCTGAAGGGCCTCGGAAGCGTCACCGTCGCCACCTACGTGAAGTGGAACGCCTCCACGACCGTGAACCAGTGGCTGTACGGCCTCGGCCCGGACAGCACCGAATACCTGTTCACCTCGCCGTACAACGGCGGCAAGATCCTCTACTCGGCGATCACGGCGGGCGGCTGGCAGGCCGAGTCGAAGCTGTCCGGGCGGTCGGCCCTGCCGGGCGGCGCCTGGAAGCACGTCGCGGTGACCGTCGACGGCGACAGCAGGACGGCCGTCATGTACCTCGACGGCGTCGAGGTGGCGCGCGCGACCGACGTGCGGGTCAAGCCCGCCGACCTGTACGACGCGGCGAAGGACTACTCGGGATACATCGGGAAGTCGCTCTACGCGGCCGATCCCTACTTCGCGGGCGAGGTGGACGACTTCCGGATCTACGACCACGCGCTGTCGGCGACCGAGGTGCTCCAGGTCTCCGGCGCCACCGCGGCCGTCGGCGCGGCCACGCTGCCCGAGCTCAAGGTCCCGGCGATCGTGGACGGCGCGAACGGCAGGATCGTCCTGCCGGTGAAGGAGGGCACCGACCTCACCCGGCTCGCGCCCGAGTTCACCCTGGTGCCGGGGGCGAGCATCAGCCCGGCCTCCGGCACCGTGCGCGACCTGTCGAAGCCGGTCTCCTACACCGTCACCGGCTCCGACGGCGCCCGGCGGACGTGGACGGTCGAGGCGCGGGTGATGAGGAGCCCGGTGATCCCGGGCCTGTACGCCGACCCGAACATCGCCGTGTTCGGCGACACGTTCTACATGTATCCGACCACCGACGGCTTCGCCGGCTGGAGCGGCACGCAGTTCCACGCGTTCTCGTCCAAGGACCTGGTCCACTGGACCGACCACGGCGTCGTCCTCGACCTCGGGCCCGACGTCACCTGGGCCGACAACAGCGCCTGGGCGCCGACGATCGCCGAGCGCAACGGCACGTACTACTTCTACTTCAGCGGCGGCATGGCCACCGGCAACACCGCCAAGCACCTCGGCGTCGCCGTGTCCGACTCGCCGGCCGGGCCGTTCAGGGACGCTTTGGGCAAGCCGCTGGTGGCGGCCGGGACCTACAGCGGCCAGATGATCGACTCCGACGTGTTCGTCGACGACGACGGCCAGGCCTACCTCTACTGGGGCAACGGAAGCTCCTACCAGGTGCCGCTGAACGACGACATGGTGTCGTTCGACCCCGCCAAGGTGAGGACGTACAGGCCGAGCGGCTACAACGAGGGCTCGTTCGTCTTCAGGCGCGGCGGGATCTACTACTTCATGTGGTCGGAGAACGACACGCGCGACGAGAACTACCAGGTCGCCTACGCCACCGGCGCCTCGCCGCTCGGCCCGTGGACCAAGCGGGGCGTGATCCTCCAGAAGGACCCGTCCCTCGGGATCAGGGGCACCGGCCACCACTCCGTCGTACGGGTGCCCGGCACCGACGACTGGTACATCGCCTATCACCGCTTCGCCATCCCCGGCGGCGACGGCACCCACCGGGAGACCACCGTCGACCGGATGGAGTTCGACGAGGACGGCCTGATCAAGAAGGTCGTGCCGACGCTGGAGAGCGTCGACCCGGTGTCGGTGGCGAACGCCGGGCCGGACGCCAAGGGCACCGAGGGGTCCCCGATCCGGCTGGCCGGGTCGGCCACCGGCGCGGCCAAATGGAGCTACGAGCCCGGCGAGGGCGCCGACTCCGGCGCGACCTGCTCCTTCTCGGATCCCGGCGCCGCCGAGACCGCCGTCACCTGCAGCGACGACGGGACCTACACGGTCACGCTGACCTCCGGCCGCAGCCGCGACACCGCGAAGGTGACCGTCGCCAACGCCGCCCCCGAGGCCGGGGACGTCGTCACGCCCGCCGGCCCGGTGGAGGCAGGCACGCGCGTGACCCTCTCGGTCCCGGTCGCCGACCGGGGCGCCAACGACGAACTCACCTGCACCGTGGACTGGAAGGACGGGACCACCTCCTCAGGCGCGGTCGCCGGCGGGACGTGCACGGCTCGGCGCACCTATCCGAAGCCGGGCGTCCACGAGCCCGTCGTCACCGTCGCCGACGACGACGGCGCGACCACCACCGCGAGCGGCCGTCCGGTGATCGTGTACGACCGGGACGCCGGCTTCGCCACCGGCGGCGGCTGGATCGACTCGTCCTCCGGCGCCTACCGCGCCAATCCCGCGCTGACCGGTCAGGCCGCCTTCGGGTTCGTGGCCAGGTACGTGAAGAACGCGGCCGGGAAGGACCACGCGGTCCCGATCGGGAACACGACGTTCTCGTTCCAGGCCGGGCGCCTGAACTTCCAGTCCACGGCGTACGACTGGCTCGTGGTCTCGGGCGGGGAGGTCCGGTATCGCGGCTTCGGGACGGTCGGCGGCGCCGGGCGCTACGGCTTCGAGGTCGTCGCCCGCGACGGCGACACAAGCGACGGGGACGGCGTGGACCGCTTCGCCGTACGGATCTGGGACGAGAAGACCGGCGACGTGATCTACCAGAACGGAGCCGGCGACACGGCCCACGGCAGCGTCGTCGTCCACGCGAAGTAGCGCGGCTTATCGCGCCACCCGGACGCCGGTGACGGTGAAGCGCTCGACCTCCGCCACGTGGCCGCCGGTGCTGGCGACGAGGGTGAGCGTGCGGCCCGGGGCCGCGCGGAAGGTCGTGGTGGCGGACCAGGGGGCGTCGTCCCCTCCGGCCGAGACGCAGCAGCGCTCGCCGAGCGGACGGGCGCTGCCGGTCGCGCGCACCTGCACCCGGATGCTCTCGTCCACTCCGGTGATCCTGCCGCCCACCGTGACCGGCGAGGACACGAGGGCGCCATACCCGGGGGCGGTGAGGGAGAAGGTGGTGTCGTCGGTGCCCACCACCTCCCACGGCGCGTCCGGCCCGCTGCCGAACCTGACCAGGTGGAGGACGGCGGCGATGCCGGGCCGTCCGCCGCCCTCACCGCGGATGCCGACGGAGACGCGGGCGTCCGCACCGGTCACCGTGCGCTTGACCACCTGGTCGACACCTGTGAAGCCCAGGAAGCCCTGCGTGAAGGAGAGCGCGGTCCGTTCGGCGTCCAGGTGCCAGGGCTGGTGGCCGCCGGAGCGGTAGCTCTCCTGCCAGTCCCGCACCTGTCCCTCGTCGGCGAACGGCCACAGCGGCTGGTAGCGGCCCGCCACGAGAGAGCCCGCGGAAGAGGCGGGGGTGGCCGCCGGGCTGCTCGGCCGGACGGTCGCCGTGCCGGTCCCTATGCCGGTCGCTGTGCCGGTCCCTGAGCCGGTCCCTGTGCCGCTCTGCCGGGCGGGCCCCGGGCCGGATCCGCAGGCGCCCGCCAGCAGGCCGAGCGCGGCCAGCACGGCGGACGCCCGCCGGGCCCGGCCCCGCCGGCCGTTCGTCACGCCGCCAGTCACGATGCGCGCTCCCGCCCCGAGAGGTTCCTTGACTCAGAGCATGCCCGGAGGGATGCCGGGCATTCCCTAGCGGCACTTGCCCCGCAGCCAGGCGCGGTATTCCTTGGGGTAGTTCGTCATGACGCTGCCCGGGGACTGGTCGAGCACGGCCTGCCACCGGGACACGTTGCCCTTCCACGAGGGAGCCGGCTCGGTCCAGTGGACGCTGTCGGTCCACCGGGCGGCGGACCCCTTCAGCAGCGCGGGATGACGCCTGGCCAGCTCGCTCTGGATCCAGGGGTCGTCGGAGTAGACCATGATCCGCTGCTTCCCCTGGCGTTCCCTGATCGGGTCGGAGATCTCCTTCCAGCCCTGCGCCGCGAACGCGGGATCGGTGAGGACGGGCTTGGTCTCGGGCTTGATCTCCAGGAGCGCGACCAGGCCCAGGGAGCGCGCGCGGTCGAGCCACTGCCGCAGCGAGTAGATCCGCTCGCCCTGGTAGGGGCCCCGGACGATGCGGCGGCCGGCCAGGTTCCCCGCGCCGTACGTCCACCAGATGTCGGTGAGTCTCTGCTGCTTGCCGGTCAGCCCGTGAGTGGTGCTGTTGTGCCACATCACGGCCTTGGTGCCCTCCTTGGTGAGCTGGACGTCGGCCTCGACGCCGTCGGCTCCCCAGGACTTCTGGTCGTCGAGCCCCCGCATGCCGTTGGGCTGGCGTATCTGGTCCTTCGCCCAGCCGTTCGCACCCTCGGGGTAGCCCCCGTGCCCGAACACCAGAGGGCAGCGCGGCAGCGCGCTCACCTCGGACGCCGTGGCCGGTGCGGCGCCCACCGTCACGCCGGTCGCGCCCGTCGCGAGGACGGCCGCCGCCGCGCACAAAGCAGTCGTGATCCTCATCGCCAACCCCCGAGATCGCCTGTGTCGTCAGCGCGGCATCGTATTGGCACGGTCATCTGGAGATCAAGAAACGCTGTTAGCGATAACAGCAAGCGGGCCGAAAGCCGGAGCTTTTCTGGACCGAGACCTTGACCGGACACTATGCGAACGCTAACAATCGCCCGCGAGCCCTCTGCCCGCTGAAGGAGATCCCTCGTGCTCCAGGCACAGCTGACCATCGATCCCGCCCACCGGGTGGCCCCCGTACGGCGCCGCACGTTCGGCACGTTCGTCGAGCACCTCGGCCGCTGCGTCTACACCGGCATCTACGAGCCGGGCCACCCCACGGCAGACGAGGAGGGGTTCCGCGGCGACGTGCTCGCGCTCACCCGCGAGCTCGGCGTGACCACCGTGCGCTACCCCGGCGGCAACTTCGTCTCCGGCTACCGATGGGAGGACGGCGTCGGCCCGCGCGAGCGGCGCCCCCGGCGGCTCGACCTCGCCTGGCACAGCACGGAGACCAACGAGATCGGGCTCGACGAGTTCGTCCGGTGGACCCGCGTGGCCGGCCTGGAGCCGATGATGGCCGTCAACCTCGGCACCCGCGGCGTGCAGGAGGCCGTCGACCTGCTCGAATACTGCAACATCCCGTCCGGCACCGCGCTGTCGGACCTGCGGATCGCCAACGGCGCCAAGGAGCCGCACGACATCCGCATGTGGTGCCTGGGCAACGAGATGGACGGCCCCTGGCAGATCGGGCACAAGACCGCACACGAGTACGGCAGGCTCGCCGCCGAGACCGCCCGGGCCATGCGCATGGTCGACCCCGGTCTCGAGCTGGTGGCCTGCGGCAGCTCCGGCTCCTCCATGCCGACCTTCGGCACCTGGGAGGCGACCGTCCTGGAGGAGACCTACGACCTGGTCGACCACATCTCCTGCCACGCCTACTACGAGGAGAAGGACGGCGACCTCGCCGGTTTCCTGGCCTGCGCCACCGACATGGAGCACTTCATCACCAAGGTCGTCGCCACGGCCGACCAGGTGGGGGCCAGGCTCGGCTCCCGGAAGAAGATCTCCCTGTCCTTCGACGAGTGGAACGTCTGGTACATGAGCCGCGTCCAGGCGGCGGCGCCCCGGCAGGACTGGCCGGTCGCGCCGCCACTTCTGGAGGACCACTACCACCTCGCCGACGCCGTGGCCTTCGGCAGCCTGCTCATCACGCTGCTGCGGCACAGCGACCGGGTCGCGGCGGCGTGCCTGGCCCAGCTCGTGAACGTGATCGCGCCCATCATGACCGAGCCGGGCGGCCGGGCCTGGCGGCAGACGACCTTCCACCCGTTCGCGCAGGCGGCGCGGCTCGCCAGGGGCGACGTCCTTCGGGTCGAGCCCGTCTGCCCGGCGTACGAGACGGCCGAGTTCGGCGAGGTGCCCGTGCTCCACGCGGTCGCCACCCACGACGGGGCGGACACGACGCTGTTCGTGGTGAACAGGTCGACGACCGAGCCGCTGGAGCTGGAGCTCGACGCCGGGCCGCTGGGCGGGGGCGGAGGCGCCGTGCGGATCGCCGAGGCGACGACGCTCACCCACGAGGACGTGTACGCCCGCAACACGGCCGACGACCCCGACCGGGTGGCGCCCCGCCCCAACACGAGCCATCAGAGCGATCCGCTCCGGATCGTGCTCCCGCCGGTCTCCTGGAACGTGATCAGGCTGTCGAGGGCCTGACCGCGACCGCCCTACACTCGTTGGCTGTCCTGCGAGCGTCTACGGGTGGGGGCAGTGGTGCGGTTCCGGGTTCTCGGCCCCGTCGAGGTGCGCGGCCTGGCGGCCTGCCGGGTCGCGCCGCGGGAGTAGCCTCCGCGTTCACCTGCCGCTCCGCGTGGGGGCGTCGTCCTCCTTCCATCGCAGTCGGTCCACGACGTCGACGACGCCGCTGACCCGGCGCGTCATGCGTACGGCGATCCGTGCGGCGCTGTGCCGGTCCATCTCGCCGGTGAGCGTCACCACGCCGTGATGGACGTGGACGCCCACCCTGGAGGTGTCGGCCCACAGGCTCCGGCCGAGGATCTCCACGCGCACCTCGCGTTCGATCTCGCCGTCGGCGCGTACGAACGTCTTGAGCAGGTCGTGGCGGCTGACGATCCCCCGCAACCGGCCCTCGGCGTCCACGACGGGCAGTCGCTTGACCCCGTGCTCGTCCATCCGGCGGGCGGCCTCGACCGTGGTCGTGGCGGCGGTGACCGTGACGGCGGGGGAGGTCATCAGCTCGGCGGCCGTCTCACCGGCCGCCTTGGTCCGCGCCCCGCCCTCCTGGCCGAGGCGGGCGCGCAGCCGCGCGCGCAGCGGCGGCCGGTAGCCCTCGCGGTAGTACTGCTCCCTGAACTCCTCCTTGCGCAGCAGGTCGGCCTCGGACACGACGCCGATCACACGGCCGTCCCCGTCCACGACAGGAACGGCGCCCACGGCGCGGGCGATCAGCACTTCGGCGATGTCCTTGAACGGCGTGCCGGTGTGGACGGACGCGACGTCCGTGGTCATGACGTCCTGCACCTTCATGTGCATGGCGGCCTCCTTCCGGTCGCGGTTTCCTTTCGGGGGAGCGGCCGAGACTTCCATCCCATCCCGGGCCGGGGCCCACGGGCAGGGCCGAAGGTCCCGCCGCCGTTCCGGCGTTCCGCGCCGGGCCCGGGCTCGCAGGGCGGGCGGAAGTCCCTCCGCTTGAGGACTTTCGTCTGCTGTGCCGTGGGCAGCGGACACGGTGCGATGGTGGCCGGGCGCATCGACCCCCGCGCGCCCGCGTACCGCTTGAGCACAGGAGGAGAAGTACATGGCCGGACAGATCGTCGTCGCCGTCGACGGGTCAGAGCCAGCGACGGCGGCGCTGGAGTGGGCGGCGGACGACGCGCGGCGCCGGGGGGCCGTCCTGAGGATCGTCCACGTGCGAGAGCCGTGGGCGCACGAGTACCCGTTCCACGCCGTCGAGGGCTTCGCCCAGTCCTACGGCGAGTTCTGCGAGGGCGTGCTCGCGGCGGCCGCCGCCCGTGCCCGCCAGATCGCCCCCGGCCTGGAGGCGACCACGGAGCTCGCCGAGGGAACGGTCGTCGAGACCCTGCGCGCCGGGTCGGCCGGTTCCGATGGTCTCGTGGTCGGCAGCCGGGGGATGGGCGGCTTCTCCGGCCTGATCCTCGGGTCCGTCGGCCTCGGCCTCGCCGGTCACGCGGAGGTCCCTGTCGTGGTGGTGCGCAAACCGCATCGGGACGAGTACCACGAGGTCGTCGTCGGCTTCGACGGATCACCTCATTCGGAGGCGGCCCTGGAGTTCGCCTTCGAGGAGGCCCGGGCGCGGCGTGGGCGGGTGCACGCGGTGTACGCCTGGGAGATGCCGATGTTCTCGCCCTTCGCCGTCGGCTACGGGACGGCACTGGAGGAGATCTTCGAGAACCAGTCGCGGGCGGCGCGGCTGCGGCTCGCGCCGTGGCGTGACAAGCATCCGGACGTCCCGCTCGTCGAGACGGTGGTCTGCGGCCATCCGGTCCCGGCGCTGGCCGACGCCTCGCTCGTCGCCGACCTCGTGGTCGTCGGGTCCCGGGGCCTGGGCGGCGTGCGCGGCGCGCTGATCGGCTCGGTCAGCCATGCCGTACTGCACCGCGCGCACTGCCCCGTCGCGGTCGTACGGCCCCGCGACGGCGAGCGCTGAAGGCGCGGACCGGCCGAAGGGCCCCACCGGCGCCGGAGCGCAGGAGTGGCCCTCGTTCAGCGATGCGGGAGAAGTCAGCCCAAGACGATCGTGGTCAGGGCGCGCGGCGCGATCGTCACGCTCCTGCCGTGCAGGGCGATGGGGGCCACCGCGTTGTTCTCGTCGGTCACATACGCCCTCGCCCGGCCATGCCCCTTGATCGTGTCCCAGGTGACGGGGCCCGTGCCCGTGTTGAGGATCTCGATGACGCGGGAGCCGTCGGCGTTGCGGAACGCGGAGACCTTCAGCGCGGGGTCCGAGGCCGTCGCCCCGATCCGCACCGCGCCAGGCCTGATGAACCGGCTGTAGGCGGCCATCGCCCACAGCCGCTTCGACACCCGGTAGGTCTTGTTCGTGGTGTCGACGCTGATGAACGCCCTGGTGGCGCCGCTCGAGACCCCCAGCCAATAGATGTAGGCGGAGGCGTTGCCGAGCGTGAGCGCGTCGTTGACGGCCTGCGCGATCGTCATGCCGTCCTGGCCGCTTCCGTCGTCCCAGTTCTCGTTCCAGGTGGTGCCGCTGGGGCCCCACTCCGACATCCAGGTGTTCCGGTCCGTCGGCAGCGGAGAGGTCGGGGGGCTGGCGTAGGAGTGCCCGGTGTGGACCTTCACCCAGCGCTTCGCCTCGGGGTCGGCCTCGATCGCCTCCGTGTACGCCTTGGCCTGGTTCCAGCCGAACGAGTCGCAGCACACCAGATTCACGTGCGCGGCCGAGGCCACCGGGCCGAGCACCTTGACGAACTGGGCCGCCTGCTCAGGAGTGAAGCGCATGGACTCGTAGGGGGCCGTCCAGTCGGGCTCGTTCGTGAAGCCCAAGTCGGTGATCTTGATTCCTTCCTGCTCGTAGAACTTCGCGTACTGCACGAGGTAGTTCGCGTAGGCGTGCTGCCACTCCGGCAGCAGCGTGCCGCCGTTCCTCGCGTCGCCGTTGTCCTTCATGTAGCCGGGGGCGCTCCATGCGTCGGCGAAGAAGCGCTCGACCCCGTATCTCCGGGCCGCCTTCGCCATCCAGACCTGGCTGTTGTCGTCGCCGTCCCAGACGTACTTGGGCGGCGCGGCCGGGCCTCCCGGGTCTTCCGGCTGGATCGAGACCATCTGGTCGTACGGGACGCCCGCCGGCCTCGCTCCGATGCCGAGCCGGAGGACGCTGAGCCCGGCGCCCTTCTCGCGGCTGAACCACAGGTCGAGGATCTCCCGCTGCTTGTCCTCCGGCAGAGCCTTGATCAGCTCGTTGCGACGGAACGCAGTGGAGACGCCGAACCCGTCGATCTTCTGGTACTTGGCGCTGTTGTCGATGTCGATGGCGACCGTCGACGCGGCCGCCGGCTGTGCCTGCCAGATCAGGGGAACGACGAGCAGTGATGGCAAGATCAGATGTCTACGCATGGCTACTCCGGTGTTGGGTTGTCGGGGAGCTCTCGGTGCGGCCAATTCGTGATAGCGCTAACAATTTTGGCTGATAATTGCGGGAGGAATTGTGTGCAGACTTGAGATTGCCGGCAGACCCTGAAGTTCGGCGGGTCCCGGACATCGCACTGAATGTGAACACCCATAGTGATAGCACGCCGGATAGTCCGGCTCAATACGTCGGGCCGGATCGGCGAAAATTTCAGGCCGCTCCTCCGGTCTGAGGGGTGGGAACTCGCTCGCCAGCCGCAGGGTCGCGCGCTGCGCCCCGTCGGCCCGGCGACGAACGCTTTCGTGGGGGCGCCGCTCGCATCGGCGTGCTCCGGCTATGTGAGAGCCGGAGTAGATACGGATCTGCCTGGGTAAACGCTCTGTCGCCATGAAGACCCCTCTCGGGGCGCGCGGTCCCGGCGGCTGCACAGACCTTCTTGACGGAGGTTAGCGGCGGGCCTAAAATCCGGCCCGAAATATCAGTCCGAGTCCGAAAGTTTCTGATCGATTACCGGTAATAGTTCACGTGCCGGCCAGGGTGGGTGAAGCCGGGCGGCGGACGATCGTGGGGTTGTTTCGGCGCGTTCGCCGGCTCACGCGCCTGGTCTTTGCCGCCGGAACGAAATCCCGCGTCGTCGAATTCTGTGGGATTCGATCGCCTGCGAGCTTCGCGTTTCGCCGCGCACCCGCCTTTTTGGCGACCGCCGATCGTATTCATCGGCTGCAACGGCGACGGGAGGGGTTATTTCCTGATCTACAATGTAAAGGAAAGGGCTCGAGATGCGGATGTAGCCCCCCGACCGCTACGCCCACCGCAGGATCGGCACCGACCGCCGGGCCTTCACCTGTCACCCGGCCCACATCCGAGTCCGGCGACCACAGGCCTAGTGTCGGTCGCCGGTCAACGGAAAACCGCGCCCGCACGCTCGTTCGAGGGCGATGCGGGTGAGCCAACCGAGGGCGGCGGTGAACAGCGGCGGCCACACGATCGGCCCGAAGGTGTAGGCGACCAGCACCACGAGCGGGATCCATACGCGGTGCACAGCCTGGTAGAGCACGCCAGGCGGACGGACCCCGACAAGCCGGGCCAGATCGACCAGCGCGAAGAACATGAGCGTGGCGACGGTGGTCGGCACGCCGTACTTGACGCTCTCGAAGATCGCGAACGCGGCCAGGAAGAACGCGAGCGCTCCCCAGCCGATCTTTCGCGGCCACCCGCCGGCGTGCGGGAGGGGTCGGGAGATCTCATCGCGCATGCGCTCGATTGTCGCAGGCGCCCTGGGATTGACGATCAGAGCGTGCCGGTCCTGGATCCTTCGCACGGCGAAGAGACCTTTCTCGTCGCCGATCGACGATCTCTGGGGCGGCCCCCGTGACACGGGGGCTCGGAGCATCGAAATCTACATCGTAAAGGCGCCCGGGAAGTCGTCAGCGCTCGACCGCGTCCAGCACAGGCTTGATATCGAGGACAGGAGTGCCGTCGATGGCCTCCAAGGGGTGTACGCGCAGGCCACGGGCCGGATCGGCCTCCAGGACCGTGACCCGGTGCAGGCCGATCGGGTTGGGGCGGTCCGGGGAGCGGGTCGCGAACACGCCGGTCAACGGGTTGCTCGTCTCCCCGCGCGGGTGGACCCGCAGGGTTTCGCGGTCGGCCTGATGGAACCAGGTGAGGACGAGCACCTCGTCACCCGCCGTCATGCCGTCGAGGGCCTCCGCGACGGCCGGGTCGACCTCCAGCCAGGCGTCCGGCGCGCCCTCGCGTCCCTGCCGGGGCGCCTCGGTGCGATCGGTCAGCACGGACCGTACGACGCCGACGGGCCGCACGGTGAACGTGGTGGGCTCACTCATGATCCTTCTCCTTCCGAGGGAATTGGATCACCACGATGTCATCTGGTGCCGACATCTCCGGTCCGTTCCGCGGGAATGCCCACGAAATGGACGTCGAGGCGGGCACGTACGCGTTGGGGCCGAGGTCCGGCCGGCTCCTGGTCCTCACCGGCCGCGCCGGGCTGGGCGCCAAGGCCGGGCACGATCTGACGATCGAGGTCACCCGGTGGCGGGGCGAGGCGGTGGTGACACCGGACGACCCGGCGGGCTGCCGGGTGACGGTGGAGGCCGAGGTGGCCTCGATGCGGGTCAGGGAGGGCACGGGCGGGGTCAAGCCGCTCACCGACTCCGACCGCGTCGAGATCGAGAAGAACATGCGCGACAAGGTCCTCAAGGCGGACCAGCACCCTCTGGTCACGTTCCGGTCCACCCGGGTCGAGGGCGATCCCGAGGCGTTCCGCGTCGAGGGCGACCTGACGATCGCGGGCGTCACGAGGCCGGCCGCGGTGGACGGCGCGCTGTCGGCCGGGCGGGCGCGCGGCCGGGTGACCGTCGCGCAGTCCCAGTGGGGCATCCGTCCCTACTCCGCGTTCTTCGGGGCGCTCAAGCTGCGTGACGAGGTCGAGGTCATCTTCGACGTACGGCTGGGGGAGGGGCGGGGCTGACATGTGCGGTGCTTCGGGCACCATGGATGCGTGACTGTGGTGCGCGACGCGGGGATTGCCGAGCGGTGGGGCATGCTGGCCGATCTCGTGGCCGACGGCGAGGTGGTGGTCCTCAGCGGGGCCGGCCTGTCGACCGAGTCCGGGATCCCGGACTACCGGGGGGAGACCGGCCGCAGGCGCAGGGCCGAGCCGATGACCTACCAGACCTTCGTGAGCAGCGCCGCCGCCCGCAGGCGCTACTGGGCGCGCAGCCACCTGGGGTGGCGTCACATCGTGGACGCCGCGCCCAACGCCGGGCACCGCGCGGTCGCCGAACTGCAGCGTCGCGGTCTGGTCGCCGGGATCATCACCCAGAACGTGGACGGCCTGCACCAGGCGGCGGGCGCGCACGGCGTCGTCGAACTGCACGGCAGCCTGCACAGAGTGCGCTGCCTGGCCTGCGGCCACCGCACCTCGCGGCACGCGCTCGACCGGCGCCTGCGCGCGGCCAATCCCGGCTGGCAGGCCCGCTCCGAGATGATCAACCCGGACGGTGACGCCGTCCTGGGCGTGGACGAGATCGAGACGTTCCGCACGGTGGACTGCGCGGGCTGCGGCGGCGTGCTCAAGCCCGACGTGGTGTTCTTCGGCGAGAACGTGCCGCCGTCACGGGTCGAGGAGTGCTACGCGCTGACCGAGCGGGCCGGTCTGCTGCTTGTGCTGGGGTCCTCGCTGACCGTCATGTCCGGCTACCGGTTCGTCCGCCGCGCCGCCGCCCGCTCGATCCCCGTCGCGATCATCAACCAGGGGCCGACCCGGGGCGACGGCGAGGCGCTGATGACCTTCGACGCCCCGCTCGGCGCGAGCCTCACCGCGCTTCTGGACAGCATCCCCTAAACGTGCACGTGCGCCGGGTCGTCCGGATGGTGGTGCGGGTGCTGGGCGGCGCCCACCCGGTGCTCGTGGCCCGGCAGCGGCACCCGGTAGAGGCAGGTGTCGCAGTTCATCCGGATGTCGCCGCGCAGCGCCTCGTGGTAGCGCTCCAGCACCAGGCCGGCCAGGGCGGGCGCGGGTCCGATGACGTCGGCGCAGCGCACCTCGACCTCCGGATGCGCCGCGGCCCACTCACGCGCCTGCTCTGCCGTACGGTCCGGCAGCACGCCGCTGAACAGGAAGTAGGGCAGGACGACGACCCTGCGGGCGCCGAGCAGCCGGGCCCGGTCCAGCGCGGCCGGCACGCCGGGGGCGGCCAGGCTGATGAACGCGGGCTCGACGCCGGCCAGGCCGCGTCCCTCCCACAGCAGCCGGGCCACCTTGACGTGCTCGGCGTTCGCGTCGGGGTCGGAGGAGCCGCGGCCGACGAGCACGACGGTCGTCTCCGGGCGCTCGGACGGGTCGAGCACCGCGTCCAGCCGCTCGTCGAGCAGCTGGATCAGGGTGGGGTGCGGTCCGAGCGGCCTGCCGTACGCGTAGCCGAGGCCGGGGTGGCGCAGCGCCTCCCGGTGCAGCGCCGCCGGCACGTCGCCCTTGGCGTGCCCGGCCGCGACCAGCACGAGCGGGACCACGCCGAGTCTGGTGTGCCCGGCCCCGGTCAGCGTCGCCACCGCCTCACGCAGGGGCGGGCGGGACAGTTCGATGAACCCGCCGGCGACCGCGACGGGGGCCCGGGAGGCCACTTCCTCGACCAGAAGGTGGAAGTCGCGGACGCCGGCCGCGTCCCGCGTGCCGTGGCCGACGAGGAGCAGCGCCGGCGAGCCGGTCATGATGATGCCTCCCTGTTTTCCTGAGCGCGATAGAGCAGCGCGTTGACGGCGGCCGCGGCGACCGCCGAGCCGCCCTTCTCGCCGTGGTTGCTGACCGCGGGCAGTCCCGACGCGCGCAGGGCCGCCTTGCTCTCCGCGGCGCCGACGAATCCGACCGGCAGGCCGACGACGAGCGTGGGACGGACGCCGAGGCACAGGATCTCCTCCAGCGCGGTGGGGGCGTTGCCCACGACCCACACCGCCCCCGGGCCCACCTCGTCGTACGCCAGGCGCACGGCGGCGGCGCTGCGCGTCAGGCCGTCCCGCCCGACGGCCCGGCGGACGTGGCAGACGGGTGTGACGGCGGTGATGCCCGCCGCGACCATCTCGACGTCGGTGACCACGGGGGTGCCCGCGCGCAGGGCGTCCGCGGCCCGTCTCAGGTCCTCCTCCGCCGAGACCACCAGGTCGGTCAGGTAGTCGAGGTCGGCGCTCGCGTGGATCACCCGCTCGGTCACGGCCCGGGTCAGCGGCGGCAGCCCCGAGGTGTCCACCCGGGAGCGCAGGATCTCGTACGACCGGACCTCTATGGGATGGACCGCCCTTCTCACTCGGCGTACCTCCTGTCGAGCCCGGACAGCCGCCACACGACGGCGGCGCCCGCCCAGACGGCGGCGAACGCGCCGACGATGGCGTAGCCGAGCACCTCGAAGTGCTCGGCGAGCGACCCGTACGCCGCGAGCGGCCCGCCGACAAGCCCGGCGAGGTAGACGCTCGCGATGAAGGCGGCCACGACGACGGTCATCCCGGTCGTCGCCGCGTTGTAGTACAGCCGCCGGGCGGGGCTGCGGTGCGCCCAGGAGTAGGCGCGCGACATCAGCAGGCTGTCGGCGGTGTCGCAGGCGGTCATCCCGGCCGCGAACAGCAGGGGCAGCGTCAGCACGGCGAGGGCGGGCAGTCCGCCCTGCGCCGCCGTCCCGGCCGACAGCGCGAGCAGCGTGACCTCGCTGGCGGTCTCCAGGCCGAGCCCGAACAGGATGCCGACCGGGTACATGTGCCACGACGACCGGATCAGCCCGCGCGCCCTGCGGCCGAGCACCCGGTTGAGCAGGCCGCGATTGAGCAGCAGCACCTCCAGCTCGTCCCGGTCGAGCGTGCCGCGCGCCATCCGCCGCCACAGGCCGATCACCCCGGCCAGGACGAGGGCGTTGAGCACGGCGACGAGCAGCAGGAACGACATGGCGACCACCTGGGACACCACGCCGCCGACGTGCCGGAACTCCTCGACGCCCTCCCCGGAGACCGCCGCTCCCGCGGCGGCCGCGACGACCATGGCGAGCACCAGGACGACCGTCGAGTGACCGAGGGCGAAGAAGAACCCGACGCCGACCGGGCGGCGGCCCCGCTGCATCATCAGCCGGGTCGTGTCGTCGATGGCGGCGATGTGGTCGGCGTCGAAGGCATGGCGGATGCCGAGGCTGTAGGCGAGCGTCCCGGCGCCCGCGAACGCCCCGGCCCCGGCCAGGCCGTCGGCGTAGTACAGGTAGAGCGCCCAGCCCGCGATGTGCAGGGCGGCGACGACGGCGACGATGCCGCCGATCCTGGCCCGTTCACGGGCCGTCCAGGCTCCGTACGTGTCGGCACTCACGCCCGCACCTCCACTACGGCGTCGACGGGGCACACCTCGGCGCACTCGCCGCAGCGCGTGCACCGGTGGTCGAGCACGACGAGCGAGACCCGGGGTCCGGGCCGGATGGCGTGCTCGGGACAGGTGAGCAGGCAGGCGCCGCAGCCGGCGCAGGCCGAGGTCACCACGTAGGCGGTCAGGTGGGCGAGGGCTGCCACGCGTACCCCCTCGGCGTCACGAAGCGGCCCGCCACGACCCTGCTGGACGTGGCGCCGACGATCACCAGGCTGCGCATGGTCACGGCGGACACGTCGAGCCCGCCGAGCGTGGTCAGCGCGATGCTCTCCCCGGGCCGGCTCGCGTCGGTCACCACGCCGACCGGGGTGCCGGGCCCGCGCCGCCCGGCGAGGATCTCCAGCGCCCGGGGAAGCTGCCAGTCGCGGCCGCGCGAGCGGGGGTTGTAGAAGGCCACCACGAGATCGGCGTCGGCCGCCGCCCGCACCCGCCGTTCGATCGCCTCCCACGGGGTGTGCAGGTCGGACAGGCTGATCGCGCAGTGGTCGTGGCCGAGCGGCGCGCCGAGCAGCGCACCGGCGGCGAGCATGGCCGTCACCCCCGGCACGCCGACGACGTCGAAGGCGCCGTCGGCGAACTCCGTGCTCGCGAGCTCCGTGCTCGCGAGCTCCAGGGCGGGCGCGGCCATCGCGTAGACGCCCGCGTCGCCGCTGCCGACGAGCGCGACCGCGTGGCCCTCGCTCGCGAGCCGTACGGCGGTGCGGGCGCGTTCCTCCTCTGCTCCGAGGCCCGACTCGACGACCCGCGTGCCGGGGCGCAGCAGGTCGCGGATCTGGTCGACGTACTGGTCGAGGCCGACCAGGTAGCCGCAGCGGCGCACCTCGGCGACGGCGCGCGGGGTCATCAGGTCGCGGGCGCCGGGGCCGAGGCCCACGATCGCGAGCCTGCCGCGCGGCCGCAGCCGGGCGACGGCCGCGGTCGCCATCGCCGACCTGCGCTTGGGCACGAGCAGCTCGCCGCCGCCCGCGAGCGCGGCGGCCTCGGCCACACTGGGAGTGCCGACCGCCCGGCGGACGACCTCGCTGGGGTGCGGCACCTCGACCCGGGCGAGCCGTTCGGCGGGGTGGGTGACGAGGGGCACGCCGAGCGTGCGGGCGGCCGCCACGATCCCGGCCTCGTCCGCCTTCACGTCGGCGGTGGCCAGGCATGCGACCGAGCGGGGCGACAGCCCGGCCTCCGCCAGCGCGTCGCGGATCAGCGCGAGGACCTCCTCGGCGGCGGCGCCCCGGCTCGCGCCGACGCCGACGACGAGGCTCGGCGGCCGGACGACGGCGGCCGGGCGCGGCGGGTCCACGATCCGGTCCGTCACCACCACACAAGGGGGACGCGGCGTGTCCGACGCGGTGACGGGCAGCGGCGACAGCGGCCAGGTGGCGTCGGCGGTGAGCGTCACCTCCTCGCCGTCGAGCATGGCCCGGGTCACGGCCGCCACGTCGCCCTCGACCGGCAGGCCGAGCGCGTCGAGCGCGCCCGTCCCGGTGACGTCGGTCGCGGTGGTGACGACCGGCGTCGCGCCGAGCGCGCCGGCGACCTCGTGGGCGAGCAGGTTGGCGCCGCCGTCGTGGCCGCCGGTCAGGGCCACCGCGAAGCGGCCCGCCTCGTCCACGCAGACCACCCCGGGGTCGTCGTGCTTGTTGTCCAGCAGCGGCGCGAGCAGCCGTACGGCCGCGCCGACCGCGAGGAAGCACACGATGCGGTCGCACTCGCGCCACGCCCGCGCCAGGTCGGCCACCGGATACCACCGGGTCTGCGGCCACGCCCGCTCCAGCAGGCCCGCCGCCGTCCGGCCCGCCTTCGTGGCGGTCACCAGCCCGGTCACTGTCATCGATGCCCCCAGAGGAGAAAGACGGGATTGGCCGCCGCCAGCCGGGTGGCGCCGCCGGGCAGCTCTGCGAACCTGCTCGCCGCCAGGGAAACCCCGCCCACGTCGTACGCCGCGGCGCGCAGCGCGTCGCGTACGGCGGGCACCCGGTCGACGGCGGCGAGCGCCGCGACGACGGTCCGCGCGCCGAGACGGACGACGTGGCTCACCACGCCGGCGCCGCCCCCGCCCACGAACACGGCGTCCGGCCCGGGAAGCCCGGCGAGGCAGGCGGGGGCCTCACCGTGCACCACGCGGACCTCGACGCCGTACGCCGCGGCGTTGCGGCGCGTGCGGTCGCACTGGCCGGGGTCGCGGTCGACGGCGACGACGGCGGCGCCGAACCGGGCCGCCTCGACCGCCACGGAGCCGCTGCCGCAGCCGAGGTCCCAGACCAGGTCGCCCAGTCCGGGACCGAGGTGCGCGAGGGCGAGCGCCCGCACCTCCGACTTGGTGATCATGCCGTCGCGGTGCTCGAAGCACTCCTCGGGCAGGCCCCACCGCTCCGGGGCCTGCCGGGGCGGCGCGGCCCAGCCGCGCGGAGACGGGCCGTCGACCAGCGACAGCACCACATTCGGGTCGGCCCACCCCCGCCCGGCGGCCTCCTCGGGCGTGCACTCGGTGACCCGCTGGCCGGCGGCGCCGAGGCGTTCCGCGACCAGAAGCCGCCGTGGCCAGCCGCGCAGCGCGGCGCCGATCTCGGCGGGGCCCGCGCCGGGGGCGGTGAGCACGGCGACCTTCGCCAATGCCCGGCAGGCGTTGACGGCCCGGCGCGGGTCGCGCCCGTGCGCGCTCACCACGACGGCGTCGTCCCAGTTCAGCCCGGCCAGGCCGAAGGCCGCCGCGACCGAGGAGACGGCCGGCGCGACCTCGACGTCCAGGTCGTGCTCGCGCAGCAGGCGGACGAGGCCGAAGAACCCGGGGTCCCCCGAGGCGAGCACCGTGGCGCTGCCGTCGTGGGCCTTCACGGCCCGCACGCCCGCCGTCACGTCTCCCAGCACCACGCGCTCGGCCCGCTCGGGGACGGGAAGCGTGTCCAGGTGGCGGGCGGCGCCCACGACCAGCGTCGACTCGGCGAGCCGCGCGGCGGCCCAGGGGGCGAGTGGGCGTCCGTCGACGCCGATGACCGTCACCACCCGGCGGCCTCCCCGCTGGAGGCGACCGGGGCGTGGCCGTCCGGATCGACCATGATCACCGAGGCGGTGAGCGCGCCGTCGCAGAACCGCTCCAGCACGTCCTTGACCCGCGCGCACAGCACGCGTCCGGCGGGTTCGAGCAGCCCGGCGGCCTCCCACAGCTCGTACGCGTGCCGGGCGGTGTTGGCCTCGGCGACCCGCCCGGCCAGGGCCTCGCCGCCGCCCGCCTCGCGGGTCACGCGGGCCAGCAGGTCCTTGTCGATCTTCGAGCGGGTGTAGTGGGTCATGAGCACGCCCGCCGCGAGCTTGGTCAGCTTCCCGGCCATGCCGACGAACAGCACGTCGGTCAGCCCCGCGTCGGCGGCCCGGCGCAGCGCGGCCCCGGTGAAGTCGCCGACCTCGACGAAGCACACGGCGGGCAGGTCGGGTCGCAGCCGCATGGCGGCCCTGTCGGTGCGCCCGCCCGTGGACAGCACGAGCGTGCGCTCGCCCTGCGCCGCCATCACGTCGATCGCCTGGACGACGGAGGAGCGCCACGACTCGGTGGAGAACGGCCGCACGATCCCGGTCGTGCCGAGAATCGAGATGCCGCCGAGGATGCCGAGCCTGGCGTTGGTGGTCTTGCGGGCCATCCGCTCGCCCTCGGGCACGCTGATGATCACGCGGACGCCGCGCCGTCCCAGGTCCACGACCTCGCCGACGGCCTGGGTGATCTGCGCCCGGGGGACCGGGTTGATGGCCGGGCCGCCGACCTCCAGGCCGAGGCCCGGCCGGGTGACCACGCCCACGCCGACGCCGCCGTCCAGTTCGATCCCGGCCTCCGGCCGCCAGGACACGGTCGCGGTCAGGTGCGCGCCGTGGGTCACGTCGGGGTCGTCGCCCGCGTCCTTGACGACCACGGCGGTGGCCTTGGCGTCCGCCACCTCGTAGGAGTCGACCGGCAGCGTCACCCGGCCGCCGCCCGGCAGCGGCGTGTCCACCGTGGACGGGGTGTCGCCGTGCGCGAGCGCGATGCTGGCGGCCTTGGCGGCGGCGGCGCCGCAGGTGCCCGTCGTCCATCCGGTGCGCAGCGCCCGCTTGCGCACCCGCATCGTGCGCGGCAGGTCCGGCTCGCGCAGCTCGGGGCCCTCGCTCACCGTGATCCCTTCAGCTCGCGGCGGGCCGCCGGGTCGGAGCGGCGGTGCCCGTGGAAATGGCCCGGGTGGTAGAGGTGCGAGCGCGTCCCGTGGGCCTCCAGCGCGGGCCCGACCAGCACCAGCGTGTGCTTCCACAGCCGGTGGGCGCGCACCGAGGCCGCCAGCTCGTCCAGCCGGCAGCGCAGCACCAGCTCGTCCTCCCACGTGACCCGGTAGCCGACCACGCAGGGCGTCTCGGGCGGGTATCCGCCCGCCAGCAGCTCCTCCTGCAACCGGCCCGCACGGGCCGCCGACAGGAACAGCGCCATCGTCGTGCCGTGCGCCGCGAACTCCCGCACGGTCTCGCCCTCGGGCATCGGCGTCTTGCCGCCCTCCAGCCGGGTGAGCACGACCGACTGCGCGACCTCGGGCACGGTCAGCTCCCGCCGTACGGCGGCGGCGACGGCCGTGAAGCTGGAGACCCCCGGCACGACCTCGGTCTCCAGCCCGAGCGCGGCGCACCGGTCGAGCTGTTCCTGGACCGCCCCCCACAGGGCCGGGTCGCCGGAGTGCACGCGCGCCACGCCCAGGCCGTCGCGTGCCGCCTCCTCATACAGGGCGACGACCTCCTCCAGGGGCGCCGCGGCGGAGTCGACCACCCGGGCGTCGCCGCGGGCGTGGTCGAGCACGCCGGGATGGACCAGGCTGGAGGCCCAGATCACGATGTCGGCCTCGGCGATGGCCGCCGCGCCGCGCAGCGTGAGCAGGTCGGGCGCGCCCGGCCCCGCCCCCACGAAGGTCACCTTGCCGCCGCTCACAGCCTGCCTCCCCGGCCCGTACGCTCGCGGGTCACCAGCAGCGCGGACAGGTAGGGACCGGCCTCGGCCGGGTCGAGCCCGGCCGCGGGCCGCACGTCCTCCTCCGGCAGCCCGAGCGACGCCCCGTACACCGCGCCGGCCAGGCGGCCGGAGTCGCGGACGGCGGCCAGCACCTGGGGCAGCATGCGTCCTCCCTTGTAGGCGACGACGGTGTCGTGGACGTCGAGCGCCCCGCGCAGGGCGTCCAGCCCCGCCGTCAACGGCATCAGCGCGAGCGACTCGCGCCCCTCGACCAGGACGGTCCCGCTGCTCGCGGCGAGCGCCTGCATGGCGGTGACGCCCGGAACCGTGCGGACCTCCACCTGCGGCACCAGCCCGCGCACGGTCTCGGCCAGGTAGGTGAAGGTGCTGTAGACGTTGGGGTCGCCGATGGTCGCGAACGCGACCGTCCGCGCGCCGGCGTCGTAGGCGGCGGCGACGGCCGCGCCCGCCGCGTCCCACGCGTCGTCGCGGCGCGGCCCGCTGCCCGGCGGGTCGCTCAGCGCGAACACCAGCCGGGTCACCTCGCGGCCGGTGTGGGCGCGGACGATGCGCTCGGCGCGGCCCTCCTCGCCGGTGTCGGCCACCGGCACCACCACGACGTCGGCCTCGCGCAGCACGCGCACGGCCTTCACCGTCACCAGATCGGGGTCGCCGGGGCCGACGCCCACCCCGGTCAGCACGGGCCTCACGCGGCGGCCGCCTTCACGAGGTCGCGGGCCAGGCGCGGCGCTCCCGCCCAGTGCGGGTGGAGGTAGGAGGCGTGCACCCCGCCCCGGACGAACCCCTCCCGCCTCGGCAGCACGTACGCCGGAGACTCCCCGGCGGGCGGGGAGCAGGCCGTGCGGTGGAACTCGTGGGCGCGCACGACGGTGCCGTCGGGCCGTACGGCCTCGCGGTAGCCGAGCGTCAGCGTCCCGGTCATCCGCGCCTGCACCGGCAGCACGCCGCACATCGGCGCGCCGTCGAGCGAGGCGGCCAGGTAGAGCAGGCCCGCGCACTCGGCCGCGATCGGCAGGCCGCGGGCGGCGAGAGCGGCGACCTGCTCCCGCAGCGGCGTGTTGGCGGCCAGGTCGGCGGCGTGGACCTCGGGAAAACCGCCGCCGATCACCAGCCCCCGGGTCCCGGACGGCAGCGCCTCGTCGCGCAGCGGATCGACATGGGCCACCTCGGCCCCCGCCGCGGTCAGGAGTTCGGCCGTCTCGGCGTAGGAGAAGGTGAACGCGGCGCCGGCGGCCACCGCGACCACGGGCCTGCCGGGGACGGGTTCTCCGATGGCGTCGGCGGCCGACCAGGGCGTGGCGGGGAGCGGGGGCGCGGCCGACGCCAGGCGCAGCACGAGGCCGAGGTCGCAGTGGCGCTCCACCAACGTCCCGAGGGCGGCCACGGCCCGCCGCGCCTGCGGGTCGCGCTCGGCGGCGGGCACCAGGCCGAGGTGGCGTGACGGCACGTGGACGGCCACGTCGCGCGGCAGAGCCCCGGCCACCGGAATGCCCAAGGGGCGCAGCGCTTCCCGGAGGATCTCCTCGTGGCGGGCCGAGCCCACTCGGTTGAGCACCACCCCGGCGATCCGTACGGACCGGTCGAAGGTGGCGAAGCCGTGCACGAGGGCCGCGACGGACGCCGCCTGGGACGACGCGTCCACCACGAGCAGCACCGGCGCGTCCAGCAGCCGGGCGACGTGCGCGGTGGACGCCTCGGACGTGGGACCGCGCCCGTCGAACAGGCCCATGACGCCCTCGACCACGGCGACGTCCGCGCCGCGGGCGCCGTGCGCGAACAGCGGGGCGATCAGGTCCTCCCCGGCGAGGAACGGGTCGAGGTTGCGGCCGGGGCGTCCGGTGGCGAGCGCGTGGTAGCCGGGGTCGATGTAGTCCGGGCCCGCCTTGTGCGGCGAGACGGCCAGGCCGCGCGCGGTCAGCGCCGCCATCAGCCCGGTCGCGACCGTGGTCTTGCCCGCACCCGAGGCGGGGGCGGCGACGACCAGGCGAGGGATCGTCACCATTCGAGCGTCACCATTCGATGCCCCTCTGGCCCTTCTGCCCCGCGTCCATCGGGTGCTTGATCTTGGTCATCTCCACGACGAGGTCGGCGGCCTCGACCAGGCGGGGATCGGCGTCCCTGCCGGTGATCACCACGTGCTGGCGGCCGGGCCGTGCACGCAGGGTCTCGACCACGTCGTCCACGTCGACCCAGCCCCACTTCATGGGATAGGTGAACTCGTCCAGGACGTACAGGCCGTAGGCCTCGGCGGCGAGGTCGCGCTTGATCTGCGCCCAGCCCTCGCGGGCGTCGGCGGCGTGGTCGGCCTCGGTGCCGGGCCGCTGGATCCACGACCAGCCCTCGCCCATCTTGTGCCAGGTCACCGGGCCGCCCTCGCCGGTCTGCTCGTGGAGCCTGCCGAGGGCCCGCAGCGCGGCCTCCTCGCCGACCCGCCACTTGGCGCTCTTGACGAACTGGAACACCCCGACGGGCCAGCCCTGGTTCCAAGCGCGCAGCGCCAGGCCGAAGGCGGCCGTCGACTTCCCCTTCATCTCCCCGGTGTGCACGATGACCAGCGGGCGGTTGCGCCGCTCGCGCGTGGTCAGCCCGTCGTCCGGCACGCTCGCCGGCCTGCCCTGCGGCATCTACGCCACCTTCCTGACATCACGCACGACCGCGGCCAGGTGATCGGCCGCCAGCTCTTCGAGCCGGATCGGGGTCCCGCCGAGCGCGGCGGCGAGCCGCCCGGCCAGGCCGAGCCGTACGGGGCCGTGCTCGCAGTCGACGACCACGCTCGCGACCCCGGCGAGGCGCGCGGCCGCGCCCACGGGATCGGGACCGGAGGTGTGCCGCCCGTCGGTGACGACCACGAGCAGCGGGCGGCGGCGGGGGTCGCGCAGCCGCTCGGCGGCCAGCACCCGCTCAGCCCGGCGCAGCCCGGCGGCCAGCGGGGTGCGCCCGCCGGTGGCGAGCCGGGCCAGCCGGTCGGAGGCCAGCTCGACGCTGGAGGTCGGCGGCAGCGCGACCGTCGCGTCCTCGCCCCGGAAGGTCACCAGCCCGACCTTGTCGCGGCGCTGGTAGGCGTCGAGCAGCAGGGACAGCACGGCGCCCTTCACCGCCCGCATCCGCGCCCGCGCGGCCATCGAACCGCTCGCGTCCACGCAGAACAGCACGAGGTTCGACTCGCGCCCCTCGCGTACGGCCTCGCGCAGGTCCTCGCGGCGCAGCACCAGGCCGGAGCCGGAGCGGCCGCGCCCGCGCTGGTGCGGTGCGGCGGCGGCCAGCGTCGCCGCCAGGTGGAGGCGGCGCAGCCGCCCGTCCGGTGTGCGGGCGCCGACGGTGCGCCCGGACTCGCCCGTCGTGCGCCCGCGCCGTCCGGCGGGCCCGCCCCGGCCGGCCGCCTCCGGCGCGAGGAGCCGGGTCCGGTAGGGGGCTGTCGCAGACACCGGCGCTCGGCCTCCGGACGCGCCGCCCGCGCCGGGCGGCGCGTCCGCCGGGTCCCCGCCGGAGGCGCCCCCACCACCCGGTCCATCGTCATCGGGGCCGTCGTCATAGGGGCCGTCGTCATCCGGCCCGCCGTCCTTGGGCCCGCCGTCAGCTTCCGACAGCGCCTGTTCCAGCCGCTCCTCGTCGAGGCCGTGGCCGGGATCGTCGAACGGGTCGCGGCGGCGCCGGTGGGGGAGCGCCAGGCGGGCGGCCGTCCGGACGTCGCCGGAGGTGACCTCGTCCCTGCCCTCCCAGGCGGCCAGGGCGACGGCCGTACGCGCCATCACGAGGTCGGCCCGCATCCCCTCGACGTCGAAGGCCGCGCACACCGCCGTGATCCCCCGCAGCGCGGCGTCGGGAAGCGCCACCCCGGGCAGCCGCTCGCGCGCCGCCGCGATCCGCCCGGCGAGGTCGCGCTCGCCGCCGGCGTACGCGGCGGCGAAGCCGGCCGGGCCGGCGTCGAAGGCGAGGCGGCGGCGCACCACCTCCGCCCGCTCGGCCGGGTCTCGGGACGCGCGCACCTCGACGGCCAGGCCGAAGCGGTCGAGCAGCTGCGGGCGGAGCTCGCCCTCCTCGGGGTTCATCGTGCCGACCAGCAGGAAGCGGGCGGCGTGGCGGACCGACACGCCCTCGCGCTCCACGTGGGCCACGCCCATCGCCGCCGCGTCGAGCAGCAGGTCCACCAGGTGGTCGTGGAGCAGGTTGACCTCGTCCACGTACAGCACGCCCCGATGGGCCGCCGCCAGCAGGCCCGGCTCGAACGCCTTGACGCCCTCGGTCAGCGCCCGCTCCAGGTCGAGCGACCCGGCCACGCGGTCCTCCGACGCGCCCACCGGCAGTTCGACCAGCCGGGCCGGGCGCGTCTGCGGGGAAAGCCCGCTCTCGTGCGGGCCGTCGGGACACGACGGGTCGGGCGCGGCGGGGTCGCAGGAGAACCGGCAGCCGGCGACCACCGCCACCTGCGGCAGCAGGGCCGCGAGCGACCGCACCACGGTCGACTTCGCCGTGCCCTTCTCGCCCCGCACGAGCACGCCGCCGATCGCGGGCGACACCGCGTTCAGCAGCAGCGCCAGCTTGAGGTCGTCGTGCCCGACGACCGCGCTGAACGGATACCGGATGATCACTTGCCCGCCTCCAGGTCGCCTTCCGTCTCCAGGTAGGCCGCGCGCAGCCCGTCGAGCGTCTGCGGCCGCGGGCTCGCCCACAGTCCCCGCTCGGCCGCCTCCAGCAGCCGTTCGGCGATGCCGCGCAGCGCCCAGGGGTTGGACGCGCGCATGAACTCCCGCACCTCGGGGTCGAAGACGTAGGAGGAGGCGAGCGACTCGTACATCCAGTCGTCCACCACCCCGGCGGTGGCGTCGAACCCGAACAGGTAGTCGACCGTGGCCGCCATCTCGAACGCGCCCTTGTAGCCGTGCCGCCGCATCGCCGCGATCCAGCGCGGGTTGACCACCCGCGACCGGAACACCCGCCGCGTCTCCTCGCCCAGCGTCCGGGTGCGTACCGCGTCGGGGACGTGCGAGTCGCCCACGTACGCCGCGGGGGACCTGCCGGTCAGGTGGCGGACCATGGCCACCATCCCGCCGTGGTACTGGAAGTAGTCGTCGGAGTCGGCGATGTCGTGCTCGCGGTTGTCCTGGTTCTTGGCCGCCACGTCGATGCGCCGGAACGCCGCCTCCATGTCCGCGCGGGCCTCCCGGCCGTCGAGGCCCCTGCCGTACGCGTAGCCGCCCCACACCGCGTACACCTCGGCGAGGTCGGCGTCGTCGCGCCAGTTGCGGGCGTCGATGAGCGGCAGCAGGCCCGCGCCGTACGCGCCGGGCTTGGAGCCGAAGACGCGGCTGGTGGCGCGGCGCTCGTCGCCGTGCCGGGCGCGGTCGGCGTGCACGTGCGCGCGCAGCGGGTTGACCTCGGCGGGCTCGTCCAGCGCGGCGACCGTGCGGACGGCCTCGTCGAGCAGCGCCACGACGTGGGGGAACGCGTCACGGAAGAAGCCGCTGATGCGCACCACCACGTCCACCCGGGGGCGGCCGAGCTCCTCGGCCGGCACGACCTCGAAGCCGGTCACCCGGCGGGAGGCGTCGTCCCACTCGGGCCGCACGCCCAGCAGGGCCATGATCTCGGCGATGTCGTCGCCCTGGGTGCGCATCGCGCTGGTGCCCCAGACCGTGAGCCCGACCGTGCGCGGCCACTCGCCGGTGTCGGCGCGGTAGCGCTCGACCAGGGAGGCGGCGAGCGCCGCGCCGGTCTCCCAGGCCAGCCGCGACGGGATGGCCTTGGGGTCGACCGAGTAGAAGTTGCGGCCTGTCGGCAGCACGTTGACCAGCCCGCGCGTGGGCGACCCGGACGGCCCGGCGGGCACGTATCCGCCGCCCAGCGCGTGCAGCACGTGTGCCACCTCGTCCGTGGTCCGGTCGAGCCGGGGCACGACCTCCTCGGCGGCGAAGCGCAGCACCAGGGCGACCTCCGGCACGTCCGTGACCGTGCCGGCCGCGGCCGGGTCCCAGCCGTGGTCCTCCATGGCCTGGACCAGCCGCCGCGCCTCGGCCTCGAACGCGTCCACCTCGGCCGTCGTGCCCTTGTCGGGCAGCCCCAGGGCCTCCCGGAGGCCGGGCAGGGCCCCGGCGGACCCGGCCCAGACCTGGCGGGCGCGCAGCACGGCGAGCACCAGGTTGACCCGGGCCTCCCCGGTGTGGACCTGGCCCAGCACGTGGAGGCCGTCGCGGATCTGCGCGTCCTTGATCTCGCAGAGGTAGCCGTCCACGTGCAGCAGGAAGTCGTCGAACTCCGCGTCCTGCGGCCGCTCGTCCACGTGCAGGTCGTGGTGGAGCTGGGCGGCCTGGATGAGCGTCCAGATCCGCGCCCGTACGGCCGGCAGCTTGGCCGGGTCGAGGGCGGCGACGGTGGCGTGCTCGTCCAGCAACTGCTCGAGCCGGGCGAGGTCGCCGTAGGAGTCGGCCCTGGCCATCGGCGGGATCAGGTGGTCGACGACGGTCGCGTGCGCCCGGCGCTTGGCCTGGGTGCCCTCGCCGGGGTCGTTGACGATGAACGGGTAGACCAGCGGCAGCGCGCCGAGCGCGGCGTCGGGCGCGCACGACGCCGACAGCCCGAGCCCCTTGCCCGGCAGCCACTCCAGCGTGCCGTGCTTGCCGAGGTGGACGACCGCGTGCGCGCCGAACTCGCGGGCCAGCCACCAGTACGCCGCGAGGTAGTGGTGGCTCGGCGGCAGGTCGGGGTCGTGATAGATGGCGACCGGGTTCTCGCCGAACCCCCGAGGCGGCTGGATGGCGAGCATGACGTTGCCGAACCGCAGCGCGGCCAGCACGATGTCGGTCCCGTCCACGTAGAGCGCGCCCGGCGGCGGCCCCCAGTGCGCGGTCACCGCCTCGCGCAGGTCGGCGGGCAGCCCGGCGAACCACTCCTGGTAGGCGCGCAGCGGCACGCGGGCCGGGGCGGCCTCGATCTGTTCCTCGGTGAGCCACTCCACGTCGTGCCCGCCGGCCGCGATCAGGGCGTGGATCAGCGCGTCGCCGTCGTCCGGCGCGTCGCCCACGTCGTAGCCGGCCGCGCGCAGGGCGCGCAGCAACACGACGGCGGAGGCGGGAGTGTCGAGCCCGACGGCGTTGCCGACCCGGGAGTGCCGGGTGGGATAGGACGACAGCACGATCGCCAGGCGCTTGCGGGCGTTCGGCACGTGGCGCAGCCGGGCGTGCGCGACCGCGAGCGCGGCCACGCGGGCGCAGCGCTCGGGGTCGGCGACGTAGACCGGCACGCCGTCGGGCCCGTCCTCCTTGAACGAGAACGGCACGGTGACGAGGCGGCCGTCGAACTCGGGCACCGCGACCTGCATCGCGGCGTCCATCGGGGACAGCCCGGCGTCGGAGTCCGCCCACACGGCGCGGGAGGTGGTCAGGCACAGCGCCTGCAGCACCGGGACGTCGAGGGAGGCCGGCGCCCCGGCGTCCCAGGCGTCCTCGTCGCCCCCGGCGCTCGCGGCGGCGGCGACCGCCCCGCCCGCGGCCAGCACGGTGACGACGAGAGCGTCCACCGGCCGGAGCAGCTCGAGCAGGTCGTCACCGGCCCCGCGCAGCGACCCGCAGAAGACCGGCAGCACGTCGGCGCCCGCCGTCTCGACCGCGTCGCACAGCGCGTCGAGGAACGCCGTGTTGCCCGACAGCTCGTGCGCCCGGTAGTAGACCACCCCGACCAGGGGGCGGCCCTCCCGGCGGACCCGGCCGGGCCGTACGCCGAACTCGGGGGTGGGCCGGGGCGGCGCGAAGCCCTCGCCGGTCAGCAGGAGCGTGTCGGACAGGAAGCGGCGCAGCTCCGCCAGGTTGTCCGGGCCGCCCTCGGCGAGATAGGCGAGCGCCTGCGCGGCGACCCCCGACGGCACGGTGGACAGGGCCATCAGCGCGGCGTCCGGGGCCTGCTCGCCGCCGAGGACGACCGTGGGCCGCCCGGCCGCCAGCACGGCGTCGAGTCCCTCCGGCCACGAGCGCCTGCCGCCGAGCAGCCGGACGACGACGGCGTCCACGCCGTCCACCAGGGCGGGCACGTCCCCGGCGGCCGTACGCGCGGGGTTGGCGACCCGCCAGCCCGCCCCGCTGCGGGTCGCGGCGAGCAGCTCGGTGTCGGCGGTGGACAGCAGCAGCATCGTCATGGGCGCGCCTCCCGCAACGTGATCTCGGCAGTGGGCAGGCCGGTGGGCGCGCCGCGCTCGATCAGCCGCCACACCGCCTCGGTGTCCAGGTGCTCTTCCACCAGGTCGCCCAGGGCGTCGAGGCGGGCCTCCCGGTGCTCGGCGAACGTGCTGGTCCCCGGCAGCCAGGCCCGGCCGGCGACGGCGGCGACCTCGGCGAGGAAGGCACGGCGGAAACCGTCGCGCTCGAACAGGCCGTGCCAGGTCGTGCCCCACACCGGCCCCACCCGGCAACCGTCGAGGAAGGGCTCGCCGCCCTCGGCGGTGACCCGGCCGTGGTGGATCTGGTAGCCCGCGACCGCGTGGCCGCGCCACTCGCCCTCCGCGAGCGCGAGCACCTTGTCCGGCGCGTACGCCGTGCCGGCCGGCAGCAGCCCGAGACCCGGCACCCGGCCCGCGCGGCTCTCCACGTCGTCGTCGATGACCGTGCCGAGCATCTGGTAGCCGCCGCAGATCCCGAGCACCGGGCGCCCGCCGGCGGCGCGGCGGCGCAGCGCCTCGTCCAGGCCCCGCTCACGCAGCCAGGCGAGGTCGCCGACGGTGGCGCGGGTGCCGGGCAGCACGACGAGGTCGGCGTCGGCGAGTTCGGCGGGGGTGGTGACCAGGCGCACGCTCACCCCCGGCTCGGCGGCCAGCGCGTCGGCGTCGGTCACGTTGGACATGCGCGGCAGCCGCACCAGTGCCACGCGCAGCACGTCACGTCCGACCGGCGGGGTGAGCAGGCCGGGACGGCTGTCGAGGTCGAGGGAGTCCTCCACGTCGAGCCAAAGGCCCGAGCGCCACGGCAGCACGCCGAGGCACGGCCGCCCGGTCGCCTCCGTCAGCCAGTCGAGCCCCGGCCGCAGCAGCGCGAGGTCGCCGCGGAACTTGTTGACCACGAACCCGGCGATGTGCCGCTGGTCGTGCCGGTCCAGCACGGCGAGGGTGCCGGCGAAGTGCGCGAGCACGCCGCCCCTGTCGATGTCGCCGACGACGAGCGCGGGCAGGCCGGCCGCTCGGGCGAGGCCCATGTTGGCGATGTCGCGGTCGCGCAGGTTGACCTCGGCGGGGCTGCCCGCGCCCTCGCAGATCACCACGTCGTAGCGGCGCCGCAGGCCGTCCAGCGCGTCGAGGGCGACGTCGAGCAGGCGCATCTTGTGGTCGCGGTAGGACAGGGCGTCCACGTCGGCGTGCGCGCGGCCGAGCACGACCACGTGGGAGTGCCGCTCCCCGGCGGGTTTGATCAGCACCGGGTTCATCGCGGCCTCGGGCTCGACCCGGGCCGCCGCGGCCTGCATCGCCTGGGCGCGTCCGATCTCGCCGCCGTCGGCGGTGACCATCGAGTTGAGCGCCATGTTCTGCGCCTTGAACGGCGCGACCCGTACGCCGCGCCGGGCCAGCCACCGGCACAGGCCGGCCACCAGCACGCTCTTTCCCGCGTCGGAGGTCGTGCCCGCCACGAGCAGGCCGCCGCCGGGCGCCACGTCAGGAGGTGGAGCGCGATACCGGCAGTGAGGCGCGTCTGCGCAGGCCTGTCCGGGCCATGGCATGTCCCCCCTGGGGGTGTCCGCGCCCCCGGTAGAAGGTCCGACGGCCGGAGTATCCTGGCTCCCGGATCGGCGCTCGCCTCAGCCTTCCCGCCCGTGCTGGGCAGTGGCGTGGGTGAGGGTCGCTCCCCGGTGACAGTGGCGGGACCGCGCCGGATTCACACCGGCTTCCTCCGCGTCCGTCGCTTGCGGTGGTCAACATACACCTTTGTATCGGATGTCCCGCAAGTCTGGTCTGTCTGATATAGCCGAAACGCTACGTACGCCTCAATGTGGCGATCATGTAGAACGGCTCGTTCTTCGTCACCGCGTTCTCGCCGTGCCCGTTGTAGTCGAAGGTCATCGTCCCGTTGTCGTGGACGGTGAGGTAGATCGTGCCGTTGCGCACGCAGTTGCCCCGCATCGACACCCGCTTCAGCCGCACCGTCGTCCCGCTCACCACCTGGAGCCTGGACCTGCCCACGCAGTGGTAGTCGACGAACCGCTCGGTGACGGTGCCGCCGCCCTTCGGCACGGTCAGCACGAGCGTGTCGTACGCGCCGGGCTCGTAGTCCACCCTGCCGCGCCACACGCCCGCGAAGCGTGCGGTGAAGCGCAGGGGCACGCGCGCCGCGGCCGTCGGTGTGGGTGTCGGTGTGGGCGCCGGCGTGGGGGTTCGTGTGAGTGTCGTGGTGGGTGAGGAAACCGGCGTGACGGCGGCCGCCGTGCGCCGGGCGTCACCCCCGTCGGCGCCTTCGGACGGCAGCACGGACAGCAGCACGGCCCCGGTCGTCGCGGCCGCGAGGGTGACCGCCGCCCCCGCGAGCAGCCCCCGGCGGCGACCGGAGCCCCGCCGTGAGGGGACGGTGTCCGGCTCCGGATACACGGGATGCGGTGCGGCGGTGAGCACGGCCGGGGCGTCCCCGGCGGTCCCCTCCGGCACCGCGGCGAGCAGCCGCATCGTGATGTCGAGGATGCCCGGGCGCTCCGCGGGGTTCTTGCGCAGGGCCAGCGCGACGATGGAGCGCAACGGCTCTTCCAGGTCGCCGAGGTCCGGCTCCTTGGTGAGGACGCGGTTCAGCACGGCGGGCAGCGCGTCGTCACCGAACGGCGGCCTGCCGGTGGCGGCGAACACCATCACGCCGCCCCACGCGAACACGTCCCAGGCGGGCGCGGGCGGCTCGCCGGCGATCTGCTCGGGCGCCATGTAGGCGGGCGTGCCGACGGTGCCTCCGGTCGCCGTGGTCGCGCCGAGCCGGCGGGCGACCCCGAAGTCGACGACCCTAGGACCGTCGGGCCCCAGCAGCACGTTGGCGGGCTTGAAGTCGCGATGCACGATCCCGGCCTGGTGCACGGCGGCGAGCGCGGTCGCGGTCGCGACGGCCAGCCGGTGCAGGGCGGGCCCGGACCGCCGTCCCGCCCGCTGCAGCGTGGGGCCCTCCACGTACTCGCTCACGACGTAGGGCCGCGGGCCGTCCAGGTCGAAGTCGAGCACCCGGGCCACGCAGAACGGCGCGACCCGCCGCGCGGCGGCGATCTCCCGCGCGAAGCGGCGGCGGGCGTCCTCGTCCCCCGACCAGCCCTCATGCATCAGCTTGACCGCCACCGGCGCGCCTTCGGCCGTACGGCCGAGGTAGACCACCCCCTGGCCGCCCGCGCCGAGGCGGCCCTCCAGCCGGTAGCCGCCGATCTCGGCCGGATCTCCCGCCAGTAACGGTCCCACCGCAGGCATCCAGCCCTCCTCGGCCCCGTTTTCCCCTCACCTTAGATGAACGGAACGGTGGTGCTTCTGGATCATGCTTGTCATGATGCCGGGATGAGCGTGGTGATGCGGGTGCGGGCGCGGCTGCCGCTGGTGGTCCGGCGCGCGCTGGCCGAGCCCCTGCTGCTGGCCGCCGCGTTCGGCTCCATCCTGCTCGCCACCACGGCGATCTCGGCTCTGCTGCTACACGCGGGGTCGGCGACCCAGGCGGGTGTGCGGCGAGCCCTGGAGACGGCGCCGCTCGCCGCCACCGCCACCGTCGTCACCTCCTCGGTCACGGCCGGGGACTTCGCCGGAATCGACCGGGCCGTCCGCGCGGGGATCGCCCACGCCCACCAAGAGGTGCCCGTACGGGTCACCGCGCGCCTCGAGTCCGCCTCCTACGCGCTGAAGGGACAAAGTCGCGGCGATCAGCCCGTCCTGACCCGGTTCGCCGCGTACGAGGGACTGGACGGCCGGGCGGACCTGGTGAGCGGGCGCCGGCCCGCCGAGACGACGACGGCGACGGTGGAAGCGGCGCTGTCCGAGCCGGCCGCGCGGGCGATGGGAGTCTCGACCGGCGACGAGTTCACCGTCGTCGGACGCCTGGACGGAAAGCCGGTCCGCGTGCGCGTCACCGGGGTCTTCCGGTTGCGCGACCCCGACGACCCGCGCTGGAAGGGGGAGGAGCTGCTGCGCTACGGCACGCGGACCGGCGACTTCACCTCCCGCGGCCCCCTGGTCGTGCCGGCCGGCGCGTTCCTCGGCCGGTTCGCGACCGGCGTCTCGGCCCGCTGGCTCGCCGAACCCGACCTGCGCCGGCTTTCCCCCGACCGGCTGCGGCCGTTCTCGGCGTCGGTCGCCGGGACCTCCGCCGCCGTGCGGGCCGGCTGCCCCCGGTGCACGGTCACCGAGACGCTGTCCGGCACGCTGCTGCGGCTCGACCGCGGCGCCCTGGTCGCCCGCTCGACCATGCTGGTGCCGGTGCTCCAACTGCTGGTGCTGAGCGCGTACGCGCTGGCGCTGACCGCGCGGCTGCTCGCCGAGCACCGCCGGATGGAGACGGCCCTGCTGCGATCGAGGGGCGGCGGGTCGCCGCGGCTCGCCGCCATGGCGGCGGGGGAGGCGCTGCTGATCGCGCTGCCCTGCGCGCCTGCGGCGCCGTTCCTCGCGCCCGTCCTCCTGCGGCTGGTGAGCGCCTTCCCCTGGATCGAGGCCACCGGCGTGGAGCCGCCTCGCACGCCCGACGGGGCCACGTTCGCGGTCGCGGCGGCGGTCGCGCTCGCCTGCGCCGCCATGCTGGCGGCCCCGCCCCTGCTCGCCGCCCGCCGCACGTACGTCGAGGAGCAGGCGGCGCGCGGCCGCGCCGACCGGCCTGGCCTGGTCCAGCGGGCCGGGGCCGACGTGGCGCTGCTCGTCCTGGCGGCGCTCGCCGTCTGGCGCCTGCGCGGCCAGGACGCGCCGGAGACGACGCGCCTCGGCGGCGAGCTCGGGCTCGACCCTCTCGTCGGGGCGGGGCCGGCGCTCGCCCTGCTCTGCGGCGGGATGGCCGCCCTGCGGCTGGTGCCCGCCGTCGCCAGGGTCGCAGAGCGGGCGACGCGGCGGCGCCCCGGATTCGGGCCGGCGGTGGCCGCCCGGCAGGTGAGCCGGCGCCCGGCCCGCTATTCGGGGCCGGCGCTGTTGCTGACGATGGCGACGGCGATCGGCGTGCTGTCCCTGACCACCGCCGCGACCTGGCGCGGCGCCCAGGAGGACCGGGCCAGGCATCTCGCCGGCGCCGGCCTGCGCGTCCCGGCTCTCCCGGGGGACGACGCGCGAACCTTCGCCGCGCTGCCGGGGATCGCGGCGGCCGTGCCCGCGCACCGCGCCACGGTCGTCGCCGACGGCGCGGACGCCACCCTGATCGCCGCGGACGCGGCGCACCTGGGGCGCGTCCTGCTGCTGCGCCCCGACCTGTCGGAGCTGTCGCCGGCCACGCTGGCCACGCGGATCGCCGGGTCCGCCGGACAGCCGCTTCCGGTCGTGGTGACCCCCGGCCTCGCGGAGACCACCAGGATCACGGCCGGCACGGCGGCGGTCCCGATCCGGGTCGTGGGCGTCGTCACGGCGATGCCCGGCACGCCGGAGGGCACCCCGGCCCTGCTCGCCGACCTGTCGGCGCTGCGGGCGGCAGGCGCGAAGGGAGCGGAGTGGCCGGTGACGGAGTGGTGGCTGGCCACCGACGGGCACGACAGCACGCGGGCCGCCACCGCACGAGCCGCCGTACTGGCCGCCTCCGGGCGCGGCAGGGACGTCGTCGACGTGGCCGCGCTCACCGCCGGCTACAGGGACGACCCCACGGCGGCCGGCCTGCAGGGCGCGCTGCTGCTCGGCTTCGCGGCGGCGCTGGCGTTCGCCGTGCTGGGATTCCTGGTCAACGCGGCGGTCTCGGCGCGCGAGCGCAGGGGCGAGTTCGCCGTGCTCGGCGCGCTCGGCGTGAGCTTCCGGCAGACGCTCGGCCTGCTGGCCGTCGAGCAGTCGTTCGTGATCGGGCTGTCGCTGGCCGGCGGAGTGGCGCTCGCCGTGGCCGTCTCCGCCGCAGTGGTGCCGCCGATGGTGACCGCCGGATACGCGACCGGAGGCGGGCTGCCCGTGCTGCTCCACGTTCCGTGGCTTCAGGTGGCGGCGCTGGCCGCCGCGGTCCTCACGGTGCTCCTCGTGATCGTGGCGGGGCTCGCGCGGTCGCTGCACCGCCGTGAGCCGGCCGCCGTGCTGCGTGCGGGGGAGGCGTCGTGATCCGCCTGCTGCGTGTGCACAAAGGGGTGGCGGCGCTGCTGGCCGCGCTGGTGTTCGGCGCCGCCCTGGTCGTCTCGGCCCTGCCCCGGATGGTCGAGTCCTCCCTCGACGCGGCGGCCAGGTCGGTCGTCGGCTCCGCCCCGCCCGCCACGGCCTCGCTGGCGGTCCAGTTCACCCGGAGCTTCGACCTGACGCCGATGCGGACGACGGCCGAGGCGGCCGGGGCGGACACCGCCTGGCGGGCGCTGCTCCCCCCGGCGCTGCGCGAGGTCGCGGAGGATGAACCGCACTTCGGTTTCGCGGCCTTGCCGCGGCTCATCGACCAACGGGTCCACCGCTATCTCACCCTCGACTGGGTGTCGGGAGCGGCCAGGCGGGTCCGGTACGTCGAGGGCCGCCCGCCGGGCCCTGGCTCGGGCACGCGCTTCGAGGTGGCCATTCCCGCCGTCGCCGCCGCGGAAATGTCGATCAAGACGGGCGACACGCTCGATCTCGGCCCGCTGACCACGCTCGGTCTCCCCAGCCGGCTGACGGTGACGGTCACCGGCCTGTTCGAACCGGTGCGCCCCGCCGACCGGTTCTGGGCCGTCGAACCGGAACTCACCCGCGTCATCCACAACCGCGTGCCGCTCGCCACGGAGGACGACCTGATCGTCACCGCGCTCACCGACGGCGACAGCCTCGCGGGCGCCGAAATGCCGCTGGTCTACCGATGGCTCGTCACCCCGGCGCCGGACCACATCACCGCGGACAACGCGGCCGCCGTGCTCGCCGCCACGGAGGAGTTCGGCCGCCGCCTGGGCAGGCAGGACCTCGAACTGGCCCTGTCGACCGGGTTCGACCGCATCCTGCAGGAGTACCTGGACCGGCTGGCCGTCACGCGCGCGCTGATCACGGTGTTCCTGAGCGGGCTGGCCGTCGTGTGCCTGGGCGCCACGGCCTTGGCCGTGCTGCTGCTCGTCGGACGGGTGCACGGCGACCTGCTGCTGATGCGTGCCCGCGGCGCGTCCCTGGCCCGGGTCGTGCTCGTCTGCGGGGGAGCGGTCGCGCTCGCGGCGGTGCCGTCGGCCGCGGCGGGCCAGGTGGCCGCGGGCTTCGTGCCTGGCGCCCCGACGGCGGTCGCGCGGCTGGGACCGGCCGCGCTGGCGGCGGGGACCGTCGCCATCGCCTGCGCCGCCGTCGCGCTGCGCCAGTCCGCCAGACGACGGTCCGGGAAGGCTGTCCGCAGGATCGTGCTGGAGATCCTGGTGCTCGTGGTCGCCGTGGCGAGCCTCCGTCTCCTGCGCACCCGCGGCCTCGGCGCCGGCGACCTGTTCCTCGCGCTGGCGCCCGTGCTGCTGGCGCTGGCCGCCGCGCTGGCGGTGCTGCGCGCCGGCCCGGCCGTGATCCACCTGGCCTTCCGGGCCGCCGCCCGGCGCACCGCCGCCGTGCCGTTCCTCGGGCTCGCCGCCGCCCGGGCCGTGCCGGGGGCCGCGCTGCCGGTGCTCACGCTGCTGCCGGCCGTCGCGCTGGCGGCGTACGGCATGGTCACCGCCGGCGGGCTGGAGGAGGCCCAGCGGCAGGCGGCGTGGGAGCGGACCGGCGCAGAGATCAAGGTGGAGCGCGCGCAGGGCATCCCCCCGGAGACGCTGGAGCGGATCGTCCACGCGCCGGGTGTCAGGGGCGTCGTCCCGGCCGCGGTCGGCACGACGGTCGCCGAGGTGGGCTTCGGCGGGCGGCCGGCCACGGTCATCGCGGTCGATCTCGGCGCCTACCGCCGGCTGGTCGCGGGCAGCCCGGTCCACCTGCCTCCGCCGGGGAACGGGGTGCTGGTCTCGCCCGACCTGTCCGCCATGCGCAACTTCGAGATCGGCTGGCCCGCGCAGATGACGGTCACCCCGGCGGGGACCGTCGACGCGATGCCGGGAGTGCGGGCGGGCGACGGCGCTCTCATCGTCCTCCCCGCGGCTCCCGAGCGCGTCAACACGCTGCTGATCGCGGGAGACCCCGCCGCCGTCAGGCCGCTGCTGCCGTCCGGCGCGCGCATGACCACGGTGGCGGGCGCGCTCGCCGAGATCACCGGGACGCCCCTGACGGCGGCGCTGACCGCCGCGCTGCGGGTCGCCGCCGCGGCGCTGGCCGCCTACGCGCTGGCGGCCGTCGCGATCGCCCTGACCGGAGGCGCGGCCCGGCGGGCGGAGGACCTCGGCCTGCTGCGCGCCCTCGGCCTCAGCCGCAGGCAGGCCGGCCTGGTCACCGTCCTGGAGGCGACCCCGCTGCTCGTCCTGACCGCCGCCGCCGGTCTGGCGGCCGGTCTGGCCATGCCCGCGCTGCTGGGGCCCGGGATAGACCTGTCGGCGTACGCGGGCGGGCGCCAGGGCGCCCTGACGACCGCCGCGCTCCTGCCCACCCTGCCCTGTGCCCTGGCCGGTGCTCTGGCCGCCGGGGTCGCCGCCGTCGCCCTCGCGGGCGCCTACCTGGGAGGAAGCCGTGGACACGCTGGCTGACCTGGAGGCCCGGGCCACGCGGGGCGCTCCCGCGTTCGGCGCGGACGCCCACATCCTGTGCGACAACCTGGTGCGGATCTACAAGACCGACGGGTCCGCCGCGGTCGAGGTGGTCGCCCTGCAGGGCCTCGACCTGCTGATCGGCCGCGGCGAGCTGGTGGCGATCGTCGGGGCCTCGGGATCGGGCAAGTCGACGCTGCTCAACATCCTCTCGGGCCTCGACGTGCCGACGGCCGGGCTGGCCAGGGTCGCCGGGATCGACCTGCTGTCCATGACCCCGCGCGACCGCCTCCGCTACCGGCGGTCGGTCGTGGGCTTCGTCTGGCAGCAGACCGCCCGCAACCTGCTGCCGTACCTCACCGCGCGGGAGAACGTCATGCTCCCGATGCGGCTGGCGGGCGGCACGTCCCGGCGGGTCAGGTCGTCCCGTACGGACGAGCTGCTGGAGCTGACGGGGATGGCGGACCGCGCGGACCGGCGGCCCGGGGAGATGTCCGGCGGGGAGCAGCAGCGGGTGGCCGTCGCCGTCGCCCTGGCCAACGCGCCCGAGGTGGTGCTCGCCGACGAGCCGACCGGGGAGCTGGACAGCGAGAGCGCCGAGACGGTCTTCGGCGTGCTGCGCCACGCCAACCGCGAGCTCGGCGTCACGACCGTCGTGGTGACGCACGACCCGATGGTGTCGGAGCAGGTGGACCGGACCATCGGCATCCGGGACGGCCGCACCTCCAGTGAGACGTTCCGCCGCACCTCCTCCGACGGCAGGGTGGTCGCCGAGGAGTACGCGGTGCTGGACCGGGCCGGGCGCCTGCAGCTGCCGAGGGAGTTCATCAACGCCCTGTCGATGGAGCACCGGGTGCGCCTGGAACTCGAACGCGACCACATCGGGGTCTGGCCCTCGGCCACCGGCGACGACACAGAGGAAGAGACGAATGAGTGAGCCGCTGGTCGTCGTCGAGGGCCTGCGCAAGACCTATCCCAAGGGCGTGCGCGCGCTGAGAGGCGTCTCCTTCGAGGCTCACCCCGGCGAGCTGGTCGCGATCCGCGGGCGTTCCGGCGCCGGCAAGACGACACTGCTCAATCTGGTCGGCGGCCTGGACCGGCCCGACGAGGGGCGGGTGCGGGTGGCCGGGCAGTCGGTGCCGGAGCTGCCGGAGGAGGGCCTGCTGCGGCTGCGTCGCGACGTCGTCGGGTTCGTCTTCCAGTCGTTCCGGCTGGTCCCGGTGCTGTCGGCAGCGGAGAACGTGGGTGTGCCGCTGCGGCTGGCGCGGGTTCCCGCAAGGGACAGGGACGAGCGGGTCGCGGTGCTGCTGTCCCTGGTCGGGCTGTCCGATCAGGCCGAGCAGCGGCCCTACGAGCTGTCGGGCGGCCAGCAGCAGCGCGTGGCCATCGCCAGGGCCCTGGCCAACCGCCCCCGCCTGCTGCTCGCCGACGAGCCGACCGGTCAGCTCGACTCCCAGACCGCCCGCCAGATCATGGAGCTGCTCCGGGTGCTCGTGCGGGGGGAGGGCGTCACCGCGCTGGTGGCCACGCACGACGCGGGCCTCGTCGGCCTGGCCGACCGCGTGCTGGAGCTCAAGGACGGCGAGTTCCTCACCTAGGCCCGGTTCCCTGAGCGCCGCGCCCCGGTACGGCCGGCCTTGCCTTACGAGTTCATTTGGGTGGTCTGGCTGCGATCGATGATGTCCAGAACGGCGTCCCTGATCTGGCGGAAGACGGCGACGGTCTCGTCGGCGGCCGCGGTGACGGCCTGTTCGGCGGGTGCGGCCGCGGGTTCGAGAAGCAGGGCCACAGTGTCGGCGAGGACGTCGCCGGGGTCGCCGGCGCTGGGAGGGGCGGAGTCAGGGTCGGACATGGCGAGGCCGAAGCCGACGAGTACCGCGTGCATGGCGTGGGACTGGTCGGCCAGCGGACGGTCCTGACGGAGTAGTCCGTGCCGGCGCAGGATAGGCATGACCGCCTGGCACATGGCACTGGGCTGCGTGCGGTCGAACAGGTCGCGGTCGCCTGCCTGCTCGGTGAGCAGCCGCAGCAGGTCGGTGTCCTTGGTGGTGAGGCGGCGCGCCAGCGGGGATCGCAGCCCGGTGCGGATCAGCAGCGGGGCAAGGTTGCGCGGGAGGACGGCGGATGGGTCGGCGGTGATGCGGGCGATGACCGCCTCCAGGAAGGCCAGCAGTTCGTGGGCGAACAGTCCGAGGATGAGGCCTTCCTTGGTGGGCCAGTACAGGTAAACGGTGCCTTTGCCGACGCCGGCCGCTGTGGCGATCTCGCTGACGGTCACCTTGCGCACGCCGTGATCGGCCACCAGCCGGCGCGCGCTGTCCAGGATGCGGGCGGCCTTGTGCGAGTGGTGTCCGACCACCTGGCTCACCGTGCTGTCCTCCAAGGTCGTGCTGTCGGGGATGCTGCTGTCGGATTCGGTACCGGTCAGGGGAGCGCGACGTCGATGTTCTTGGCTCGCATGTCCTTGTTGTTGAACATTTTCCTGCCCACGGCCCTTCCGACGCCCGGCATCCGCATCAGACGCATCATCCCAGTTCGCACGAGGTGCTCTTTGCGGTCATGCGGGGTGAAGATACGCCGTCCGGGCAAGGCGCTTTCCTGCTGCAGGTGGATGAACGGCCTCATCCGCGCCTCCCAGGCGCGCAACGCCCCGCGCACGTCACCGGGATGGCGGTGCAGCATGGTGCCCAGCAGTTCGCCGCCGGCCATGCCGCTGGAGGCGCCCATGCCCGCGTACAGGGTGACGCACCAGGCGGAGTCGCCTACCAGGACGACCCGGCCGCGGTGCCAGCGGGGCATTTTGACCTGCTGCACCGAGTCGAACAGCGCATCGGGTGCCTGCTCGTAGCGCGTCAGCAGCCCTTCCAGCAGAGGTCCGGTCGGTTCGGGGCCGTAGGCGGCGCGGATGGACTCGATGGGCGGGCGGCGGAACTCGGCGTCGATGTCGTCGGTGCGGTAGGAGAACAGCAGGCTCGGGGCGTGGTCGGCGAACGGGAAGGCCCACACCGAGCGGCCGGGTTCGGCGAGAACCAGGCCCTCGTGCAGGCCGAAGCCGTCGACCGGACCGTCCAGCACGGTGGCGCCGACCATGTAGTTCAGCGGGTGCAAGTACTCCTCCGGGCCGAAGACGAGCCTGCGCACCGTCGAACGCATGCCGTCGGTGCCGATCACCAGGTCGAAGCGCTCGGTCACGGTGGTGTCCGCGGCCGTGTCGTGCAGCGTCACCTCCGCCGCGGAGTCGTCCTGTGCGATGCGGGTGGGCACGGTGGAGTAACGGATCTCCACATCGTCCGGCAGCGCCGCGAACAAACCCTGCTCCACATCGCCGCGCAACAGCGGCCGGGGGCCGTCGGCCATGGCGAAGGGGTTCATGCCGGGACGGCGGCGCCCCGCGCGGTCCACCTCGTAGCTGGTGACGTGGGGCCCGCTGCGGTCGCCGATGGCCTCCAGCACGCCCAGCCGCCGGGCCGAGGCGATGCCGGCGCCGAACAGGACGATGAAGTAGCCGCCGGAGCGGCGCGTGGGCGCCCGTTCCACCACCACCGGCTCCCATCCGACCTGGCGCAGCCGCAACGCGGTGGCGATGCCGGCGATCCCCAATCCGACCACCAGCGCCCGGCCACCGGCCTTGCCGACGTCTGACATGACAGCTCCTCTCGTCGGGATTCCCGCTCATGCTAGAAGACGAACTGACCAAACGGGTTCTATTGGTCAGTCGAAGGTGAGCCGGAAGATCTCGGGAATCACCGCCCGAGTGCATCGGCAAGATCACCACGCGCCACGACGAGCTGAGCTACCCGCGTCAGCGGGCTCGGCGCAGGCAAGCATGCACCCGCGTGATCTCAGCTCGGCACAGGCCTCAGTTGTGCGTCGTCAGGCCCAGGGGAGGGCGGCGCGGCGGGCCCAGTAGGTCTCGGCGTCCTCCGCCAGCCCCGCGACCGCCTGCTCGGCCTCGTCGTCCCAGGTGACGGCGAGCGCCGCCAGGTTCTCGGCGAGCTGAGTGGTCGTGGCCGCGCCGCTCAGCACGATCCCCGCCCACGGGCGGGCGAGCACGGCGGCGAGCGCCAGGGCGTCGGGGGTGACGCCGCGGTCGCGCGCGGCGCGTGCCAGGGCCGGCGGCGCCCCGCGGGCGGTCAGCCTGCCGTTGGCCACGCCCTCCTTGACGATCACCCCGAGACCGGCGGCGTGCGCCCGGGCCAGGGCCTCGCCCGCCGAGCGCTCCAGCAGGTTCCACGTCGACTGGACGGTGTCGAAGAGCCCGGTCTCGATCGCCCGCTCGATCGTCGCGGCCTGGCGGGGGCCGGTGGTGGACAGGCCCACGGCGACGCCCTCGGCGCGCAGGGCGCGCAGCTCGCCGAGCACCTCCTCGTCGTCGAACACCCCGCTCTCGACCGTGGCGGAGTGGATCTGGTAGAGCGACAGGTGATCGCCGAGCAGCTCCCGGGTCTCGCCGAGCTGGCGGCGCAGCCGCGCGGCCGACAGGTCCTTCTCCTCGTGGCGGCCGGCGTCCATGCGCCAGCCGCCGACGTACTCGTACCCCCACTTCGACCCGACCTCGATCTCACCGGGCCGGATGCCCCGATCGGCCAGCCAGCCCGCGAGGAACTCCTCCGCCAGGCCGTAGGACCGGGCCGCGTCGACGTACCGCACGCCCGCCGCCCGGGCGGCGTCCAGCACCTCCCAGGTGCGCGCCCGCATCGCCGCCACGTCGCGATCGCCGCCGAGGTCCTCGTCCCGGCCGAGCGTGATGTACGCGGGGCGGCCGATCGCTGCGAGCCCGAGACCCATCGGGGTGACCTGAAGGCGGCCGCCCAAGGGCCGCGCGACCATCTCCTGCATGAGGCACAACGTTAGTGACGCCCGGGAGCACCGCCGAGAGCGGGTGCGAACGGTCGCGTCGTGACAGCGCTCGCGCCCTGCCCGCATCGCGCGCCGTCCGTCCGTGCCCCGAGATATGAAGGAGTTCTTACGGTTGCCCGTCATCCCCGTGACCCGGGTCCCGCGGGAATGTCTAATCGCGTTCGCGGGCCACCCTCCCGCTCGCGAACGGAGACACATTCATGAACCGAAGGCACCACGCCCTGCCGCCCGAACACCGGCCCGCGGGCCGCCGCCGCCTCGCGGTCCTGCTGGCCGTGATGACCGCGGCGGTCCTCGCGCCCGCCGTGTCCGTCGAGGCCGCCGGCCGCACCGACACGTCGATCGCCACGTCACCCGCCTCGAACGCGTACTCGGAGACCTCCCAGGACCCGGCGTATCAGGCGCCCGGGAGAGAGAGCAAGAAGCGGCCCGGCACGCCGACCCCGACCCCCACGCGGACCCCGACCCCCACGCGGACCCCGACCCCCACGCGGACCCCGACCCCCACGCGGACCCCGACCCCGACCCCCACGCCGACCCCGACCCCGACCCCCACGCCGACGCCGACGCCCGCGGTTTCGCCGGCGCCGCATCCGCCGACAGGCCTGTACGTGGCGACCTCTCCTGAGGCGGCCCCGCAGTTCTGCCAGGACACGACGACGCCACGGGTGCGGAGCGCCCGCGCCGTCTTCGGCGTCAGCAGCGGTGCCCCCGCCTACAACACGGATCGGCCGAACCTGCGGGCGGTCTTCGAGCTGTCGCGATCGAGCGGTGAGACGGTCCTCACCCAGAGCGTGGCCTTCGCCGGCTCGGGCGCGACCTTCCAAGCGCCGGACGGAGTGCTGACCGACGGCGCCTATCGGGTGCGGGCGCGGGCCGAGGACGGGGCGGCGGTGTCGGAGTGGCTGCCCTGGTGTGCGTTCACCGTCGACACCTCCGGCACGGTGTCCGCCCCGGGCGTCCCCGGCTCGCTGCGCATCTCCACCGGCCCCTACTCCGGATTCCAGGCCTGCGGCGCCGTGAGCGGCGCTCCCGTCGCGCGAACCGTTGACATGCTGAGCTTCGCCGCCTCCCCGACCCCCGCGATCATCGGCGTCACCTATCCGAACCTGAGCGCGACCTTTGAGATCGGCCACCCGGGACAGGAGCCGTTGATCCGGAAGACGACACCCGTCTGGCCCAGCGGCACGGTGTTCAGCGCCGGCGTCGCGCCGGGGACGCTCACTCCCGGCCCCTACCAGTTCCGCGTCCGCGCCGAAGACGGCGGCCTCGTCTCCGCGTGGTCTCCCTGGTGCGCCTTCACCGTCACCCAATAGCGGGCGGGGATCGCGGGCCGCGGCCCGATGGTGAGCGGGGGCACGTGTCGTGTGGAGGCGGCCGGGGTATGCCGACAAGTCCAGCCGGCCTGTGGGTCCACTCGAGCCCGAGGTGGTGGGAGCGTGACGGAACCGGTTGCAGAGGGAGTGCGGACCTCGGCGGACGTGCTCGCCCTGACGCGCGACCTGGTGGAGCCCGCCCTGCGCCGCGCGATCGACACCCTGCCTGCGTCGACGCGACGGATGGCGGGATACCACTTCGGATGGTGGGACGCGCGGGAGCGGCCGGTGCGGGCGGGCGGGGGCAAGGCCCTGCGGCCCGCGTTCACGCTCCTGACGGCCGAGGGCGCCGGGGGAGACGTGGAGGCGGCGCTGCCGGCCGCCGTCGCGGTCGAGCTCGTGCACAACTTCTCCCTCGTCCACGACGACGTGATGGACGGCGACGCGGTCCGGCGCCACCGGCCCACGGTGTGGAACGTCTTCGGGCGCTCCGAGGCGATCCTGGCCGGCGACTCCCTGCTGGCGCTGGCATTCGCCGTGCTCGCCGGGGGCGCCCGGCCCGCCGACAGCGCGCGCACGCTGGCCCGGTGCGTCCAGTCGCTGCTGGACGGCCAGAGCGCCGACCTCGGCTTCGAGGAGCGCGCGGACGTGAGCCTGGGGGAGTGCGTGCGCATGGCGGAGGGCAAGACGGGCGCGCTGTTCGGCTGCGCCTGCGCCCTCGGCGCCCTGCAGGCTGCCGGTCTTCCTGGGGGCGCCACCACCGAGCAGGTGGCCTTCCTGCGGGTGTTCGGCGAGCGCGTGGGGCTGGCGTTCCAGATCGTCGATGACCTGCTGGGCATCTGGGGCGACCCGGCCGTCACCGGCAAACCGGTCCACTCCGACCTGCGCAACCGGAAGAAGTCCCTGCCGGTCGTCGCCGCGCTGACGTCGGGCACGCCGGCCGGCGGCGCGCTCGCCGCGCTGTACCGCCGCCCGCTCGCGCAGGCCGACCTCGCACGTGCGGCGCGGCTGGTGGACGAGGCGGGCGGACGGGCGTGGAGTCTCGCCAGGGTGGACGATCTGCTGTCCGAGGCGCTGGAGGCGCTGCGGTCGGCGGAGCTGGCGCCGGGGCCGGCGGCGGGCCTTGAGGCTCTGGCCCGCCTGGCCGCCGACCGCGACCGCTAGGAAGCGTCCGCCCCGGCAGCCCCGGCCGCCGCCGTGAGCTCGCGTAGCGTCCGCGCGAGCGTACGGCGACTGTCCGGAGGCAGATGGCGCAACGCGGCGGCGATGTCCACGCGGCGGGCCGCGCGGATCCGTTCGAGCGACCTCCTGCCGGTCTCGGTGACGTCGATGCTGACCTCACGGCGGCTGTGCGGCGACAGCAGGCGCGTCAGCAGCCCGGCGGTGTGCAGGCGGGCCACCAGGCGGCCCGTGGCCGAGACCGACATGCCCAGCTGGGCGGCGAGCCCGCTCAGGTTGAGCGGGCCGTGCCGGTCGACCGCGAGCAGCACCCGCAACTGGGTGACCGACAGGTCGGAGCCGCGGACCACCGCGTTGAGCGTCATCTCCACCAGGGCCAGCGAGGCGTCCTCGACCGACCACGCGTCCTCCTCGAGCGCGGGGTCCGTCTCCTCCTCGGCTCCTGAACGCAGGGCCTCTCCGGAACGCAGGGCTTCTCCGGAACGCAGGGCTTCGAATTCCAGGGCTCCGGCGCTCATCGCGTCCCCAGCACCCGCGCCGGGCCGGGCCTGCGCGAGGCGCGCCACTCGGGGTGGTCGCCCAGCGGCGTGCCCCGCACCCCGGCCGCCAGCAACTCCGCGAGGTGGATCGCCTGGCGTCCCACCCCCGCCTGCTCGATCTGCGTACGGCAACTGAAGCCGTCGGCGAGGACGACCGTGCGGGCGTCGGCGGCGCGGATCGCCGGCAGGATCTCGTGCTCCGCGCAGGTCATCGACACCTCCAGATGGCCGGCGGTGAAGCCGAAGTTCCCGGCCAGGCCGCAGCAGCCGCCCACCGCCTCCACCCGCACGCCGGCCCGGGACAGCAGGGCCTGGTCGGTCTCGAAGCCGAGCACCGAGTGGTGGTGGCAGTGCGGCTGGGCGACGGCGTCCCGGTCGATCCGGGGTGGATCCCAGCCGTCGGTCGCCGTCAACAGCTCGGCGAGGGTCCTGGTCTGCTCGCGCAGCCGGGCGAAGTCCCGGTCGTGCGCGAACATCTCGGGCGCGTCGGCGCGGAACACCGCCGTGCAGCTCGGCTCCAGCCCGACGATCGGGATGCCGCGGCGCAGCGCCGGGGCGAGGGTCCGCACGGTGCGGCGCAGGACCCGCCGCGCCACGCCCAACTGGCCGGTCGAGATCCACGTCAGGCCGCAGCACAGCGTGCGCGGCGGGATCAGCACGCGGTAGCCGGCCGACTCCAGCACCTCCACGGCGGCTCGGCCGATGTGGGGGTGGAAGTTGTCGGTGAAGGTGTCGGGCCACAGCACCACGGATCCCCGTTCGCCCCCGCCGCGCGGCCCGCGCCGCCGATACCAGTCGCTGAAGCGGACCCGCGCGAAGTCCGGCACCGGCCGGGCCGGTTCGAGCCCCGCCAGGCGCTTGGCGAGCCCGGACACCACGGGCGCGTGCGCCAGCGCGTTGACCACGCCCGGGGCGAGCGCGGCCACGCGGGCCCACACCGGCAGCCACCCCATCGCGTAGTGGTCCATCGGCCTCACCCTGCGGGCGTAGTGGTGGGCGAGGAACTCGGCCTTGTACGTCGCCATGTCGACCTGCATCGGGCAGTCGTGCCTGCAGCCCTTGCAGGCCAGGCACAGGTCGAGGGCGTCGTGCACGGCGGTGGAGCGCCAGCCGTCCTTCACCGTGGAGTCGGCGTGGCCGTTCAGCATCTCGAACAGCAACCGGGAGCGCCCGCGGGTGGAGTGCTCCTCCTCACCCGTGGCCCGGTAGGACGGGCACATCACCCCGCCGGCGTGCTCGCGGCATCGGCCGACGCCCACGCAGCGCATGACGGCGCGCTGGAAGCTGCCCTCGTCGTCGGGATAGCCGAAGTGCACGGGCGGGTCGGCGGGCGTCCATTCGGGGCCGAGCCGCAGGTTCTCGTCCAGCCCGTACGGCGCGACGACCTCGCCCGGGTTCATCCGGTCGCCGGGATCGAAGACGGCCTTGACCTGCTCGAAGGCGGTCATGACCCTGGGGCCGAACATCTTGGGCAGCAGCTCGCCCCTGGCCTGCCCGTCGCCGTGCTCGCCCGACAGCGAGCCGCCGTAGGAGACGACGAGGTCGGCGGCCCGTTCGAGGAAGGCCCGGAAGGCCGCCACCCCGTCGGCCGTCACCATGTCGAACGGGATGCGGGTGTGCACGCAGCCCTGCCCGAAGTGCCCGTACAGGGAGGCGTCGTCGTAGCCGAACTCCTCGAACAGGCGGCGCAGGTCGCGCAGGTAGGCGGCGAGGCTGTCCGGCGGGACGGCCGAGTCCTCGAAGCCTTCCCACGTCTCGCGCATGCCGGGCACGCGGGCGGTGGCGCCGAGCCCGGACTCGCGCACCTCCCACAGCTCCTTCTCGATCTTCGCGTCGTCGATGAAGGAGATGTGCGGTGCGTGCTCGCTGCCCTTGAGCTCCTTCAGCATGTCGCGGGCCTTGGCGTCCGCCTCCTTCTGCGAGCCGGCGCCGAAGGAGACCATGAGCCAGCCGCCGCCCTCCGGCAGCCGCGTGAGCGCGTCGGGATGCATGTGCTTGCGCCGCTCGAAGTCCACGAGCTTGTCGTCCACTCCTTCGAGCTGGAGCGGTCCGTAGCGGGCGATGCGCGGCACGGCGTCGGCCGCCACGCCGATGTCATGGTAACCGAGCAGGACGAGGCATTCGGCCTTGGGCGCCGGCACCAGGCGCAGCTCGGCCCGCAGCACGGTGACCAGCGTGCCCTCCGACCCGACCAGCGCCCTGGCCAGGTCGAATCCGGCCTCGGGCAGGAGCTGGTCGAGGTTGTAGCCCGACACCCGGCGGGGGATGTCGGGGAAGCGGCGGCGGATCTCGTCGGCGTGCTCGTCCACGATCGCGCGCAGCTCGCGGTAGATCCGCGCCCTCGGCCCGCCCTCGGCGACGATGCGGTCGAACTCCTCCTGGCTCGTCGGCCCCACCCACATCCGCTGGCCGTCGTAGGTGAGGATCTCCAGCCGCGCGATGTTGTCGGCGGTCTTGCCGTACGCCTGGGCGGTCGAGCCGCAGGAGTTGTTGCCGATCATGCCGCCGAGCGTGCACTGGGAGTGGGTGGACGGGCGCGGCCCGAACATCAGGCCGGTGCCCGCCAGCAGCCGGTTCAGCACGTCGAGCACGATGCCGGGCTCGACGACGCAGGTGCGCGCCGCGGCGTCCACCGACACCAGCCGGTGGCAGTACTTCGACCAGTCGATCACCACGGCGGTGTTGCAGGTCTGCCCGGCCAGGCTCGTCCCTCCGCCCCGCGAGGTGACGGGCGCGCCGTGCTCGCGGCAGACCGCGATCGCCTCGGCCGCCGCCTCCACCGTGCGCGGCACCACCACCCCGAGCGGCACCTGCCGGTAGTTCGATCCGTCGGTGGAGTACGCGCCCCGGCTGCCCGGGTCGAACCTGACCTCGCCGTCCACCCGGGCGGCGAGGTCCCGCTCCAGGTCGCGCACCCGCAGGTACGGGCGTCGCGGCCGGGTCGTCACGGGCGGGGGAACGAGCACCTGGTCCGTCATGGCGTCACCGCCCCAGTTGAGAGATCTTGTCCTTGAACAGCGTCGTCGCGATGGCCGCCTTGTGCGGCTGTCCCTTCAGGAACGCCTCGGCGAACTTGACCGCCTGGTCGCGGGCGATCTTGCCCGGCATGGGCGGCTCGTTCGGGTCGACGTCCACGTCCACCAGAGCGGGCCCCGGATGGGCGAGGGCCTGCCGTACGGCCTCGTCCACCTCGGCGGGGTCGGTGACCTTGCGGCCGTACCCGCCGCAGGAGCGGGCCCACGCGGAGAAGTCGGAGGACGGCGCGCCGAACCTGACCCCGTGCTCGGGGAACCCCAGCACCATCTGCTCCCACAGGATCTGGCCGAGCGAGCCGTTGTTGTTCACCACCACCGTGATCGGCAGGCCAAGACGGGCCGCGGTGAGGAACTCGGCCATGAGCATCGCGAAGCCGCCGTCGCCGATGAACGCGATCACCTGCCGGTCGGGATGGGCGAGCTGCGCCGCGATCGCGTACGGCAGGCCGGGGGCCATCGAGGCGAGGTTGCCCGACAGGTAGAACTCCCGGTCGCCGCGGATCGTCCAGTGCCGGGCCGCCCAGGTCGCGATCGTGCCGGAGTCGCAGGTGAGGATGGCGTCGTCGGAGGCCGCCCGGTCCACGCAGCCGATCAGGTACTGCGGGGCGATCGGGGCGCGCTCCGGGTTCTCCAGGGCGGCCATGGTCTCCCGCCAGCCCGCCATGGCCTTCTGATACTTCTCCAGGTGCGCCCGGTCGTCGCCGCGGCGCAGCAGCGGCAGCAGCGCGGCCAGCCCCTCCTTGGCGTCCCCGACCATCGGCACCTCGGTCGGCATGCGGACGCCCGCGCGGGCGGGGTCGGCGTCGATCTGCACGACGCGGACGTTGCCGGGCTCGGGCAGGTGCTTGGTGTAGGGGAAGTTGGTGCCGACCATCAGCAGGGTGTCGCAGTCCTCGACCAGCTCCTCGCCGGGCTTGGTGCCGAGCAGGCCGATCCCGCCCACCGCGTACGGCGAGTCGTCGGGGATGACCGCCTTGCCGGGCAGCGTCTTGATCACGGGGGCGCCCAGCGCCTCGGCGACGGCCAGCACCTCCGCGCGGGCGTGCAGGGCGCCGGCCCCGGCCAGGATCGCGGGGCGCCGGGCCGCGTTCAGCACCTCGGCGGCGGCCCTCAGGTCCTCCTGACGCGGCACGCCGGGCGGGGACAGGTAGACGGGGGCGGTCGCGGGGGGCCGCGCGGGGGCGACGTGCTGGTAGGGGTCGGCGTCGGCGGGGGCCACCTGGACGTCGTTGGGCAGGCACAGGTGGGCCACCCCGCGCCGCGCGTACGCCGTGCGGATCGCGATGTCCACCACCCCGGGCAGCTGGGCCGGGTTGTCGACCACGAGGTTGTACTCGGCCACGTCCTCGAACACCCGGTCGAGGTGGACCTCCTGCTGGTAGCCGGTGCCCAGCACGCTGGTCTCCTGCATGCCCGTGATGGCCAGAACCGGCTGGTGGTCGAGCTTGGCGTCGTACAGGCCGTTGAGCAGGTGGATCCCGCCGGGGCCCGAGGTGGCCAGGCACACGCCGACGCGGCCGGTGGCCTTCGCGTGCGCGGCCGCCATGAACGCGGCCGCCTCCTCGTGATGCACCAGCACGAACCGGACACGATCGGAGTGGCGGCGCAGCCCTTCCATGATGCCGTTGATGCCGTCACCGGGAAGCCCGAAGACGGTGTCGACACCCCAGTCGGCGAGCCGTCTGATGAGTACTTCGGAGGCGATTTCCGTCATACGTGCCGCGCTGCCCCTGGAATGGGAAGGCGAACACTCACCGCATGGAAAATCTTTCCTTCGATCCAGAGTCGCGGGGGAGCGCCCGGGTAGGGGGACGCCCGTGATCAGAGACCTCCAGGTGTCGGCCTACCGCGTGCCGACCGACCGTCCGGAGGCCGACGGCACGTTGAGCTGGGACGCGACCACGATGGTGGTGGTCGGCGCGGACGCGGGCGAGGCGACAGGGCTCGGCTGGACCTACGCGCCCGCCGCCGCAGCGGGGGTGGTCACGGAACTGCTCGCGCCCGTGGTGCGCGGGGGCGACCCGATGGACGTGCCGGGCCTGTGGACCGCGATGGTCCGCCGGGTGCGCAACGCGGGCCGCACGGGCGTCGCGGGGTATGCGATCTCCGCGGTCGACGTCGCGCTCTGGGACCTCAAGGCCCGGCTGCTCGGCGTGCCGCTCGCCCGCCTGTTCGGCCTCGCCAGGCAGTCCGTGCCCGTGTACGGCTCGGGCGGGTTCACCACGTACGACGACGACGTCACGTCGGCGCAGCTCGCGCACTGGGCCCATGAGCAGGGAATTCCCCGCGTCAAGATCAAGATCGGGGAGTCGGCGGGCGCCGCGCCCGTCCGCGACCTGCACCGCGTCGCGCTCGCCCGCCGCGTCGTCGGGGACGCCGCCGAGCTGTACGTGGACGCCAACGGCGGCTACAGCGCGAAGCAGGCCGTGCGGATGGAACGCCGCATGCGCGACCACGACGTGCGGTGGTTCGAGGAGCCGGTGTCCTCCGACGACCTGGCCGGGCTGCGTATGGTGCGGGAGCGGGCCGACGCCGACGTCGCGGCCGGTGAGTACGGCGGCGACCTCACCTACTTCACCCGCATGTGCGCGGCGGGCGCGGTCGACTGCCTGCAGATCGACGCGACCCGTTGCGGCGGCTACACGGGCTGGTCCGGCGCGGCGGCGATCGCGGCCGGGCACGGGCTGGAGGTGTCGGCGCACTGCGCGCCCAACCTGCACGCGCCGGTCGCCGCGGCGACCCCGAACCTGCGCCACATGGAGTGGTTCCACGACCACGTGCGCATCGAGGGCGACCTGTTCGACGGCGCGGCCGACCCGGCGGGCGGCGTCGTCCGCCCGCCGGACGCGCCGGGCCACGGCCTGACGCTGCGCGCCGGCGCGGCCGAGCCGTTCCGCGTCGCGTAGGGCCGGCCGACGAGGTGCCGCAGCCGGTGTTCGCCACGCTGGAGGACTGGTCAGCGGCAGGTTCCTCCCGATGTACCGGCGCACGCTGGGCGGGGAGTTCCGCTGGTGCGCCGAGTGGTGGCGCCACGCGGAGGCGATCTCGCGGCTGACCACGCTGTGGCACCTGTGGGAGACGCTGCGGCTCAAGCCCGGCACTGGGATGGCCGAGTGGTACGGCCACCTCGACCACCATCTGCCGATCCTGCTCGGCGCGCGCGGCCCGTTCTACCAGTGCACCGAGACCGAGCATCTCGAACCCCACCAGGCCCGAGCCGTACCGGCGCCGTCCTGGTGGTGGACCGGACTCGCAGCCCCGGCCGAGGCCGGCGCCTTCCTCGGCGCCTGATGTGGACGTCTCCCCCTTGTCCACAAAACGCCGTTCGGTCCCACCCACAACGGTGCGCAGGGTGACCATCGATCACGTCTCGAAAAGGGAAGGAGCGTTTTGACCTCCGTCACCGACGCCTATCGCGTCCTGCGCGAGCGGCGCGACGCCGACCACGACACGTCGACCGCAGCGGCGGTCGACGCGTTCACCGCGATCGCCCTCGGCATGAGCGCCGGGGAACACCAGGGCCCGCTTGAGCTGTACGCCACCTTCGCGATCGCCGAGCAGGAGGCACTCGAGGGCATGGCCGCGCTCGGCGCCCAGCTCGGCGACACCGACGCCTCCACGGCCGTACCCGACCTGGACGAAGCCGGCAGGCTCGGCGGCCTGCTGTGCGAGGTGCTCGTGCAGCAGGCGGAAAACAGCTCCGACCCGAGCCGGCGGCTCGCCGTGCTCAACGCCGCCGCCCACGCCGGACGGATCCGGGACCTGCTCGCCTGATGAACGCCACCTTTGGAGACCTCCTGGACGGCGCCTGGACGCACCTGGGTGGCGCCACCATGCACGCCCACCCGCAGTTGGGCGGCGACATCACCGCGGCGGCCATGGACGCCGTTCGCTGACCGCCAGGCTCGCGCGGTGCGCCAGGGACTTCGCCCGCGCGGATGACATAGCGCAGCCCCTTCATGAGGCGTCCCGGCTGCTGACCCGCCTCGGGGGGCCCACCTCAGCGGTGGCTGCCGCGCATCCGCTCGCACTGCACCTGCGCGCGGCGTCGACGAGCTGGGGTGCCGCTGGCGACATGCTGGCCACGCACGTCACCCGGCGCGGGGACGCTCCCCGGTCCGACTGGGCCGCCGTCCTCAGCGACGAGCAGGTTCGTAATGGCCTGCTGAACGAGGTCGCCGACCACACGCTCGCCCTGGTGGCCGTCATGGACCGCTCGGGCCTGACCCGAGACCTGGACACGCAAACCGCCTGCTCACTGCTGCGCTGCGCCTCCCGATCGGGAGACGCGCCGTCCTTGCGCGCGGTCCCGCTCAACGAGCCTCCGTGGCCGCCGCAGCCGGTCCCGCAGGAGGCCCAGACCCCGCACGAGCTGTCCGCCGGCATCATCGCAGGCAGCGACGCACTGCGCGGGTTGTGCCATCGCCCCCAGGAGTTCAGCCCACGGCAGTGGCAGCGTACGGCGCTGGCCGCGTCGGTCATCACCGACATTGCAGCGAAGTCGCTCACCCAGCTCACCCGCCGCTGCTACGAACTCGACCCCGATCGGCAGCAGGCGCTCGGCAAGGCGCTGCAGCAGGCGACCGACGTCGTCCAGCGGGCCAACGCGGAATGGAAGGGGGTGCGCCAGGCCTGGCACGGACAGGTCGCGGCGGGCCCGCTGTCGGCATCCGTGCGCGAACAGCACCTGGACCAGACGGCCGTACGTCTCGGCCGGCTGCTGTACGACAACCCGAGATGGACCCCGGCCAGGCAGGACAGCGCGCCGCTCAAAGCACCCTGACCGGGGCCACGCTCGTTGATTTCGACCTCACCGATGCCCACTTCTGCGAGGACGCCAGGTTCGGCGATGCGACCTTCACCGGGTACGCCCACTTCGGGGGGCGACCTTCGACAGGCGCGCCGAGTTCGCCGGGGCGGCCTTCACCGCGGTCGCCAGGTTTGACAGGGCGACCTTCGACAGGTACGCCGAGTTCATGGGGGCGATCTTCTCCGAGACGCCGTGTTCGGGGACGTGATGTTCCTCGGGCGCGCCATGTTCGCCGACGCAGCCTTCGCCAAGGCCGCCAGGTTCGACAAGGCAGTCTTCAACGCAAGCGCCATGTTCGACAGGGCGACCTTCAATGGAGACACCACGTTCAGCGGGGCGACGGCTGCGCTTGCGAGGGACCATGCCTGGCCGGACGGATGGCATTTGGAAGTGAGCCCCGAAGGCGAGGGTCAGCTGGCTCCCGATAGCGCGGAGGGAAAGCCGAGCGGGGATACCTGATTGCTGGTGGCCGAATACCGGCACCTCGAGCCGTTGCAAGGTACGTCAGCGGGTCGGCCTCGGCGAGGGCGCGGCCCGCGATGACCAACTCTCCATCCCCCACCGGGGGGTGCGGCCGGAATACGGCCGAAGGGGGCCGGGGCGCACGCGCGCCTGCGGCAGTAGGCAGGCGGGTCTCTGCCGTGGGCCACTGTGCGATCACTGGGACCAATGTCCGGTCAGTCTCCTGCGTGGCCCGATTCTGCCGGATTCGGTGGCACCTCAAAAGTCCAGGCCCAGGTGTCTCACTGCGGTGGTGGGGCTACGGCGCGGTGCGCCGAGTGGCGACGAGGCGCTCCGCTGCGGCCGTGATGAACGCCGACACCGCGGCTTCGAACTCAGCCTCACGGATCTTGAGCTCGACATGGTCGGCCGCGCCGCGCAGCGCCTCCATGTGTGCGAACGCGGCGTCGGCGAGCGGCTCGGGCCGGCCTGACACCAGCTGCAGCCGAAAGCGCGCGGTCTCGGCCAAGGCGCCCAGGCGGTCGGCCTCGGCGAGCGCATGGCTGACGTCGACAGCATCCGACTGCCGGAGCCACACGGCGACAACAGCGCGCTTAAGCTCAGTCACCGCGGCGGCGAACTCGCTGTAGGCAGCCAGACGTTCCTGGCGCAGCCGCTCCTCGCGCGCGACCGCCTCAGCCCGCAAGGCGGTCCGCTGCTGGAACAGGTAGGTGCTGAAGGACCCCAGCAGGGTCCCCAGGACGGCGATCAGGCTTCCAAGGACAGCGTTCACCGAAAAAGTCGACCATATCCGGCGCCCGAGCCCAAGCCGGTTGGGAGACAAAGTCACACGAGACTGACCGGACAGATGCGCAGTTCCGCCCGGTCTCTCAAGCTGCCTCACCTCGGGTCGGTGAGCCGACATCGGTTCGCACGCCGATTCAGTCCCGCACGGCCGCGAGCGCGCGGGCCTCGGTCCCCTTCGGCCATATTCCGGCACCCCATCGGGCCTCTCCTCTCGGCGGACAGCGTGAGGGCCGGGCAGGTGACCGCCCGGCCCTCACTCGCCGGCTACGCCGCCTTGCGCTCGGCCAGCGCCCGCAGGCCGGTGGCCAGTCCGGCGAGGGCTGTGGCCCGCGCCTGCTGTTCCAGGGCGCCGGGGAAGGCCGCGAAGCGCTCCTCGGTCTCGCACATGTCCGCCACGAACTGGGCGGCCGCCTCGCGGTCCTCCTGGGCGTTCAGGAAGTCGAGGACGAGGGAGATCTTGGCGCTGGTGACGGGCAGGGGGTTGACGGTGCCTTTCCAGCGGGTCACCGCCCTGCTCACTCGCCCGTGGAAGGTTCCAGACTGGGTTTCGCGGGATCCGGCGGTTGCGCGGGACGTGCCGACCGTCGACAGGGCTGCGCGCCGGTGAACAGGCCGGATAGCCGGTCGGCACCGCCTACGCCTGCGCCGGCGTCGCGTGGATGACGGCCACGAGCGATTCGCCGTCGAATCCGATGCGGACGCTGTCGGGATCTCGGCGGACGAAGGCGGGATGCGCCGTTTCAGGCAGCGTGCCGGCGGGAGCGGGCGCCGGCCGGAACCCCGCCTGGCGCAACCGGTCCAGCCACCGCGCTGTCGGCTCGTGCCGTTCGTAGCGCTCCTCGTCGTCGGCGGTGCCGACGATGTCGGCCACTTCACGCCGGAAGAACAGCTTCATCGCGTTACGGTCGGCCGCCGAGACGTCCAGCGCGTCGATCAGCCGGAAGACGTGGTGAAAGTGCCGCCAGGAGTTGTTGAAGCGCTCGGGCAGCGAGACCCGATGGTGATCGGAGTCCGGCTCGCACAGCACCACGGCCTCCGGCTCCGCCTCTCGCAGCCTGGCGAAGAACGTGCTCCTTTCGTCAGCGCCGGACGAGGTGTCGCGCAGGTGGTGGAGCGCGAACGCGGCGTTCATGACCAGGGGGCGAGGCGCTCGGCGCACCAGGTCCCAGTCATCGTCGGTCATGTGCTCGGCGAAGCGGGCGACGCCGTGGAAATCCAGCGTTACGCCGGTGTCTCGGAGGGATCGTTCGGCCTGTTGAAGGCTTGCCACCGCGGGGTCCACCCCGATGACAGTCAGCCGTCCGGGCGCCGTGCCCTGATTCGCGAGCGCGGTCAGGAGCGCCGCCTCCTGGACACCCGAGCCGATGCCGATCGACAGCAGGGTGGCCGTGTGCCGCCCGGCGAGATGCCGGGCGAGCAGGGCGCCGCCGATACGGCCGGCGAATTTCACCACCGGCAGGTGTTCAGCCACCAGATCGAACAATTCGATCTGCGGCCGTCCCAGTCGGCGCAGGTAGAGGTTGTCCCCCCCGTCCTGATCGGCTCCCAGCCGCTTGGTCAACGCGTCGTGGTAGAGCAGGTAGAGGAAGTCGTCGCGCGCGTTCTCCGGGTCGATCAGCCCTCGTAACTTGTCCAGCCAGCGCCGGGCGGTGTCGGCTCGGCCTGCGTGCGTCTCCTCCACCGCCTGGCACAACGCTTCAAACGCATGACTGCTCACGTCGATTCCGTTTCCTTTCACGAGGGGCACCGGCGGCGGCGATTCCCTTCGAAAAGGAACGACACCGGAGTTCACCTGAAGATCCCTAGGTGGAAAAGGCTGCTTTTTCCTACCGGGACCATGGTGGAACGACCCTCTTGGGATGGACTTGTCTGCCACCTAACGATGGGTTGGAAGCTCGGCGCGAAGCCGCTGTACCTGCTCACCCGCACGCCCGTCCTCGGTCATGCCGATCAGCCTTTCGGGCACGCCCCCGCGGGCTCCATCCACGTCAGCCCGGCCCGCACGCCCAGCGGCCCGCACCGCACACACGCCCACACCACCACCAGCTCCCCCGATCCCACACCCCACACACCCGGGCATCCCGCACCGCAACGGGATGGCCAGCCGGCACCGGCAGCACGGCACCCACTCCGGCGGCGCCGCCCGCAGTGCCAGGTGCGCGTGGATCCCCAGCGCCCGCTGCACCGTCATCGGCGCGCACGAGGACATCCAATGCGGTGCTGAGCACGTCGACGTCGAGGGGGTGGGGGACTCGCCGAGCGCGAGCGGAGAGCGCTCCTGACGCTCGATACGGGCCTGCTCGTCCCGGGCGGCGCGCTGCTCGGCCGTGAGCGGCTCGTACCGCCACGGCCGGGCGGTGCCGGGGAGACGCGCGTCGAGGAGGTCGGGCCAGTACTCGGCGACCCACGCGAGGTCGGCGCGTACCTCAGAACGGGGGTCGCTCATCACTGACCTTCTGACCGCTTCCCCGTGCCCTCGGTCCGCGACGCCACCCCGGCCCGCGCCTGCGCGTACGTCCGCTCCCGGTGCACCGTCGCGTACGCCACCACCGCCTCCGCGTCCGACGACACGATCACCGCATACCCCTTCGGGCTCGTGGACCGCAGCGACCACCCGCCCTTCTGCGACCGCGTCACCCGCGTCCCCGGCACCCCGAGCAGCAGATCCTCCAGCAGCGACCGGATCTGCGCCTCCGCCTCGTTCGGCCGGCCACCGTGCACCGACTGGAACCGCTGGATCGCCGCCCGGGTCACCGAGATCGTGAAAGTGTCCGGCGGCTCCAGCGGCACCGACGCCAGCGGCAACACCTCCAGCGCCCCCGTGCCCGCGATGCCGTGCTTCGCGGTCCCCGACCACCCCTCCGGGGCGTCCGGCTGGGTGAACCCCTCGCACCGCTCCGTCCGGCACCACCCATCGGCGTACGCGGTCACCTCCGGGCAAGAACTAGTGCCGGGAGCAATGATCACCTTCCGATAGCGACAGCCCCTGCGCGACAGGCAGGCGACTGGCGGTAGACCATGCTGACCTCGAGCCAAGCCGGTGTGGGCTGCAGAGAACAAGGACGCGCTTATCCTGCGCGTATGTCCAAGTGGGTGGGCGTTGACGGATGGGAGGTACGCGCGATCGTCTTGGAGGGCAGGCCTCTGCTACGAGTACAGCATCGTGGCTACTTGGTCGACTAGTGCCGCGCTGCCACCGAGGTTTCCCGGTACGTTGATCTGGCGGACCTGGTGGAGGTCGTGGAGCTGCGAAGGCAGTCGCCGCAGCGCCGATGGCCACCATGAGCTGACCGGCGCCGCTGCTTTGGGCACGTTGCTTACTGTGCGGTCGACGCGACCACCTCTGCCCCCATGAGCAGACTTCCGGGGTAGTAGAACAGGTGTATGAATAGCGAGGTTGTGCACCTGCCCGAGCATCTGGGAGGCCCTGGGGGAGGTCCCGCCGTGGGGGAGCGGGCCGCGGCCGCCGATTCCGCGACCTGCGCTTCCGCCTGCTGTTCTGCTCCTGGGCGAGGTGCAGGAGAGCATTCGCCTGTGTGCTGAGGTTTTGTGCGACGACGGCGTCATGCGGTTCGCGACGCTGCTGGCCCGGGCGCCAGTCCGCAGTCCTGGGGGAGAGCCGGGGTGGGCATACCTCCTGCGCTACAACGCCGGCCGGGACGAGCGGGTCGTCGAGAGTGACGACCATCGTCAGGGACGGCGACGGCATACCGCGGTGCGTGGCTGGGGGGACTCCGGCCTCGCGGTAGCCGCTGTACCACGCGATCAGCGGACACAGCGCGGGAGCCGGACGCCGATGCAGGAAGCACGGCTCGTCGCGCTCGTCCGCGTCCGCCGTCCGCCGTGTCCGCGCCGCCATCGCCCGCTCCTCCTTACCGCGTTCCCAGTGTCCACGAAGGGGAAGGCGGCGGCCACGGTCGCAGCCGACGACGGCCGCGGTTCACGGGTGGACGGGCTGGTCGAGGTCGGACAGGTCGAGCACGAAGCGGTAGCGGACGTCGCCGCGGCCGAGACGGTCGAGTGCTTCCTGAACGCGCGCCGAGGGCAGCACCTCGACGTCGGCCGTGATGGCGTGGTCGGCGCAGAAGTCCAGCAGCTCGCGGGTGTGGCGGCGGCCGCC
>NZ_JBEYWQ010000024.1:0-113038 GCF_040644495.1 Microbispora sp. NPDC046973 | reverse complement strand
TTTCCGATATGTCAGGCCGGCGCCCACCCCCTGGGGGCCGGGGGTGGGCGCCGGAGTCTGCCGGGTGAGGATCGGTCTACTTGAGGATCGGGAAGCGGCGGACCAGGGGAGTGGCGGCCCACTGGGTGCCGAGTCCGAGGGTGGTGCCGGCGCCGGTGAAGGCGAGGCCGGTCAGGACGATGGCGTAGACGATGTGCTCGTCCATGAAGGGGTTGGTGGTCAGGGGCAGTTCGGCGGCCCACATCATCAGCAGGAGCAGGGTGCCGGTGGCGGCGGCGATGCGCATGCCCACGCCGAGGGTGAGGGCGGTGCCGATGCCGAGCAGGCCGGTCATGAACAGCCAGTCGACCCAGGGCTGGCCGGCGAGGGTGGTGAACAGGCCGCCGAGGGTGTGGTCGGCGGTGCCCTTGAGGAAGCCGGTGGTGGGGCTGCCGCCGTTGATCCAGGCCTTGGCGGCAGGGGTGGCGAAGCCGAAGCCGACCAGTTTGTCCAGGAAGGCCCACAGGAAGACCCAGCCGATGGCGATGCGGGCGGCGGCCCAGGCGTAGCGGGCCGGTCCGGCGCCTGCGGCGCCTGCGGTGGTGGGGATCGTCTCGCCGTTGGTGCGGGGGGCGGGGACGGTGGCCTCGGCGGGGGGAGTGGCGGTGTGGGGGCGGTGCCTTTGGTTGCGCCCTTCGATGGTGGCCATGACCGGCCCCTTTCAGCGTCTTTTCTCTCGTTTGCGACACCTCTAGAAAACCGCGATCAGCGGTGGTGCCGCAGGAGCCGTACGGCACGCTCCGGCCGTCTCGAAGTCCCCTGATCGTGGGACTTTCGGTCCAAGTCCGTCAGACCGGACTTTCGAGGGTCGAGTCCTCCCGGGCTCGTGGCCCGAACGTCGCCGCATCAGCCGGGCGGTCGCACGCACCATCGGATAGCCGGCCCGCGGCACCTCTTCCTGAAGGCCGTCCGGAATGCGCTGGCGCCGAAGCGGGCTGCAGCCCTGGGCGCGGTCGAGCACGTCGCCGGTCAGCGGCGGGTAGACCGGGCCGATCTGCTCGCCGGTCGTCTCGTCCCCCGGCGTTGATCGCGTACAGCAGGGCCTTGGCGGCGCCGGATCCCCGTAGCACGATCGGGGCACGCGGTCTCCGGCTGGCGGGAGGTCTGGATGGCGACCGTCCTGCTCCCCGGCGATCCGCGCAGGCTCGGCGGCTACTGGCTGGCCGGCCGCCTGGGCGAGGGCGGGCAGGGCGTCGTGTACGAGGCCTACGACGAGACCGGTCACCGGGTCGCCGTCAAGGTCCTGCGCTCGGCGGGCGGGGCGGGGGACGCGCAGGCGCGGGCGCGGTTCGCCAAGGAGGTCGCCGCCGCGCGGCGGGTCGCGCCGTTCTGCACGGCGAGGGTCATCGCCGCCGACCTGGAGGGCCCCCAGCCGTACATCGTGAGCGAGTTCGTCGCCGGGCCGAGCCTGCGCGCGGCGGTCGCGCGGGACGGGCCGTACGGGCCGGGGGAGCTGCACCGTCTCGCCACGGGCATCGCGACGGCGCTGGCCGCCATCCACGGGGCGTCGGTGGTCCACCGCGACCTCAAACCGGACAACGTGCTGATCGGCCCCGACGGGCCGCGGGTCATCGACTTCGGCATCGCCCGGACCGCCGACATGTCGCTGACGACGACCGGGCACGTCGCCGGCACCCCGGCCTTCATGGCCCCGGAAAGCGTGCTGGGAGCACGGGCGGGCCCGGCCGTCGACGTCTGGGCCTGGGGAGCCGTGACGCTGTTCGCCGCCACCGGCCGCGAGCCGTTCGCCGAGGGGTCCGCGCGCCTGCCCGTGCCCGGCGGCGGTCCGGACGCGGCGGGGCAGGCGCTGACCGGGGTGGCGGCCCTGCTCCACCGCATCCTGGCGGCCGAGCCGGACCTGACGGCGCTGGGGGAGCCGCTGCGCGGCCTGGTGGCCCGCGCCCTCGACAAGAACCCGGAGGCCAGGCCGGACGCGGACACCCTCCTCGCGGCGCTGCTCGGGCACCCGTCGCCGCGAGGCGAGGCGCTGCTCGCGGAGGGCACCCGTACGGCCGAGGGCCTCGGGCCGTCCAGGGCCGTCGCGCCGCCCCCTCTCGCGGCCGTGGCCGAGGAGGCGTACGGCGCGCTCGTCCCGGCCGACCAGGCGCTGGTGCCGCGGATCCTGCTGCGCATGGTCGCGCCGGGGGAGGGAGGCGACGACCTTCCCCGGCCGGTGCCCGAGGACGAGCTCCTCGACGGCGTGGTCGACCGGGAGACGGCCCGCCGGGTGCTGTCGGGCTTCGCCCGCGCCGACCTCGTCGTCCGCGAGGGCGAGACGGTCGCCCTCGCCGCGGCCGCCCTGCTGCGCGCCTGGCCCCGGCTGCGCGGGTGGGTCGACGCGGATCGGGCGGGTCTGCGGGTGCAGCGGCCGCTGACCGAGGCCGCCCGGATGTGGGACCTGCACGGGCGGCGTCCCGGCGACCTCTACCAGGGGACGGCGCTGGACACGGCGGTCGGCTGGGCGGCGACCGCGCGCCACCATGTCACGCTGAACACGCTGGAGAAGGCGTTCCTCGACGCGTCCCGGGCCCTCGCCCGGGTGCGCGCCCGGCGGCGCCGCCGCCTCACCGCCGTGCTCGCCGTGCTCGTGGCCGTCGCGGCGGCCTCGGCCGGGCTGGCCCTCGACCAGAAGGCGTCCGCCGAGCGGCAGCGGGACGTGGCCGTGGCCCGGCGGCTCGCCGCCTTGGCCGAGACCTCGCGCTCGTCCGATCCCACCCGGGCGATGGCGCTGAGCGTGGCCGCCTGGCGGCTGGCCGGGGTGCCCGAGGCGCGGGCGGCCCTCTACAGCTCGCTCGCCCAGCCGCTGCGGCGGATCGACCCGCCCCCGCCCGTCACCGCCGGAGCCCGGTTCGACCTGAGCGGGGACGGGCGGCTGCTCGCCGTCGCCGACGCCGGCCGTGCGGTCCTGTGGGAGGTGGCCGCCCACCGCGTGGCGGGGGGCGCCCAGGGCATCGGACCGGCCCCCGACGCGGTCGCGCTCAGCCCCGACGGCCGCCGCCTCGCGGTCTCCGGCGGCGGCCGGCTGCGCGTGTGGGACCTGTCCACGGGCCGTCCGCTCGGCCCGGCGTTCGGGAACGGCGCGCTGGAGATGACGTTCGGCCCGGACGGCCGGCGCCTCGCCGTGCTCGCGCCCGGCCATCGGGGCCAGGTCTGGGACGCCCTTCGCGGTGTCGAGCTCCTCGACGTGCACGACACGCGGGCGGAGGGGGTCGTGGTCTCCGCGCGGCACGCCGCCGTGCTGCTCGACGACGGCCGGTACCGGCTGTACGAGCCGGTCGCGGGGCGTCCGCACGACCCGCGGCGCCTTGCCGCCCCCGCCGGCGGCCGGGGGGACGCCGTCGCCTTCAGCCCGGACGGTCGCACGATCGCGGTCGGCCGCGGCGACGACGTCGGCTTCTGGGACCTGACCACCGGCCGCCGCCGCGGCACCGTCCTGGAGGGCGCCTCCGCCGTCTGGCTCGCGTACGGCGACGGCGGCAGGCTCGTCCTGACCTTCGACCGCACCGGCGCCGGCGTGTGGAGCGCGGACGGCGGCGGCCTGCTGGCCTACTCCACGCCGGGGGACACCACCGGCATGCCGGACATCAGGGTCGCCACCGGCGCGGCGGGCGGCCCGGTGCTGCGCTACCTGCTGAGCGGCGGCAGGGTCGCCACGGTGGACGCCGGGGCAGGGGCCCGCTCCACGACGGTGTCCCCGTCGGCGGTCGCCGCCGCCTTCGCCCCGGGCGCACGGACGCTCGCCGTCTCGGCGGCCGGCGAAGGGCCGCTCCTGTGGGATCCGGCCAGGGGCGTCCGCCTCGGGCCGCCGCTCGGGAGCGCACCGGCCGGGGCGCTCGCCTTCCCCGACGTTCACACGCTCGCCTCCGTTCCCGCGGGTGATGCGACGGGCCAGGCCGCGGCGGTGCGCCTCTGGAGCGTGCCGGACGGCCGTCCGCTCCGTCGCGTCCCGGTCGCGGGCGCCGGCTCGGTGGGCGGGCTGGCGGTCGGAGGCGGAGTCCTCGCCGTGGCACCCGTCGCCGAGGACTACCAGCCGGTCCGGGTGTGGGACCTCGCCCGCGGCGCGGAGATCCCCGTCCCGCGCCGCAGCGGGTGGGACGTCATGGCGGTCAGCCCGGACGGCCGGGTCCTCGCCATCGGCGGGCGGGACGCCGCCCTGGTCGACCTGGCGACCGGAACGGTCACCGGGCGTCCCTTCGGGCCCGTCCTCGACGGGGTGCGGTCGATCGCGTTCAGCCCCGGCGGCTCGGCGATCGCCACCGGCTTCCACGAGGCCGGCGTGGGCCTGTGGGACGCCCGCACGTTGCGGCGTACGGGGACGCTCGCACCCGAGGAGGGACGGTTCGACGACGTCGTGGCGCTCGCCTACTCGCCCGACGGGCGGCTGATCGCCACCGGCGGCACGAGCGGGGAGGTCCGCCTGTGGGACGCCGGCACCCGGTCGCCGCTGGGCCTGCCGTACGCCGTCCACACCGGCCGGGTGCTCGCGCTCGCCTTCGACGCGGACGGGCGGTACCTCTACAGCGCCGGGGCGGACGGGACGCTGCGGCGCTACCCGATCGACCCGGAACGGGCCGCGGCCGAGGTGTGCGCGCGGGCCGGCGGCGCACTGGGAGACGACGATTGGCGGCGCCTCGTGCCGGAGGCGCCCTACCGGAAGGTGTGTCGAACGACATGACGATCATCCGCCACCTGCTCGCACGGCTCCTGCGACGGCCCCGCGGCGACGGCGCCGCCATGGAGACCGAGCCGGTGGAGATCCAGCCGGTGGAGATCGAGCCGGTGGAGATCGAGTCGGTCGAGGTCGATCCCGACCCCGTCCCGATCGGCGGCGAGGACCAGGTCGCGGCGACCTTCGAGGTGGTCACCAGCGGGGCGTGCGCCGAGGTGAAGGGCGACCTGGTGGCCCCGGACGGGTCCCGTACGCGCCTGGGCTTCGAGCGCGAGGAGCGCACGCCCTTCGAGGAGCGGTGGCGGGCCCGGCACGCGTTCGGCCGGGACGCTGTGGCGGGGACCTGGCGCGTCGTGGTCGGCGCCGGCGGCGTCACCGAGGAACGGAGGTTCGAGGTCCAGGCCGAGGAGAGGCTGCGGCGGTCGAGGATCGAGGGCTTCGCGCTGTCTCCCGACCCGGTCGACGAGGGAAGTGAGCTGACCTTCTCCGGCCGCCTGGAGGCGGCCACCGGCAAGCAGGATTGGGGCGGTCTTCCCGGCCGGGCGGTCGCCCTGCTGTTCCGGGCCGACGGCCTGCTGTCCCGCACGGAGGTGGCGCGCGTCGTCACCGGCAGGTCGGGCCGGTTCGACGCGACGGTCACGGCGACCGAGTCCGGGTTCTGGTCGGCGGAGTTCCGCGGGGACGCCGAGGACGACGGGCGCCTCACCGCGGCGCGGAGCGCGGAGGTTCGTTCGGCCGTGAACTCCGCCGGGGCGCAGACCAGGATCGCCTATTCGGCGAGCCCCAAGAGCGGCAAGCGGAACAGGAAGGCGACCCACATCGGCACGTTGTTCGTCCGGGTGCAGCCCGCAGGGCAGCCTCCGCGCTGGGATCCGCTGCCCCAGCAGCGCGTCCGGCTCTGGTTCGACCCGTCGGGGACGGGCGCCGACGCGGTGCGGGGGTCGGCGACGACGGGCTCCGACGGCCGCTTCCGGTTGCGCGAGAAGGTGCCGTCGACGGGCGACTGGCAGGTCCGCTTCGACTCGCAGGCCCCGGCGCAGCGCCGGTCGTGCAAGTCGCCGGTCCGCAGGCTCACCGCGACCTGAGCCGCCCTAAACGGCGTAGCGTGCGACCACGCCCGTGAGGGCCGTGGCGATCCGGCGCCGGTCGGCCTCCGGCATCGCCTCGCCCAGGACGTCCAGCCGCGCGCAGATCTCCCCGTGCACCTTCTCGCCGAGCAGTGTGCCCTCGGGCGTGAGGGAGATCTGGCAGGCGCGGCGGTCGCGAGGATGGCTGACCCGGGTGACGAGCCCGCGTCGCTCCACCCGGTCCACGAGTCCGGTGAGGCTGGACTTCTCCAGGTGGAGGAGGCGGCTGAGTTCGGTCATGCCGACGGGGCCGCCGGTCAGCATGCACAGCAACTGCGCCTGCTGCGGGGTGACGCCGTGCTCCCGGCTCACATCGGCGAAGACGTACTGCACCACGTGGGACATGCGCACCAGCGCGGTGGCGAACGTCAATTCCGTGCCGGCCTCTGCGGTCGTGGTCCTGGTCACCCGTACCTCCTGGTCCGAGCGTAGTTGACATCGGTTCGTATTGCCAACTAATTTGTGCGTACTACGAACTGTTTGTACTACGAACTAAGGAGGCGCCGTGAGCACGGATGACACGACGAGTCCCGCCGCGAGAGACACCGGTCTGCTGGTCGCGCTCGGCACCGCGGTGTTCGGCTACGCCCTGATGCAGACGGTGGTGGTCCCCGCCCTGGGGCTGCTCGCCAGGGAACTGCGGACGACCCCCGCCTGGTCGGCCTGGATCCTCAGCGCCTTCCTGCTCTCCAGCGCGGTGCTGACCCCGCTGCTGGGCCGGCTGGGGGACATGCACGGCAGACGACGGGTGATGGTGGGCGTGCTCGTCGCGTACGCGGCGGGCATGGCCGGCGCGGCGGCGGCCCAGGACATCGGCCAGCTCATCGCCGCCCGTGTCGTCCAGGGCGCGGCGCTCGCGGTGGTCCCGCTGTCCATGGCGATCCTCCGTGAGGCGCTGCCGCGGGAACGCCTGCCGTTCGCGATGGGGCTGGTCTCCGGCATCGTCGGAGCGGGCGGCGGGGCCGGCCTGGTCGTCGGCGGGCTGCTGGCCGACCACCTGTCCTGGCGGTATCTGTTCGTCCTCGGCGCGCTGCTGGCGCTGCTCAGTCTCGCGATGGTCTGGCGGTACGTGCCCGCCCGCCGCCACGGCACCTCCGGCAGGCTCGACCTGCTCGGCGCCGCGCTGCTGGGCCTCGGTCTCGTCGCGGTGCTGCTCGCGCTCACGCAGGGCCCCTCGTGGGGCTGGACGTCGGCGCGGGTGCTCGGCCTGTTCGTCCTCGGCGTGCTGCTGGCGGCCGTGCTCGTCGCGGTCGAACGCGGCAGGGCCCACGCGCTCATCGACGTCGGCGAGCTGACCGACCGGCCGATGCTGGCCACGCACGCCGCCGCGTTGCTGTTCGGAGCCGGGTCGTACTTCTTCTACCTGGGGATGCCCCTGTTCGCCCAGCAGCGGCCAGGAACGGACGGCGCAGGCTTCGGCGCCTCGGTCACCGTGGCCGGTCTCCTGATGCTCCCAGGCATGCTGGCCATCGTCCCGGCCGGTGCGGCCGTCGGCCGCATCTCGGCGTCTCTCGGTCCGCGGGGGCCACTGGCGTGCGGGTTCGCGCTGTTCGCCGTGGGAGCGGCACTGATGGCGCTCGGCCACGCCTCGTACTGGCAGCACCTGGTGTTCTACGCGGTCGTGGGGGCGGGCTCCGGGCTCGTGATGGGGGCGCTGCCCAAGCTGATCGCCGACATCGTGCCGCTCGCCCGGACCGGCACCGCCAACGGAATCAACAACATCGCCCGCACCGTGGGCAGTGTCATCGGCAGCCAGCTCGCCGCCGCGGTGATCGCGTCCACCTCCTCCGGCCGCGCCGCCGCCGTGCCCGACTCCGCCTTCTCCCTGCTGTTCTGGCTGGGTGCGGTCGCGGCGGTTGCCGGGGCCGCGGTGGCGCCCCTGGCCGTCCGGCGGACCGTTTCCCCTATTCCCGAGTCCGTTTGACGGTTATTGGTGCGACTTGCTAATTTGATCGTAGTGCGAACTATACGTACTGCGAACTTTCTCGGGAGTCGCCGCCGCCGTCGCGGCCGTCCCGCTTCTTGCGGAAAGAGCCACCGGATGTCCCCTCGTCGCAAACCCCTCGCCCTCGCCCTTCTCGCCCTGAACGGGCTACTCGCCGCCTGCGCGGCGGAAACCGGAACGAACACCTCCAGCACGGGCGCCACGCTGGCCGTGGCGATGCCGGCCGACCCCTCCTGCCTGGATCCGCAGCAGACCGGCCAGCTCGCCGCGCTCGACATCAGCAGGTCGCTCGTCGACACACTGACCGACCAGGACCCGCGCACCGGCAAGATCGTGCCCTGGCTGGCCTCGGAGTTCTCGGTCTCCGACGACGCCCGCCGCTTCACCTTCACCCTGCGCGACGGTGTCACCTTCAGCGACGGCACCCCACTGGACGCCCAGGCGGTCAAGGCCAGCTTCGATCGCCTGGCCGCGCTGCCCGCCAACGGCGCCGCGAGCTACCTGCGCGGCTACCAGGGCACCACGGTTGTCGACGCCCATCGCCTGCACGTGGACTTCGACGCGCCCAACGCGCAGTTCCTGCAGGCGACGTCAGGGGCGGGACTCGGCATCCTGTCCCCGGCGACCGCAGGGACGCCGCTCGCCGACCGCTGCCGCGGCCGCTTCGTCGGCTCCGGGCCCTACGTTCTGGACCACTACACCTCCAACCAGGAGGTCGTGCTCAAACGGCGTGCCGGCTACTCGTGGCCGTCCTCGCTCGCCACGGTCCGGGGCGAGGCGAGTCTCGCCGAGGTCAGGTTCGTGTTCGTCCCCGAGGCCGGCGCCAGGACCACCGCCCTGCGCTCCGGGCAGGTCCAGATCGCCGAGAACGTGCAGCCCTCCGACCAGGACTCCTTCACCAAGGACGGATTCCACCTGCTCGTCACGCGGGTTCCCGGTCTGGTGCCGCCGTTGTCGCTCAACCACGCCGGAGTCCTGGCCGACCAGCGGGTACGGCAGGCGCTGCTGCTCGCCGTCGACCGCGCCGACCTCGTCGGCACCGTGCTGGGCCCGAGGTTCACACCGGCCACCGGGGTCCTGGCCGGGACCACGCCCCTGTACGTCGACCAGAGCGACAAGCTGCGCCACGACCCGGTACGGGCGGCCGAGTTGCTCGACGAGGCCGGCTGGAGGCCGGGCCCGGACGGGATCAGGGTGAAGGACGGCAAGCCGCTGACCCTGAACTGGCTCATCCCGGCGCCGATGCCGCCGGTGGACGAGTACGTCCAGCAGCAACTGCGCAAGGTCGGCGTGGACGTGAAGCTGAACGCGGTGCCGCCCACCAGATACGTCGAGCAGCAGCAGGCCGGGAAGTTCGACATCACCGCGGTCGCCGTCACCCGCGCCGACCCCGACGTGCTGCGCAACATCTTCTACTCCAAAGGCTCCAACCTCTGGCACCTGCCGCCGAGCAAGCTGGACGACTACCTGGAGCGGCAGGCGGCGGCCACGGACGAAGGGAAGCGCCGCGAGGCCGTCACCAAGGCGGCCGAGTGGATCCTCGACCACGCCGACACCGTCCCGCTGTATGAGAACGCCCTGGTCCACGGCGTCTCGGACGCGGTGAAGGACCTGGAGACCGACGCGTCGACCCGGCTCGACCTGCACGACGCCCGGCTCGCGTCGTGACCGGCGCGTTCGCCACGCCGCAAGGCGGCCCGTGATGGTCCGCTACCTGGCCGGGCGGCTGCTGCAGGCGCTGCTGGTCGTCTGGGCCGCGTTCACCGTCGCCTTCGTCGTGCTGCGGCTGCTCCCCGGAGATCCGGTCGCGCTGATGCTGAGCGGGCGCAACGGATTCGAGGCCGTCTCCGCCGAGGAGGTCGCCCGAGTGCGGGCCGAGCTCGGGCTCGACCGCCCCGCCGTGGTGCAGTATCTGTCCGCGCTGGGCGCCGCCCTGCGCGGCGACTTCGGCAGGTCGATCCAGACGGGCCGCCCGGTCTCCGAGATGATCGCCGAGGCGCTTCCCCCCACTCTGCAGATCGGCACGATCGCGCTGGCCCTGTCGCTCTCGGCGGGGACGGCGATCGGCGTCCTCGGCAACCTCCCCGGGTCGCGCTTCGCACGGCAGGTGCTGCGCTCGGTGCCCTCCTTGAGCATCTCGCTGCCGTCGTTCTGGGTCGGCCTGGCGCTGATCCAGCTGCTGTCCCTGCGCTGGCCGGTGTTCCCGTCGCTCGGCGGCTCCGGCCTCGCCTCCGCCGTGCTGCCCGCCTGCACCTTGGCCGTCCCCGGCACTGCGATGGTGGCCCAGATGCTGGGCAAGAGCCTGCACGCCACGCTGCGCGAGCCCTACGCGGACACGATCCGGGCCACCGGCGCGGGCCGCACCAGGCTGCTGCTCGGCCACGGGCTGCGCAACGCCGCCCTCCCCGCGGTGACGGTGGTCGGCCTGCTCGCCGGCAACCTGATCGGCGGCGCGGTCGTGGTCGAGACCGTTTTCTCCCGCCCGGGCGTCGGGCGGGTCACCCAGTTCGCGGTCGCGACCCAGGATCTCCCCGTGGTGCAGGGCGTCGTGGTGGTCGCCTCGGTCGCGTTCGCCGCCGTCAACCTGGCGGTCGACCTCCTCTACCCGGCACTCGACCCGCGGATCCGCATCACGGGCAGGCGGGCGGCGGCATGACCCGTGTGGCCCGTTACTTCGCGGCGCATCCGGGAGCGGCGCTGTCGATCCTGGTGCTGCTGGTCGTGCTCGGGTGGACGCTGGTGCCAGGCCTGTTCACCGGGCGCAGCCCCATCGAAGGGATCACCACGCAGCGGCTGCTGCCGCCGAGCGCCGACCACCTCTTCGGCACCGACCAGCTCGGCCGTGACGTGTACGCGCGGGTCGTCCACGGCGCGTCCGCGTCGCTGCGCGCGGCGGTCGCCGCGATCGGCGTCGCCCTGCTGGCGGGAGGCGCCCTCGGCCTGCTCGCCGGGTTCTTCGGCGGCTGGGCGGAGACCGCGATCATGCGCGTGGTGGAGGTGGCGCTGTCCATCCCGCCCGTGCTGCTGTCCCTGCTGATCATCAGCGCGCTGGGGTTCGGCACGCTCAACATCGCGATCGCGGTCGGAGCGGTGAGTGTCGCGGGCTTCGCGCGGGTGATGCGCGCCGAGGTCCTGCGCGTGCGTACGGCCGCCTACGTGGAGGCGGCCGTGCTGTGCGGCGCCCGCTGGTGGCGGATCCTGCTGCGCTACGTGCTGCCGCCGGCCGCCGGGCCGGTGCTCGCGCTGGCCGCGCTGGACTTCGGGCTGGTCGTGCTCGCCGTCTCATCCCTGAGCTTCCTCGGCTACGGCCAGCCGCCGCCCGCTCCGGAGTGGGGGGCGCTGATCGCGGCCGGGCGCGACTACCTCGCGTCCGCGTGGTGGCTGACCATGCTGCCCGGCCTCACCGTCGCCGTGGTCGTGCTGGCCGCCAACCGGCTGTCCCGCCTCCTGGAGACCGACAGGAGTACGCCATGACAGAACCGCCCCGTCAGGACCCGTTGCTGGTGGTCAGGGACCTGCGCGTGTCCTACCGTACGCCCGCGGGGCGTGCCATGGCGCTCGACGGACTCGACCTGGAGGTCCGCCCCGGCCAGATCACCGCCGTGGTCGGAGAGTCGGGCTCGGGCAAGACCACCGCCGCGCACGCGCTCGTCGGGCTGCTGCCGGAAGGCGGCGCGATCGAGTCGGGCAGCGTCCGCTTCCAGGGCGAGGAGCTGACCGTGCTCCCGGAGAAGGGCTGGCGGGACGTCAGGGGCCGCCGGATCGCGCTCATCCCGCAGGATCCGGCCACCGCGCTCGATCCCGTCCAGCCCGTGGGCCGGCAGGTGGCGGCGGTCCTGCGGGTGCACCGGCTGGCGACCCGGGCGCAGGCGCGGGCGCGGGCGGTGGAGCTGCTCGCCGAGGCCGGGCTGCGCGACGCCGCGACCACGGCCCGCCAGTATCCGCACGAGCTGTCGGGCGGCATGCGGCAGCGGGTGCTCATCGCGATGGCCATGGCGGCGCGGCCGCGCCTGCTGATCGCCGACGAGCCGACCTCCGCCCTCGACGTCACGGTCCAGCGGCGCATCCTCGACCACCTCGACCACGTCGTCGCCGCGACGGGAGCCGCGATGCTGCTCATCACCCACGACCTGGGAGTCGTCGCCGACCGCGCCCAGCACGTCGTGGTGATGTCGGGGGGCAGGACGGTCGAGGCCGGTCCCGCCAGGCGGATCAGGACCGATCCCCGCGATCCCTACACCAGGCGGTTGCTCGCCGACGTTCCCGCGCTGACGGGCAGGCGCCCCGCGCCCGCCCCGCCGGGGGCGGCCGTGCTGCTCAGCGTCCGCGGGCTCGGCAAGAGCTTCCCGGTACGCACCGGCCCGCTCCGGCGTCGAGGCACCAGGAACGCGGTGGACGGCGTGGACTTCGACATTCCCGTGGGGACCACGCTCGGCCTGGTCGGCGAATCGGGGTCGGGCAAGACGACGACGGCCAGGATGATCCTGGGCCTTGAACGGCCCACGGCGGGCCGTGTGCGCTTCGCGGGCGAGGACGTCACCGCCGTGCGGGGCGAGGCCCTGCGGCGGCTGCGGCGCCGGGTCCAGCTCGTCTACCAGAACCCCTACACCTCGCTGCATCCCCGCTTCACGGTCGAGGACCTGCTGGCCGAGCCGATGCGCAATTACGGAGTGGGCGACGCGGCCGGCCGGGCGGCGACCGTACGCGCGCTGCTGGACGACGTGGCCCTGCCCGCCTCGCTCGCCCGGCACCGGGCGAGCGAGCTGTCCGGAGGCCAGCGGCAGCGCGTCGCCATCGCCCGCGCCCTCTCGCTGAACCCCGACCTGCTGGTGTGCGACGAGCCGGTCTCCGCCCTCGACGTGACCGTGCAGGCCCAGATCCTGGAGCTGCTGGCCAGGCTGCAGCGTGAGCGTGGCCTCAGCTATCTGTTCATCTCCCACGACCTGGCCGTCGTGCGCCAGGTCAGCCACAGCATCGCGGTCATGCGCGGCGGCCGGATCGTGGAACGGGGCGACACGGAACAGGTCTTCACGACTCCGAAGCACCCCTACACCAGGGAGCTGCTCGCCGCGATTCCCGGTTTCCGGACACAGACGGAGGAACCCCAATGGAGTTAGGTCTCATCACCTTCGGCAGCCTGCTGCCGGACCCGCACACGGGGGCACGACTGTCCCAGCGGGATCGGCTGCGCGACGTCGTACGGGCCGCGGTCGCCGCCGAGGAGCTCGGCTTCGCCTGGTACACGGTGGGGGAGCACCACTTCGGCGAGCGGGACGTCATACCCTCACCCGTCGTGGTCCTGGCCGCGATCGCCGAGCGCACCTCCTCCATCCGGCTCGCGACCGGGACCACCCTGGTGGCCAACCGGGATCCGGTGCTCGTCGCCGAGGACTACGCCCTGCTCGACCTGCTCTCCGACGGCCGTCTGGAACTCATCGCCGGGGGCTCGTTCTTCCCCGAGCCGTACACGGTCTTCGGGCAGGAGCCGGAGAGCAAGGCCGCGCGCAAGCGGGAGAACGTCGAGCTGCTCCTGCGGCTGTGGGCCGAGGACCGGGTGAGCTGGACGGGGGAGTTCCGGCCCCCGCTGCACGAGGTCCGCCTGCAGCCCCGCCTGCTGCAGGAGCGGCCGCCACTGTGGATCAGCGGCGGGACCGGGCTGGAGTCCGTGCATCTCGCGGTGGACAACGGGCTGCCGATGGTGATCGGCACCACCGCCCGTCCGCCCGCCGACTTCGTGCCCGTGTTCGACGCCTACCGCCTACTGTGGCGCGAGCGGGGCCGTACGGAGACGCCCGGCCGGCTCGGCGCCGCCAGCCACGCCTTCGTCGCCAGGACGTCCCAGCAGGCGCGGGCGCTGTGGCGCGACCACATCGCCAACTACCTCAGCGCGCCGCACGCACACCGGCGCCTGGAGTTCGACGAGTACGTGGGCGAGGACGGCCCCGCTCTGTGCGGGAGCCCGGCGGAGGTGGTCGACAAGCTGGGGCGGCTGCGCGATGCGTGGGGGCACGACCTGCACCTGCTGGCCGTCGACCTGGGCGGCATCCCCTACGCCGAGGTGCAGCGGGCCACGGAGCTGATCGCCTCCGAGGTCCTCCCGCAGGTGGCGGAGGCGCCGGAGGCCGCGCGTGCTTGACGACGACGTACGGGAGCTGGCCATGGCCCGCACGCTCGCGCTGTTCACCACGCTCATGCCGGGCGGGGAGCCGCAGAGCAGCCTGGTCTGGCCGCACGCCGACCGCGACCACTTGCTGATCGGCACCAACACCACGCGGCAGAAGTACCGCAACGTCGTCGCGGACCCCCGCGTCGGCCTGCTGCTCCTCGACTCCGCCAACCCGCGCCGCTACATCGAGGTGCGCGCCGTCGTCGTCGCCGTCGAGAGCGGCGAGAGCGCCCTGCGCCTGGCGCGCACCACGTTCGAGAAGTGGACGGGCGATCCCACGCCACGGGCCGCCGAAGGAGAGCGCGTGCTGCTGCGGCTGCGACCGAACCACATTCACAGGAAGGACTGAGTGTTGCCCACACCCGTCTCACTCCCGCCCCTGGTCGACGCCGCGTGGGTCCGGAGCCACCCGGAGGCCGTGCCGGCGGACGTGCGCTGGTACCTGGACGGACGCAGCGGCCGCGACGCCTACCTCCGGGGTCACCTCCCGGGCGCCGTCTGGGTCGACGTGGACACCGTGCTGTCCGCCCCGCCCACCCGGACCGGGGGCCGGCATCCCATTCCGTCCGCCGAGGACTTCGCCCGCGCGCTCGGCGGCCTCGGCATCGGCGAGGACGACGTCGTCGTGGCCTACGACGACAACGGCGGCGCCTACGCCGCGCGGCTGGTGTGGCTGCTGCGCCGCCTCGGCTTCCCGGCGGCCCTGCTCGACGGTGGCCTGACCGCATGGACGCCGCTGGAGAACGGCGAGGTGATCCGGCCCCCGGTCACCCGGAGGGCCGTGCCCTGGCCGGAAGGGATGTTCCTGTCGGCAGGTCAGGTGGAGCGCATGGCCTCCTTGGGGTCCGGGGTGGTGCTCGACGCCCGCGCGCCGGGCCGCTACGCGGGCGCCGACGTGCTGCCCGGCGAGCCCCGCGCGGGCCACATCCCCGGCGCGGTCAGCGCTCCCTGGGCGGGGAACCTGACGGCGGACGGCGTCTTCCTGCCGCCGGAGCGCCTTCGGCTGCGCTACCGGGAGCTCGGCGTGGACGGCGACACCGAGGTGGCCGTCTACTGCGGCAGCGGCGTGACCGCCTGCCATGACCTGCTGGCGCTCGAGCTCATCGGCGCCGGCGCGGCAGCGCTTTACCCGGGCTCCTGGTCCGCCTGGTCGGCGGACCCGCGGCGGCCCGTCGTACGGGGGGACCGGCCGTGGCCGCACGACCAGGAGGAGGCACGGGCATGACGGCGCACAACCGGCTGCGCTTCGGTGCGGGAGGGGCCGTCGGCGGACTGTCGGCCGGCGAGACGCTCGACCTCGCGCAGAGCGCGGACGAGCTGGGCTATGACCTGTTCACCTTGAGCGACCACCTGCACGGCGACCGGCCCAGCCTGGAGCCGCTGACCGCGCTGTCGTGGATCGCCGCCCGCACCAGGACCATCGAGGTCGGCACCAACGTGCTCGGGCTGCCCTACCGCGAGCCCCCCGTGGTGGCCAAGACCGCCGAGACGGTCGACCGGTTGTCGGGCGGGCGCTTGATCCTCGGCCTCGGAGGCGGCGGCTTCGACCACGAGTTCGCCGCGTTCGGGCTCGCCGGGCGCAGCCCGGGACAGAAGGTCGCGGCGTTGCGGGAGGCGATCGAGATCATCCGCGGGCTGTGGACGGGGGAGCCGGTGTCGTTCCACGGCGACCACTACACCGTCCGGGAGGCGGTCATCGCCCCGGCTCCCCGGCGGCCCATCCCCATCTGGCTCGGCTCCTACGGCCCGCGCTCGCTGGCGCTCACCGGGGAGCTGGCCGACGGATGGCTGCCCTCGCTCGGGCGGATCTCTTTGACCCAGGCCGCCGCCATGCGCCGCGTCGTACGCCGGGCGGCGCGGGACGCCGGGCGCGACCCCGACTCGATCACGTGCGCCTGCAACGTCCGGGTCCTCGTCGATCCCTCCAGGCCGCCGACCCCGGAGTTCGTCACCGGCGGTGTCTCCGCGGTGGTGGACCAGCTCACCGGCATCGTCGCGGCGGGCTTCACCTCCCTGCTGCTCGCCCTGCCGACCGTACGTGAGCAGGAGTTCTTCGCCCGGGAGATCATCCCGCAGGTGCGTGAGCGGGTCGTGGAACGGGGACTCGCCGGCTCCGGGACGGCGCCGGAGGGGGACCCGACGAGGTAGGAACGGGCGTGTGCCGCACAGGTGGCTGCCGCTGTGGCCGGTTCCGCTCACCGAGGCGGCCTCGGTGGCGTCACCCCGAGACGCCGCAGGCACGCGGGGCGGCCCGGCCACGCCGGCGCCCACCCCCGGGGGCCGGGGGTGGGCTTCGGAGTCCGCGGGGTGAGGACCGGCCCGCGTGAGGATCGGTCTACTTGACGGTCGGTCTACTTGAGGATCGGGAAGCGGCGGACCAGGGGGTGGCGGCCCACATCATGAGGAGGAGCAGCCCGCCCGCCCCGGCGGCGATGCGCATGCCCACGCCGAGGAGCAGGGCGGTGCCGATGCCGGCCAGGCCGGTCATCAACAGCCAGTCGACCCAGGGCCGGCCGGCGAGGGTGGTGAACAGGCCGCCGAAGGCATGGCCGGCGGTGCCCTCGAGGAAGCCGGTGGTCGGGCTGCCGCCGTTGATCCACGCCTTGGCGGCGGAGGTGGCGAAGCCCCAGCCGAACAGCTTGTCCAGGAAGGCCCACAGGAACACCCATCCGACGGCGACGCGGGCGGCGGCCCAGGCGTAGCGGGCGGGGACGGGGACGGTGACCATGGCGGGGGTGGCGGCGTGGAGGCGGTGGTTCCTCTGGTTGCGCCCTTGGGTGATGGCCATGACCGGCCCCTTTGGTGTTCTCTCTCTTCGGCACCTCAAAGAAACCGCCATCGCCGGTTGTGCCGCAGGAGCCGTACGGCACGCCGCGCCCCGCATCGGCCCAGATCACCCGCGACCTGCTCGGTTGGCAGCCCACCCGGCCGGGCCTGATCGCGGACCTGAAGGAGGGCCACTACTTCGCCTGATCGCCTGAGCAAGGGCTTAGCCTGCGCGACGTCGCCTCCCGGCTCTTCGTCACCGGAAGCAGAAGGAAGGGCCGGCGCCCGCGCCCTCCCGTTGGTGAGCGGCGGCGCGACGTGTTCTACAGTCCGCGTATGGTGCGCGGCGCGGACGGGCGGCTCCCCTGACTGAATCTCCATCGGGGTGGTGGCGGCGTCCATTCCCCGGGAGGCGGTCGACCGGGCCCTGCTGGAGACGGGGCGGCAGGTCCGGCGGTCGGACGGCAAGCTGCCGCCGTACCTCATGGTCTACTTCGCGATGGGAATGGCGCTGTTCCCCGACGGCGACTACGAGGACGTCGCCGGGCGTCTGATCGACACCTTCTCCTCGTCTTCGTGCTGCTCCGGCTGCTCCCCGGCGACCTCGCCTCGATCATCGGCGGCGTGCAGGCCACGCCGGACCAGCTCGTCCGCCTGCGCGTCCGGCTCGGCACCGACCGGCCGCTGCTCGCGCAGTACGGGCACTGGGCGGCCGGCGTGCTCATCGGCGACCTCGGCACCTCCGCGCTGAGCGGGGTCTCGGTCACCGGCGAGCTGCGCCGCAAGCTCGTCGTCACCCTGCCGCTGACGCTGGCGTCCAGCGTGCTGGCCGTCGTGCTCGCCGTACCGGCGGGGACGTACGCCGCTCTGCGGCACCGCTCCCGGGACGGCGCGGCCGTGTCCGCCGTGGGCCAGCTCGGCATCGCGGTGCCCACCTTCTGGATGGGCATCATGCTGGCGGTGGTCTTCGCGGTCCGGCTGCGCGTGCTCCCCGCGCAGGGGTTCCCGGTCGAGGGCTGGGCTGACCCCGGGGCGGCCGTCCGCAGCCTCGTCCTGCCCGTCCTCACGCTGGCCCTGGCCCAGGGGGCCGTGCTGCTGCGCTTCGTCAGGTCGGCGACCCTGGAGGTGCTCCACGCCGACTACGTGCGCACCGCCCGGGCCAAGGGCCTGACCACGCTGGGGGCCGTGATCCGGCACGGCCTGCGCAACGCAGCCCTTCCCGTGGTGTCGGTCCTCGGCATCCAGTTCGCGTCCCTCCTGGTGGGCGCGGTGGTCGTGGAGAACGCCTTCGCCCTGCCGGGGGTCGGCCGCATGCTCCTCGCGGACGTGGGCAACCGCGACCTCGTCAAGGTGCAGGGCACGGTGCTGCTGCTGTCGGCGCTGGTCCTCGTGGTCGGCGCGCTGATCGACGTCGTGCACCGGCTGATCGACCCCCGGCTGCGGGGCGCCCGGTGAGCCGCCGGACGCTCGGCCGCGTCTGGCGCAGCGGGCGCGCCGGCCTGCTCCTGTCGGGCGTGGTGGTCGCGGCGGCCCTGCTGTCGTCCGTGTGGACGCCGCACGACCCGGGCCGGATCGACCCGCGGTCGAGCTGGGCTCCGGTCTCCTGGCAGCACTGGTTCGGCGCCGACCGGCTCGGCCGCGATCTGCTCAGCCTGATCCTGGCCGGTGCCGGCACGACCCTGTACGTCAGCGTCGCGGCCACCGCCGTCGCCGCGCTGGCCGGGACGGCGCTGGCGGCCGCGGCCACCTCCCGCAGGCTCGGCGCCGTCGTGGCGCACGCGATCGACGCCCTGATCGCGTTGCCGACCCTGGCGGAGACGTACAGCAGTCCACTCATGATCCAGTCCTTTCCGGACCGTGGTCCTATTTGATGACGGCAACGATGCGGACCGAGGGCCGGTTGGCCAAGGAGTGGATGAGACGCGAGAGCCCGTGGTGTCCCGGGTGGGAGCGGGGCGAGTGCGGGCCGGGCCCGCCGTTCCTGGGGCAGACCGCCGCGGCGCTGCGCCGTGACATTGAGCGGGACGGCTTCCCCGTGCGGCTCGGCCAGGGCGGGGCCTACATCATGTGGTCGAGCCTCAGGCGCCCATGCATCGCGGAACTGGTGTGTGCCTGGGCCTTCGACGGGACGACCACCTTCTCCATCAACGGAGTGGGTGCGAGTCCGAGCTCCTCGTATATCAGCTGACTGCAGCGTTTGTACGCCCTCATCGCCTCCCCGTGGTTGCCCTCCCCCTGGTGTGCCATGATCAGCAATCGGTACGCGCTTTCTCGCAGCGGTTCGGCTTGAATGGCGGTTTCCGCCACCTCGATGGCCTCGGGGAACCTGCACTGGGAAATGAAGGCGAGGGCGATCTGCTCCAGACCGTGCAGACGCAGCTGGCGGAAGCGCTCGCGTTCCACGAGCACCCATTCCTCGGCCCATTCCGGGAGAACGTCGTGGGCGAGGAGGGACCACTCCTCGTAACCGATGGTCGCCGCCTTCGCGGCTCCGGCCCTCGACTCGATCAGGCCCCTGCCCAGGGCGGACGCTTCGAGGAGGTCGATCCTCACGGGCTCGGCCAGCGCCAGCAGCCGGTTGTCCGACGCGAGGAGGCCGGGGCAGGCGCGCTGGAGCCGCCACATCGCGGAGCGCAGGTTCGCCCGGGCACGGCCGTCGGGCAGAGCGGGCCAGAGTAGTTCGCCGACGGTCTCTCGGCTGCTTCTTCCCCGGCAGCCGAGAAAAGCGATCAGCCGAGCCGATCCGGAAGCCAGATCAATCCGTCTGCCACTCCGGAACACACCGAACTCGCCGAGCATATACAGGTGATATTCGCCGGCGGGCATCACGCCTCCCAGAACGTGGACCGTTCCCCACCATGGCAACTCCCCGGCGTCTCCGGAACGTCACGATAGCGTTACTCCGGCGGCACGTCATCGCCCGTCTGAATTTCTCGGGCGAGCCTTTCCAGCCATTCATCCAGTTCGCCGTGCATCGAGGAGGCGGTTGTCCAAATCCGGACACGGGGCGCCCCGCGGGCGGCGACGAAGACGCCACGCACGATCAGGCGGTCTCCATGGCGGATCACGCGGATGACGACAGTCGCGGGCAGGGTACCGTCAGCCATGAGACCAGCGTGCGGCGCGGCCGTCACGCCGCCGTAGCCGCCGGTGTGCTTCTCATCGTCGTCCCCGGGTCGCGGCGAAGATCTGCTCGATCACGAGATGCATCGCCACGGCCCAGTTGGCCTCGAGATAGCGGCCGCGGTAATGGACTCCGATCACCTCCTGGCTTTCGAGGTCCACCAGGCAGGAGCCGGAGTTGCCGCCGAGGGTGGAACAGTCGTGCGCCACCTCGTCACGGTTCGGGGCGACGGACCTGAGCTCCCCGGGCTGGAGGCGTTTGACGTTGAAGATGTCGCTGAAGATGCGCTGTATGTCGCCTTCGTCGTTGCGTCTCGAATCCGCCGCCGGGTAACCCACCACATAGACCTGCCGGCCGGCGGTGAGCTTCGCGGACGAGCGGGCCAGGGGCAAGGGGGGCGGCAGGCGGCCAGCCGTGCCGTTCGCGCCGACTCGCAGGAGGGCGAGGTCCAGGTGCGAGTGGATTCCGATGATGGAGGTGACGGGAAACTCCCTGGGGTACGGCGTGCCGATCTCTTCGGCGAAGTCGATTCGCACCCGCATGCTCGGATCGATGGTCCATGTACCGCCGGATCTCCAGTCCACGAATTCCCGCACCACATGCTTGTTGGTGAGGACGGCGTCGGTGTCGACGAGGAAACCCGTGCCGATCCAGTCGAGAGCGGGGTGGCCGCTGACCTCGATGCGGCCCACGCTGGGCAGTATGCCTTCGATGGCGGCGCGGTGGTCCTCGAGAACCTCCCAGGGATGCGGCGCGGGAAAGAAGTGGTCGTCCTGGACGAGGATGGCGGGCCGGCCGAGCGTCACGACCACCGCCTCGAGGCCGATCAGCTCCGCCTCATCGAGCTGCGCGTTCTCGCCTGTCCGCAACACCTTCCGCAGGGCGCGGCGACCGGCGTGCAAGGCGTCCAGGCTCGTCGGGATCGGACGGCCGGCGGCGGCGCCGGGGCCGGGCGCGCGGCGCGACCGGACCCGCCGATCGCGCTCGGGCCGTGCGGCCAGCACGTCCCCGGGATTCTCCAGGAGCGCGGAGGCGTGCTCCAGATCGGGCACCAGACGTCGCACCAGGCTGATGAGGGAGCGGGACGAGTTCTCGGAAGTCATGTGGTCACCCAGGTCACCGTGTCGTCGCCATTTCCAGTACGCCTTCCTGCAGGAGCACCCGGACGAGCCGGATCAGGGGCGAGGTGGGGCCGGCAGGGCTGACGTACGCCATCGCCGTACCGCCGCCGGGAGCGGAGAGGATCTCGGCGAGAGCGTCCGCCTCCGCGAGCCCGGTCCGCAGGATCCGCCCGCCGGACAGCCGCACCTCGGCCTCGTCGCCGCGCCTGGTGATGTGGACGAGCGCTCCGGGGCGCAGCCGGACAGCGGCCCGCTCCGCCGTCAGCGGAGCGGCGACGCGGTCGAGCCAGTCGCTTCCGTCGCCGTAGTCCGTCGGCCGCGCTGCCAGCATGGTCCGTGTGAGGCCCTCGCGGAACGCCCGCCGCGCCAGCTCACGGACGATCCCGGCCAGCCGTTCCGCCTGCTCGTCGGCCAGCGACTCGTACTCGTGCCCGCCGTACAGGGCGCCCACCGGAATCGATCTGCGCATCTCCCGGTCCGCCGCGCACTCGTCGGCGAGTTTGCCGGTGACCTCGGCGGCGAGGGCGTGCCAGGTGGCCGCCCGCACGCCGATGGTCAGGTGCATGGAACGGTGCGCGCCGGTCAGGGCGACGTGAGGCATGCCACGCGGGATGTAGAGGACGTCTCCCGGACGCAGGGTCATCGTCGCGATTTCCTGCAGGTGCGGCGGAGGGGACAGGGAGGAGAGCATCTGCCCGCGCACGGGATCTTCGATCACCGGTTCGTAGAGCGTGAACTCCTTCTCTCCGGCGAGCATCAGGACGAGGACGTCGTGCAGGTCGTGGTGGACGTCGAGGCCCTGGGCGGCCGGCGGGGTGACGTAGGCGGTGGCCTGGCAGGGGTGGCCGAGGAACAGCTCCAGATCGCGGCAGAAGCGTTCGAGGGGCCGCCAGTACCGGTCCACCAGTTGGAGGGCCAGGCTGGCACCCGACCGCAGCAGGCGGTTCACGGCCGCGCCGTCGACCCGGTCGTCGCCCGCTTCGCTTCCGACGGTGTACTGCGCCGGGTCGAGGACGGAGAACCGGCCGTCGACCGTTTGCATCAGCCGCAGGTCGTGGCGGCCGACACGCAGTTCGCGATGGGCCAGGACATGCCGCAGGCTGTCTTCGCCGAACAGGTCGGCGAAGGCGGCGGGCTCGGCGGCGACCCGGTGCCGGTGGCGCCGTGTCCAGACGGTCGCGAGGAACTCGTCGACGTCGCCGACGCAGCGCGCCAGGGCGCTGCGTCCCCGGGCACGTGCGGCGCCGGTGTACAGGGCGCTGGTGCTCATCGCGCCTCCCGGAGGTGATGACCGGAGCCGATGCCGCTTCCGGGCCGGCCCAGAACCGTCCTCACCAGCGGTGAGTAGTGGTCCAGCGGCGGCGTACGGACGTCCGGGTCGAGCGCCCCGCGATCCCATTCGTCGGCGAAGACGACCGCGGCCCGGTACCACGGCTCGTCTCGGAAGCGCAGGCGGGCCCGCGGATCGACGCCGGTCCAGCGCGGGTAGTCCGCGTAGCGGAACTCCTCGTGATGGCGCAGGATCGCGTAGGCGCCGGCCGAGACGAACGGCCGCAGGATCTCGGCAGCGATGGCGCCGTGGTTGTGCCCGGAGATCGCCTTGCCGACGTCGTGGCAGAGGGCCGCGACGATCATCTCGTCCGGCGCGCCCGCGGCCTCCGCGCGGGCCGCCGTCTGAAGGGCGTGATCCAGTTGGTTCACCGGCAGTCCCAGACGCACGTGGCGCAGGGAGTCCAGCAGGCAGAGCACGCGATCGGCCGTGCTGTCCCCACCGGAACGCAGGGATTCGGCCACTACGGTCGCCATGGCGGCAAGCCCTTTCACTAGGCGATCGGATGAGGAGTCGGATCTCCGCTCAGGCGCGGCCGGTGCGCGTCGGCGTCGAGCCCGACGTAACCGTCCACCACCACGCGGGCCACGCGGACGCCCAGAGCCCCGACGTCCGGAGGCGTCAGATCGACGTACGCGTTGGCGGGCAGCCGCCGCACCAGCCCAGTCCACGACGTCTCCACTCGCTGGGCCAGGCGCGCGGGGTGCAGCCATCGGTGCCGCGCCGCACGCAGACGGGCGTCGGTCGCGTGGAGGTAGCGGTGGTAGCGGGCGCTGTGGGGGGCGGGGACGGCCCCGGCGCCCCCGGCGGACTCGGCGTCGAGCATCCGTTCGGCGAAGACCCTGCCCGCCAGCGCTTCGAGCGTGGCGGCCCGAGCCGCTTCCGGCAGCCTGAGCCGGCCTGCCAGGCCCACCGCCGTGAAGGGCGGAGACGCGTCCTCGATGAACGCCGCGACGACGGCGGCGCCCGTCGGCGCCGGGATCTGGGCGAGGTGCAGACCCGGCACCTCCATCGCGCCCGTGGGCACTCCGCGCACCGGCCTGCCGTACCGCCAGGCGCGCATGAAGGCGTCTCGTTCGACCGTTTCGAGCGCGGCGCGCTGGACGGCGAATCGCAGATCCGGCCCGGCGGCGAGCCCCTCCGAGCTCGTCCTGCTCGCCGGCGGCTCGGTTTCCGCGCAGCGGTAGGGGACGAAGACGGCCGCTGCGGGCACCCACACCCGGGAGCCGTCGAGCAGGCTCCTCCCGCGCACCCAGCGCAGCAGGGTGGCGCTCGACACGGGTATGCCGCCGTAGTGATGGGCGTCCGGGGCGATGCTGGGGGCCGGAAGGTCGTCGCGTGCGGCCACGACGAGGCCGGGCGGGCAGAACCCGCCGCTGTACCGCTCCAGAGCCTCGCAGACCGCCGCACGCCGGGCGCGGGCGGGATCCGGGTCGCACCCGCCCCCGTCGCTGAAGCCCGGCCCACCGTGCAGCGCCTCCGTCCGGCACCCGCGCGCGTGCGCCAGCGCGACGCCCCATCGTTCCTCGACGTGGACCTCCACGTGCCGCACGATGCCGATCCGATCGCTGACGGCGTCGGCCGGCCCGAGGCGGCGAACCGGCGGGGACACGCTCATGCACGCGCACGCGCACCCGGGTACGGGCAGCAGGCGATGCTCCCGGACCCCGCCGGTGCGGAGGATCTCCATCTGGGCGCCGACGCCGCCCGCGGCCACCCAGGCCAGGACGGTCTCGACCGCGGGAAGGAGCCGGTTCGACCGCGGCGGGACGGGGTGCGGCCGGCCATGGCTCGCCAGCCGGCGCAGGTAGCACTCGAAGCAGGGGCTCTCCTTGTCGAAGACCGGCCCGACGGCCAGCCCTCGTTCCGTCTCCTCCACGAGGATCCAGGCACGGCCGCGCAGGCCCTGCCGCAGCAGCGCCAGATGCGCGGGGCCGGACCACGAGGCGACGAGGTGCAGGCCGTCCGTCGTGTGCGGACGGGGACGGGCGGAACACCGCAGCCGCTCGGCCAGCTCCCGGGCGATCGCCCCGCGCCCGATCACCGCCGTCACCTGTGGCCCGGCCGATCGCGGAGCCGCGCCCAGGGCTCTCATGGCGTCGCCTGCCTCGCGAGGCCGGCGGGCGGCGTCCTGCCGGCGGCGAGCGCCGAGAACAGGGGGGACAGGCCGCAGCAGTCACGCGGGGCGTCCCGGCCGTCCGCCCGGGCGGTCGCCGCGGAGACGTAGGCCTCGTGCGGGCACCATCCCCGGCACAGCCCGTACCACGGGCACTGCTCCATCTCGGCCCGTCGCCTGGTGTCGGCCGTGCGCAGCGCGCTCAGCCGGGCGGACCCGCGTACGGCGGTCAGGTCGTCCACGGCGAGGTTGCCCAGCGTGTAATCCGGGTCTCCCACGAACTTGTCACAGTGCGCGACGTCGCCGTTAGGCTCCACCGAGAAGTATCGGCCCAGGCAGTCGCCCTGCAGCTCGCAGAAGCCCGCGGGCCTGCCGTCGAGCAGCCCGAGCACCGCGTCGAGCTCGCGGACGCGGGGCCGGGGGTCGCCCATGCGATCCCGGATCCGCTGCACCCGGAGGAGGAACCGGCAGTACTCGTCCACCGGCAGACACGGTCCGCGGACCGAGCCGTCGGCGCGGGACTCCGGGCGCGCGGGCAGCAGCCCGACAGCGCCTATCTCCTCCTCCCGCAGGAACGTGAGGAGGCGTTCGGCGCCGGCCCGGATGACGGCCGGTGTCACCACGACCAGCACGCCGGAGAGCAGCCCGTGCCCCCGCAGCTCCCGGATGCTCCGGCGGACACGGTCGGCGGTGCCGCGGCCGCCGGCCGTCCTGCGGGTCTGATCGTGCACGTCGGGAGGTCCGTCCATGCTCACAGAGACCGCGACGCGGTAGCGCGCGAGCACGCGGATCAGGTCGGAGGACAGCACGGTGCCGTTGGTCTGCACCGAGTTGCTCACCTCCACGGCAGGGGGCAGCAGCCATGCCTGCGCGGCGAGGACCTTGAGGATTCCCCCGGCCCCGAGGAGGAGCGGCTCGCCGCCGTGCCAGATGATCCGGACGAAGTGGTGCCCGGTGAACAGCCGGTCCAGGACGACCGCGAGGGCGTCGAACGACATCCGCTGATCCTGCTCCGCCCGCCAGTCGTGGCAGTAGGAGCAGCGGAGGTTGCACAGGCGGGTGAGCTTCATGATGACGGTCACCCCGAGCAGGCCGGGGGCCCGCCGGCCCCGCGCACGCAGGAGCTCGACGAGCCGCCGGCTCTCCGCGGGCGAGAAGAACACGCTCATCGGCACCGTCGCCAGGGCGCGCAGGGGGTCCACGGCGCGCCGGACGAGCACCTCCAGGGCCTGCCTCCCCGGCGTGTCCAGGGAGGCGGCGAACTCCCACAGTTCCCGGACGGCCGATCCGGCCTGCCCCTCGGGGTCGCCGTCGCCGGGCGGCAGGCCGAGCGCGGCGGCCAGTTCCCCGGGAGAGCCCAGAGCGGCGGCGAGCGTCTCGGGGGAGCGCAGCGCGACGACGCGGTCGAGGCACACCTGCTCCGACGGCGGCATGACTGCTTCCGTGATCGCGCTCTGCCGCAGGAGCGCGTGTCTCAGCCGCGCGCCCGCACCGCCGTCGTCGGCGAGGGCCGCGAGGCGGGCCCTTGTCTCCTCGTAGACGGCCGGGGGAAGGAGCGTCGCGATGCCGGACGGCGGGTGCGCGTCGAAGGAGGCCACGGCGTCACCTCCCCGTGGCCGGCAGTGCCAGGGCGAGGTAACGGTCGCGGTCCCGCATCGCCAGCCCCGCATCGCACAGGCGATCGAGGGCGATGCGGGTGTCCGAGGCGTTCAGAGGGCTGTCCCCCTCGGTGACGAGGGAACGTACGCTTCGAGGGCGGTCGCTGCAGGCGATGTAGAGCGTGTCGAGAGGCGCGCGGAGGGTGTAGGTGGTCTCGTCCGCCGAATGCCGGGTGTCCACGACCTCGAGCAGTCCCGGGGTGTAGAAGAACCTGAGCTGTGGGTCGTGGTCCTTACGCGCCGCCTGCCATGCCTTCACCGCGAGGGCCATGGAGCCGTACGAGACCTCGGGAAGCGCTTCCTCAAGGCGGTAGTCGAAGAAGTAGGCGAGCCGGTCCTTGTCGACGAAGTCCGGATAGACGAAGTCGAGGCTGCTCTCCGGGCGCACCGTCGCCATGGGGAAGGCGGCGCGGTCGGTGAACATGGGGCTGAAGCGCTCCAGCCACACGCGTCCTGCGCCGCCGGGAGGCTCCAGGTGGAGGAGGTGCGGGACAAGGCTCGCCTGCTCGCGGTAATCCTCTTCCGTCTCACCCGGGAACCCCCAGATGAGGTTCCAGGACACCGACAGTCCGTAGTAGGAGGCCCACCTCAGCAGGTTCACGTTGTCCGACGCGCGAACTCCCTTGCGCATCAACCGGAGCACGTGCGAGCTCAGCGATTCGATCCCCGGCTGGATGCGCCGGACGCCGGCCCGGCGCAACAGCGCGAGCTGGTCCCGGCTCAGGTTGGCCTTCACCTCGTAGAAGATGTCGTACGTGACGCCGGCTTCGACCAGCTTCGGCAGCATCTCCTCCAGATAGGCGGGATCCAGGATGTTGTCGACGGCCTCGAACCGGTAGGAGCGGTAGCGTCTGGCCTGAAGGGTGAGCTCGTCTATCACACGTTGCGGGGATTTAGAGCGAAACTTCATCGTCTGTCCGTTGAGTCCGCAGAAGGTGCAGTGCCGCCGCTGTCCCCACCAGCAGCCGCGAGCGCTCTCGAAGGGCAGGTCGATGTCGCGGCGGGCTGCGGCACGGATGAGGCCGAGCCTCTCCGCGCGCTCGAAATACTCGTCGTAGTCGGGCACCGGCAGGTCATCCAGTGCCGCCGTGGGAGCGGAAGGCGCCCCGGCGACGACGCCGTCCCGTCCACGGCGGAGCAGGCCCGGGACGTCATCGGGCGAGGCGCCGTCCGCCAGCCGCCGCAGCAGCATGGGGAAGGACCGATCCGCCTCGCCCGACAGGGCGTAGTCCACGCAGTCGAAGGCCCTGACCATCTCGACGCCCATGGCTCCGTCGACGTTCGCTCCGCCGAACAGCGTGACGAGGCGCGGATGCGCCCGCTTGAGCCGGGCGGCCAGGGCCAGGGAGGCGACGTTCTGCTGGAACGTCGTGGTGAAGCCCACGACGTCGAATTCGTCCCAGGCCACGCCGCCGGCCAGCTCCTCGATGAACGACCCGGCGGTCTCGCCCCGGAGCCTGCGCAGCGCGGCGGTGTCGCCGCCGGTCGCGGCGAGCGCCGCGGCGAGGTCGGCGTCGTCGAACGAGGGCATCCGCCTGCCGGCGTCCGGCGCCCTCCGGCCGAAGGCCGCCTCCGCGAACAGCCAGTCGCCGAGCGCCGTTCCGCGGTGCTCGCAGAGCAGGTTGTAGAGCCGGGGCTCGATCAGCGCGGCGAAGTCGAGGTTGAAATGGAACGTGGAGACGGTGTGTCCATACTCCCTCGCGATCGCGGCGAGCAGCCCCAGCTGCAGTGAGGGGCGCCGATGCGATGCGAACGGCATGGTGACGAGAGCGACCCGCAGGCCACCGGCGGCGCAGGAGGCCCGCGCCCCGCCCGGCCCGGCCATCGGTTCCGTAGCCGTCATGGCGGCGCGCGGTCATCGATCCCGCGGGCGGGGTTTGCTCTCGAAGCCTCCGGTTCGCCCTGGGACGATCTTCCCCGGAGAGCCCAGCCCTCCCAGGTCGGGCCCGGTGACCCACCTCGCGCGATCCGTCAGCGCGTCGGCGGCCAGGTCCTTCGTCCAGTCGCCGTGGACACAGGTGACGTCGCCGCCGACGTTGACCGCGTCGGCCACGGGATCGATCCCGCTGCCGGGGAGCCTCGCGGCGGGACCGCGGTCGATGTTGCCGAGCCCGATCAGGGCGTCGCCCAGGCTCACCTGGTCCAGCGGCCCTCGGGTGAACACCTCGATGCCCTCCGGTATGGCGATGCTCTCCGCTCCGTCCGCGGCCGCCTCCTCGAACTTCACGGCCGCGGCGCCGAGGACGCTGAGCAGCGTCGCCTTCTCCGCATGGCTGAGCTGCTCGCTGAACTGGTCGAGCTTGCCGGCCAGGTGCTCCAGCGCCTGCTGGTCGAGCCGATGGCTCACCGTGTCCGTGTCGTCGGAGGCGCCTCCGACGGTCTCCACCAGGCGTTGGACCACCTGCTCCAGACGCCTGAGACGCTCCTCGAAGGAATCGGTCATGGCATTCCCCTCTCGCCGGTTCCCGGTCGGGCCGAAGCGACCTCTCCCATCGTTCACACCGGGCATCGCCGGGCAGTCACCGTCGCGTCACCGCTGGATGCGCTGTGCGAGGCGATCACCGCCGGCGGCGCCGTCGTCCCCGTCGTCGAGATCGTCTCGATACGCGAGACATGGTTGCTAAACCGACAATGCATGTAGGAAATTAAGGATATGTCCGGATCCGTCGCTCTGACTGTCCGCCGCGTGGTCGACTACATGCGCGTGACCAGCAACCGCTGTCGCTGACGGCCGTCGCACCACCGCGGCGCCCGGCGGCCGCACGTCACCGGGCCGGTCGCACCCGGCTCCCGGCACCCTTCCCCACCCCACACGAGGCTCTCGCCCGCTGACACGTCCGGACGACGACGTCCGGACGCCGCCGGGCCGTCCTCGGCCGATTTCCCCTGCCCTGCTGCGTTCCGCGGCTTCGAGCTGCCCGGGGCGACCACTACTCCGTGACACCGGAGAGGCCCGCGCCGTACACGGCTGCCCGGCCTCCGACACGAAAGATGGCACATGTCTGGTTCTACGTCTTCGCTTCGGCATGCGACCGCGGACATCGAGGAACTGCGCGAGCGGTTCCGCCCGGTCTTCGAGAAGATCGCCGAGGGCAACCTGGAGCGCGAGAAGGGGCGGGTCTTCCCCTACGAGCAGGTCAAATGGCTGATCGATGCGCGCTTCGGCGCCGTCCGCATCCCCCGCGAGCTCGGCGGGTTCGGTGCGTCGCTGCAGCAGACCTTCGACCTCCTGCGTGAGCTCGGCGCCGCCGATCCGAACGTCGCCCATGTGTGGCGCAACCACCTGGCGTTCGTGGAGGACCGTCTGAACGCCCCGCGTACGGCGGCGACGGACGCCTGGATCGAGAGGTTCCTCGACGGCGAGTTCGTCGGCGGCGGGTGGACCGAGGCCAACAACGGGACGTACGCCAACATCCAGACGAAGCTCGTTCCCGAGGGCGACCACTGGCTCCTGACCGGGGCGAAGTACTACGCCACCGGCAGCCTGTACGCCGACTGGCTGGACGTGCTCGCGGTCAACCCCGACGGGGTGCCCACCACGGCGCTGGTGAAGGCGGACCAGCCCGGCGTGAGCCTGGTGGACGACTGGAGGGGATTCGGCCAGAAGACCACGGCGAGCGGCAGCGCGAACTACTCCCGGGCCCGAGTGGAGAGCGACCACCTCTTCCCCGCCACCGACCGCTTCGCCTACCAGGGCCTCTTCTACCAGACCGCGCTGCTGGCGATCCTCGCCGGCATCACGCAGGCGACGCTGCGCGACGGTATCGCGGCACTGAGGGCCCGTAAGCGCAACTACGGGCACGGCCTCGCCCAGAGCGCCACTGACGACCCCCAGTTGCTGCAGGTCATCGGCAAGGTGTCGGCCGACGCTTTCGGCGCGCAGGCCGCGCTGTCGGCCTCCACCGGGACGCTGGACGAGATCGCGCACGCCCGCGTCGGCGGTGACGAGGAGGCGGCGAAGCGGGCGCTTCTCGACGGGCACGTCGCCACCACGCGCGCCCAACTGGTGATCATAGAGGCGGCGCTGCGGGCCACGACCGTCGTGTTCGACGCCCTGGGCTCCTCCGGCGTCTCCGAGGACCTGCTGCTCGACCGGCACTGGCGCAACGCCCGCACCCTCGCCTCGCACAACCCGCGCGTCTACAAGGAACGCATCCTGGGCGACTGGCACGTGAACGACGCCGACCCGGCCAAGGTCTACGCGATCTCCGCCGGTCAGAGCGAGTAGAGGAGAGGTTCATCGATGTCCGACGTACGCACGGGTCACGTCATCCTCGGGGTCAACGTCCTGGTGCTGGGCTATCTGCCGGCCGCGTGGCAGTCAGACCTCCTCCACAAGGACTCCTTCGTCGACGGCGACTACTGGAAGACGATCGGCCGGGTGGCCGAGCGGGCCACTCTGGACGCCGTCTTCCTGGCCGACGCGCCGGCGCTGGGGAACCCGTCCTACGACGCCAACGCGGGCCGTCTGGAGCCGACCGTCAACTGGAGTCACGTCGCCGCGGCGACCGAGCGCGTCGGCCTGATCGCCACAGCCTCGACGACCCTGAACGATCCCTTCGACCTGGCCCAGCGGCTGCTGTCCCTCGACCACCTGTCCGGCGGGCGGGCCGGATGGAACATCGTCACGACGCGCGACGCGTCGGCCGCCCGCAACTTCGGCCTTCCGGAGATCCCCGCCCGGGACGACAGGTACGACCGGGCGGCGGAGTTCGTCGAGCTCGTCCTCGCGCTCTGGGAGTCGGCGCGGACCGGTGAGGAGGTGCACCACCACGGCGAGTTCTTCGACCTCGACGGGAGGCTGCGCGTCCCCCCGTCGAAGCAGGGGCATCCGGTGCTGCTCCAGGCCGGCGGCTCGCCCAAGGGGCGGGCGCTCGCCGGCAGGCGGGCCGAGGGGGTGTTCGCCGCCGAGCTCACCAAGGAGGGGGCGGTCAAACACTACCGCGAGGTGAAGCGGCACGCCGCCGACGCGGGCCGCTCGCCGGACTCCGTCAAGATCCTGCCCGGGCTCCTGCTCAGCCTGGGCAGCACGGAGGAGGAGGCCCGGCGCCGCAGCGACGAGCTCCACGACCTCGGCCCGGCGTCCTACTCGGTCCAGTGGCTCTCGCAGGCGATCGGATACGACGTCTCGCAGCTCGACCTCGACGCGAAGTTCCCCGAAGAGGTCCTCGCCGCGATCGTCGATCCGGCCTCCTCCGGGGGCAGCATCGGCTTCCGGCAGTCCATCCACGAGCAGATCCGGGCGACCGATCCCACCGTACGCGAGTACCTGCGGCAGACCAGGTACACGGGATCGGGGCACAGCGGGTTCGTCGGCACGCCCGAGCAGCTCGTGGACCACATCGAGGACTGGTATCGGTCCGGCGCGGTCGACGGGTTCAACCTCCAGCCCGACGTCCTCGCCGACGGCCTCGAAGTGATCGCCGACGAGGTCGTCCCGCTCCTGCGCAAGCGCGGCCTCTTCCGGCACGAATACACGACCGACACTCTCCGCGGGCACTTCCGGGCCGCCTCGGCCTGACCCCGCCGGCACTCGACCCCATCGGCACATCACCAGAGAGACCCGCACATGGGTGACAGCACCACCATCGAAACATCCACCTACCTGGCCATCGGGCTCGGGGGAGACCACCTGGCCGCGTTGATCGCGGATCCCCGGCCGGCCTCCCGGCTCGACGGCACGGGGGCGGCGTTCGTCGTCGCCGGCATCGACAGGATCGACGGCTCGGCGCCCGCCGGCGCGACCGTGGAGCCCACGGTCGCCGCCGCGTTCCTCGCCACGCACGCCCCGGGGACGGCGTTCCTGGCGGCGGCCGCCCCGCACCGGGACCACCCGTACAACCTGGCGCGCCGGGTCGCCTCCCTCGACCACCTGTCCGGGGGCAGGTCCGGCCTGATCCTCGGGGTCCGCGACGGGTACGCGCCGGGGGACACGGCGTGGGGAGGCGCCGGGCTCACCGAGGGCGCGCCCCTGGGCGTCGGCACCACCCGCGACGTGGCCGTCGCCGTACAGAAGCTCTGGCAGAGCTGGCCGCAGGAGTCGATCGTCGCCGACCGCGAGAGCCGGATCTTCGCGCGGGCCGAGCAGATCGTGCACGTCGACCACCGAGGGGCGTTCGACATCGCCGGGCCGCTGACCGTGCCGTCGACCGCGCAGGGCTCTCCCGTCCTGGCGTGGTACGCGGACTCCGTACCCGCGGTGGCGGCGGCGGGGGAGGTGGCCGACCTGGTCGTGCTCGGGAGCGGCGACCCCGAGCCGTCCGGCCAGGACCTGCCCGGCCCGGACCTGATCGCTCAGGCCGTCGGCGCGCTCGACGCGGCTCCGTCGTCCCGGTTCGCCGAGGACGGCCGCCGTCCGCTGCTGTTCGTCCAGGTGACCGTCCCCGGCGGCCACGCCGCCGCCGCGCTCGTGGCGGCGGTGGAGTCGGCGGCCGCCCGAGAGGGCGTGGACGGCATCCTCCTGCGGCCGGGTCCGGACGCGGACATCGCCGAGGTCGTCGACGGCCTCGTCCCGCGCCTCGCCGACCTCGGGGTCGTGCGCACGGCGGAGGGGCGGACGCTGCGCGACCGCTTGGCCCTGCCCAAACCCGCCCGTCTTCTCGCCGGCGCCCGCCCGGTCTTCCCGGCTCCGGAGCCTCAGCCCGCGCTCTAGGCGGTGCTCGAAAGGAACGTCATGAAATTCGTCAAGCACGCCCGGTCGGCGGTCGTGGGCGCGGTCGCACTCCTGACCGCCCTGGCTCTGGCCGCCTGCGGCGGCGGCGCGAACGGCGGAACCGCCGCCGGAGGGCCGCAGGGGAGCGGGACGCCCAAGGCGGGCGGCACGCTCGTGAGCGGCCTGTATCTCGAACCTCTCGCCCTCGATCCGCACCGGCAGGGCTACTGGGAGACCTACCGGGTGTCGAGCAACATCTTCGAGGGACTGGTCAAGGAGGACCTGTCCGACTCGAAGGGGCCGACGAAGCTCCTCCCGGCCCTCGCCACGGACTGGAAGGCGTCCGACGGCGGCAAGAAGTGGACCTTCACCCTGCGCGGCGGCGTGAAGTTCCACGACGGCTCCGACTTCACCGCGGAGTCCGTGGACAAGAACGTGCGCCGGATCTCCGACCCCGCGTACGAGTTCTACGACAAGACGAGCGCGGCCAGGCTCGCGGCCTGGTTCGGCGACCTCGTGAAGGGCCGGGTGGTCGACGACCACACCTACGAGTTCGAGTTCGCCAAGCCCTTCCTCGGGTTCCCGAGGATCCTCGCCCAGTCGATGAGCACCCTCACCATCGGCAATCCGGCGACCTGGGAGAAGTACGGCAACGACGGATTCGCCGACCACCCCAGCGGCACCGGGCCGTACACGTTCGTCTCCCGGACGATCGGGGACCGGATCGTGCTGAAGAGGAACCCGAACTACTGGGGCCCCAAGCCCTACCTGGACGAGCTCGTCTTCCGCGTCATCCCGAACAACCAGACGCGGCTGGCGACGCTGCTCAGCGGAGAGGCCGACATCATCAGCTACGTCCAGCCCGAGGACGTGAGCACGCTGGAGTCCCGGGGATTCCAGGTGCCGGAGGGGCACGGCGCGGCCTTCCTCTACTTCACGTTCAACTTCAAGAACAAGGCCTTCCAGGACAAGCGCGTACGGCAGGCGGTCATCCAGGGCATCGACCGCGACAGGCTCGCGAAGGAGGTCTACAACGGCAACGCGATCCCGCTGCACTCCCTGGAGCCGCCGGGCAACGAGGCCTACGACCCGGACGCCCGCGACTTCGACTACGACCCCGAGGCGGCCAAGGCCCTGCTGAAGGAGGCCGGCTACGGCGAGGGCGGGCTGAGCTTCACCATCGTCGCCGACGTCGCCAACCAGAACCTGGCCGAGTGGCTGCAGAGCCGGCTCAAGGGCATCGGGGTGAACGTCAAGGTCGTCACCCTCGACCGCCCGAGCTACGTGGCCCGCGCCTTCGGCAAGCCGGAGCCGGACGACGGCCTGAGCATCGACGAGTACGGTGGCAGCTACGCCGAATGGCTCTACCAGGTCTACTACACGAACATCGCGGTCAAGGGCCTCGTCCCGGCGGACTTCCCCGAGATCACCAAGGCTCTGGACGAGGCGCGGTACGCCACGGACCAGGACAAGCGGATCGAGCTGTGGAAGGAGGCCGACAAGAAGGCCCGCGAAGGCGCGATCGCCATTCCGGCGGTGTCGCTGACCCGGTATTACGCCCTGGGACCGAACGTGCGCGGCTTCGTCTACGCGGCCACCAACTGGTATGACCTGACCAAGGTCTGGCTGGCGGGCTGAGGCCGATCACGGCGATGGGAACCGTCAAGCACATCCTGTGGCGAGTGCTCAACATCGTCCCGGTGCTCCTCGTGGTGTCTGCCCTGACCTTCCTGGTCGGCCGGCTGACCCCCGGGGACCCCATCGAGGCGCAGTTCGCACGGGACCACACGCCGGAGCAGGTCGAGGCCATCCGCGCGTCGTACGGCCTCACCCTCCCTCTGTGGCAGCAGTACGTGAGGTGGGTGAAGGACCTGCTCACGGCGGGCGGCGGGATGTCGATCGTGCAGAACCAGCCGGTCTTCGACATCCTCCTGCCGAACTTCGCCAACACCCTGATCCTGACCGCGGCGGGCGTCGTGATCTGCGCCGTCCTAGGCGTCGTCATCGGCGTGGTCGCCGGGACCAGCCACCGCGGGTTCCTGGACCGCTTCGCGATGCTGTTCGTCCAGACCGGCAGCAACCTGTCGGTCTACTGGTTCGGGCTGATCCTCATCTGGATCTTCTCCCTACGGCTGGGCTGGCTCCCGGCGAGCGGCATGGAGTCGAGGAACGGCGGCGGCTTCGGCGACCTGCTGGCCCATCTGGCGCTGCCGGGCCTGTCGGCCGCGTTGATCTCGACACTCGTGCTCGCCAGGTTCACCCGGCTCGGCATCGTCCAGGAGTCGCACAGCGACTACGTCCGCACGTTCACCTCTCAGGGGGTGCCGCGCCGGCGGCTCGTCGGCAAGCACATCGGGCGCAACATCCTCCCGGCCGTGGTGAACATCATCGGCCTGGAGATCGGCACCCTGATCACGGGGGTGATCTTCGTGGAGAGCGTGTTCAACTGGCCCGGCATCGGCACGCAGCTCGTGAACGCGGTCAACGGGAAGGACTACCCGCTCATCCAGGGCGGCGTGATCCTCGTGGCGCTCTGCTATCTCCTGGTCAACCTGCTCACCGACATCGCGGTGGACGCTCTCAACCCACGGCTGAGGAGGTAGGCCGGCAGTGGTTCTCACGGCAATTCCCGGCACCCGGTCGCCGAACCCGCTCAAGGGGACGGCGCCGCGCCGGCGTCGCTCCCGGCTGCGTGTGAACGCGCAGGTGGCGCTCGCACTGCTCGTCATCGCCGGCTTCGTCCTCGTCAGCCTGCTCGCCCCCGTGCTGGCGCCGTACGACCCCGACCTGGCGGACGGCGGCGTCAAATACCTGGGAATCGGCGCGCCGGGGCATCTCCTGGGCACCGACGAGCTGGGGCGCGACATCCTCAGCCGGCTGATCTGGGGAGGGCGCACCTCGCTGGTCGTCGCGCTCGCGGCGTCGCTGTCGTCGACCGTCGCGGGCGGCGTGCTCGCGCTCGTCGCCGGCTTCTCGGGCGACCGCACCGCCGGCCTGATCATGCGGACGGTGGACGTCATGTTCGCCTTCCCGGTGATCATCATCGCGCTGGTCCTCGCGGTGATCCTCGGCCCGGGCACGCCCGTGGTCGTCCTGTCGATCGTGTTCTCCGCCGTCCCGTACGTCACCCGGGTGGTCTTCGCGGAGGTGAAGCTCCAGCGTGGCCGCGAGTACGTCGAGGCGGCGAGGTCGCTCGGCGCGGGGTTCTTCTCGATCCTGTTCCGCGAGGTGCTGCCGAACGTGCGCGCCCAGATCGTGGTGTACGGCACCGGCCTCGTCGGCGGGATGATCGTGTTCTCCTCCAGCCTCAGCGCGCTGGGTATCGGCGTGCAGCCGCCGACGGCGGACTGGGGCCGGATGATCTCCGAAGGCGCCAAGGTCATCATCAGCGGGAACGTGTACCCCGCGCTGCTGCCGGGGCTCGTGGTCCTCGTCGTGGCCCTGGCCTTCAACTGGCTCGGAGACGGCCTGCGCGACGTCTTCGACCCCCACCGAAGGAGGGAAGGACGATGACCGGCGCGCTGCTGAGCGTGCGGGAGCTGTCGGTCCGGTTCGGCCGCGAACCCGCGGCCGAGCGTGTGGTGGACGACGTCACCTTCGACGTCCGGCCCGGCGAGACGTTCGCGATCGTCGGAGAGTCGGGCGCGGGGAAGAGCCTGACGGCCTCGGCGATCCTGGGCCTGCTGCCGGACGACGCGATGGTGACGTCGGGCTCGATCTCCCTGAACGGGGAGGAGGTGCTCACCGCCGCCCGGTCGTCGGTCACCAGGTTCCGCGGTTCGAAGATCGGCATGATCTTCCAGAACCCCCTCGCCTCCCTCGACCCGTCGTTCCGGATCGGCAACCAGCTCAAGGAGATCATCGGGCTGCACCGCCCGGCCGCGGGGAAGCGGGAGCGGCACGAGATCGCCGAGACATGGCTGCGCAACGTGGGGATCGACGATGCGGCCCGGGTGCTGTCCGCCTACCCCCACGAGCTCAGCGGGGGAATGCGGCAGCGGGTGATGATCGCGCTCGCGAGCCTGTCCGGCCCGGCCCTGCTGATCGCGGACGAGCCGACCACCGCGCTCGACGCGGTCGTGCAGAAGCAGATCCTCGACCTGCTCACGAGCGTGACCGCAGGGACGGGGGGCTCGCTGCTGCTCATCACCCACGACTTCGGGGTGGTCTCGTACGCCGCCGACCGGGTCGCCGTGATGAAGGACGGCCGGATCGTCGAGCAGGACCGGCGCGACCGCGTGCTCTGCGCGCCGGCCGACGCCTACACCCGGTCGCTGATCCAGGCGGTGCCGGAGGTCGGGGCACGGTTCCGGCTGGCCGAGCGCGGCCTGCCCCGCCGCCTCGGCCCGGCAGGCGGAGACGGCGCCGCGGCCACGGCTGCCGGGCCCCGAGACGACGGCCGGGCCGCCCGGCCCCCGCTGGTGACCCTGCGTAACGTGAGCAGGGAGTTCGTGGTCGGCGGGCTGGGGACAGTGCAGCGCAAGCGGCGCTTCAGGGCCGTCGGCGACGTGTCGCTGCACATCGAGCGGGGCGAGGTCTTCGGTCTCATCGGGGAGTCCGGCTCCGGCAAGTCGACGCTGTCGCGGCTGATCGGCGGCCTGCTGCCGGCGGACGCGGGGGAGATCGTCTTCGACGGCCGGGACATCGCGCGGCTGCCGAAGGCGGAGCTGCGGCGGCTGCGGCCACGGTTCCAGTTCGTGTTCCAGGACGCGACGAGTTCCCTGAACCCCCGGGTGCCCGTCGGGGAACAGATCAGCCGTCCGCTCCTGCGTTTCGGCAAGGCCGCCTCACGCGCCGCGGGGAGGGCCAGGACCGCCGAGGTGCTCGACCTCGTCGGGCTCCCGTCCTCCTACCTGCACCGGTATCCGCACGAGCTGTCCGGCGGGCAGCGGCAGCGGATCGGCATCGCCCGAGCGCTGGCGCTGGAGCCGGACCTGCTGATCCTCGACGAGCCGACGTCGGCGCTGGACGTGTCCACGCAGGCGAACATCCTCAACCTCCTGCTGGACTTGAGGGAGGAGCTCGATCTCACCTACCTGTTCATCGGCCACAACCTCGCGATCGTCGAGTTCCTGTGCGACCGAGTCGGGGTCCTGGAGCGGGGGGTCCTCCTCGAGACCTTCCGCGCAGAGGAGTTGTCCGCCGCCGGTCGTCATCCGGTGACAAGGGCGCTGCTCGACGCGGTGCTCCCGATCAATGACGAGATCCTTCGCGAGATTCACAGCACACGCGGCCAGACGGTCGCGGGAAAGGCAGACCCATGACCGAGACGATGCGGGGCCCGGCGGTGGACGGCGGGCTGTTCCGGCGGGCGCTGGCGGCGCACGCGGCCGGGGTGGTGGTCGTCACCGCGCAGAACGAGGGGGTCCCGGCGGGGCTGACGGCGACGTCGTTCTCCTCGGTCAGCCTCGCGCCGCCGCTGGTCTCCTTCTATGTGGACCAGGGCTCCAGCACCTGGCCGTCGATGCGGCCGGCCGACCACTTCGCGGTGAACGTGCTGGCCGGCGACCAGGGCGAGCTGGCGGCCAGATTCGCGCGCAAGGGCGCCGACCGGTTCGCCCCGCCCACCCGGTGGCGTCCCGGAGCGTTCGGGGCGCCGCTGCTCGAGGACGCGTCGGCGCACCTGATCTGCCGGCCCCACTCGGCGACCGGCATCGGCGACCATGTGCTGGTGGTGGGCCTGGTTATCGAGGCGACCGTGCACGGCGCCGACGGTCCGCTGCTGTATCACCAGGGCCGGTTCGGCGGTTTCGTCCCGCACGACTGACCGCAAGCGCTCTTGCGCCGAATGCCGGATTCTGCTAATTTCCTACTATGTCTGTAGGGAAAGTCCTAATTGTGCGGCGGTACGTCGACCTCGCTCGGCTCGCCGCCAGCCTCTGTCGCCAGTCCTGACCTTTCCCTGCCCCCGCCGGGCGACGGTGCCCGGCGCTGCGCTTTCCCTACTTCCCTCACAGCGCCGTTCCCTCGCAGCGTCGCCCGTCCCCGGCGGCTGCCCGCATCTCTCCCTGAAAGAGCGTTCCCGCCGGGCCGCTCGTCCCCTCGCGAGCGCCGTGACCGGCACCCGGACCGCACCCTGACATGCGCCCCGAGATGCGCCCCGAGATGCGCGCCGGGCCGCGCGTCCCGAAGCGCGCCGGCACTTGGCGTGCGGCACGGCCGCTCTCACCTCCCCACGCACGACCGCAAGGAACCCCATGAGTCTCATCGACCAGATACGCCCGCGTTCCGGCTCCGGCCGCTTCGACGAATGGCGCGAGGCGGCCCTCAAGGCGGCCGACCGGCTGCGCGCCGACGCCGCCGAACGCGACATCGCCGGCGCCGACCCCGTCGACGAGGTCGACCTGCTGCGGAGGTCCGGCCTGCTCGCCGTCCACATCCCCGAGGAGCTGGGCGGGGGCGGGGCGACCTACGAGGAGGTGCTCAGGATCGTGCGTGTCCTGGCCGCGGCGGACACCTCGATCGCCCAGCTCGCGGCCTTCCACTTCCTGGGCAGCCGGGCCGGGCTCGGCGGCGGGCGCGTGCTCGCCGAGCGCTGGGCGAAGGGGATCGTCGAGGAGGGCTGGTTCGTGGCGGCCGTCGCCCAGGCCGCGTACGAGCCGCTGGTCGTGGCGACGCCGGACGGCGACGGCTTCCTGCTGACCGGTTCCAAGCCGTTCACCAGCGGCGCGGCGGTGGCGGACACACTGATCGTGTGGGTGCGCTTCGGCGCGGGCGCGGTGGTCGGCGGCGTGGACGTGTCGGGCCTCGTCGGCCAGTTCGCGGTCCGCTCGCCGGCCGACGGCATCGAGTTCCACGGCGACTGGGACAACTTCGGCCAGCGGCTGACGGTCAGCGGCGGCACGACGCTCCGCGACGTCCGCGTGACGGCCGACGACCTGCTCGGCTACGCGCACCCGGACACCCCTCCGACGCCCCAGGAGACGCTCCAGGTCCCGCAGGGCCAGCTCGCCTACGGCAACCTCTACCTGGGCGCGGCCCTCGGCGCCCTGCAGGAGGCGCTGGACTACACCCGGACCAGGTCCCGGCCGTGGCTCACCTCCGCCGCCGCGGCGGCGAGCGAGGATCCTCTCATCGTCGAGCGGTACGGCCGGCTGTGGGTCCTGGCCGAGTCGGCGGTGGCGCTCGCCGACAAGGCGGGGGAGCTGCTCCAGGCGGCGATCGACCGGGGCGGCGACCTCACCGAGGAGGAGCGCGGCCGGGCGGCCGTGGCCGCCTACCAGTCCAAGGTCCACTCGACCGAGGTGGCGCTCGAGGTCACCTCGCGGATCTTCGAGCTGACCGGGGCCCGCTCGACCGCCCGCGCGTACGGGCTCGACCGCCACTGGCGCAACGTCCGGACACACACGCTGCACGACCCCGCTCACTACAAGCTGCTGGAAATCGGTCACTTCGCCCTCAACGGCCGGTCACCCGAGCCGACCTACTACTCGTGACGGCGCGGAACGGAACGACGGAGAAATGAGCCAAGACCCCAAGCGCCTCATCCTCAACGGATTCGCCATGACCGTGGTGGGCCACGTATCCGCCGGGCTGTGGCGGCATCCGAGCGACCGGGCGAGCCTCTACACCACGCTGTCGTACTGGACCGACCTCGCCAGGCTTCTGGAGTCGGGCGGGTTCGACGCGCTGTTCCTCGCCGACGCCCTCGGCCACCTCGACATCTTCGGGGGCACGCCGGACGCCTCACTGCGCAACGCGGCGCAGTCGCCGGTGAACGACCCGCTGCTGCTGGTGTCGGCGATGGCGGCGGCGACCCGGCACCTCGGCTTCGGCATCACCGTCTCGACGACGTACGAGCAGCCGTACCTGCTGGCGCGCAAGTTCACCACCCTCGACCACATCACCGAGGGACGCATCGCCTGGAACGTGGTCACCTCGGTGCTGGACAGCGCCGCGCGCAACCTCGGCCTCGACCGGCAGATCGCGCACGACGAGCGATACGACCGTGCGCAGAAGTTCCTCGACGTCACCTACAAGCTGTGGGAGGGGTCGTGGGAGGACGACGCGGTCGTCCGCGACCGCGAACGCGGTGTCTACACCGACCCGGCCAAGGTGCATCCCATCGGGCACAAGGGGCGCTACTACACCGTGCCCGGCCCGCACCTGTCCGAGCCGTCCCCGCAACGGACCCCGGTCATCTTCCAGGCCGGCACGTCCCCGCGCGGGCGGGAGTTCGCCGCGCGCAACGCCGAGGTGGTCTTCCTCGGCGGGACGAACGCGGCGTCGATCCGCAGGGCGGTCACCGACATCAAGGAGCGCGCCGCCGCGCTCGGGCGCCGCCCCGAGTCCGTCAAGTTCATCACTTCGGTGACCGTCGTCACCGGCCCGGACGACGAGTCGGCGCGGCGCAAGTACGAGGACTACCTCTCCTACACCAGCGTCGAGGCCGCGCTGGCCCTGTTCTCCGCCTGGACCGGGGTCGACTGGTCGCGCTACGACCTGGACCATCCGCTGGAGTACATCGAGACCGACGCCGGGCGCTCGGCCCTGGCCACGCTCACCGGCATCGACGCCGACCGCCGGTGGACGCTGAGGGACATCGCCGAATACATCGGCGTCGGCGGCATCCACCCCAAGATCGTGGGCGGACCGCGCACGGTGGCCGACCGGCTCGAGTCGTTCGCCGACGAGGCCGGCGTCGACGGGTACAACCTCGGCTACGCCGTCAGCCCCGGCACGTTCGAGGACTTCATCGAGTACGTCGTCCCCGAGCTGCGCCGCAGGGGCCTGGTGCGGGAGGCGTACCCGCCCGGGGTCTTCCGGGAGAAACTTCAGGGCGCCGGCAGGCGCAGGCTCGGCGACGACCACCCCGGCGCCGCCTTCCGACGCGTGGGGGTGCCGGCATGACTCTCCGGATCCATTGGTATCTGCCTACCAACGGCGACAACCGCGACATCGTCGGCTCGGGCGACCGCTCGGAGAAGACGATCGGCGCCGTCGCCGACGGCTTCCGGGCGCCGAGCGTCGACTACCTCGGCCAGATCGCCCGGTCGGCGGAGCAGCTCGGCTACGAGGCCGTGCTCACCCCCACCGGCCTGTGGTGCGAGGACGCGTGGATCACCACGGCCGCGCTGACCCAGGTGACGAGACGGCTGAAGTTCCTGGTCGCGTTCCGGCCCGGGCTGGTCTCGCCCACCCTCGCCGCGCACCAGGCCGCCACGTTCCAGCGCCTCTCCGGCGGCCGTCTGCTGCTCAACATCGTGACCGGCGGGGACTCCGCCGAGCAGCGGCGTTTCGGCGACCACCTGGACCACGACCAGCGCTACGCCCGGACCGACGAGTTCCTCGCGGTGCTGCGCGGAGTCACCGGCCTGCCGCCGGGTGAGACGTTCAGCTTCGCGGGCGAGCACTTCCGGATCGAGGACGCGCGCGTCGACGCCGGCCCCTTCGGACGCCCGGAGATCTTCTTCGGTGGCGCGAGCCCGGCCGCGGAGCGGGTGGCGGCCCGGCAGGCCGACGTCTACCTCGCCTGGGGCGAACGGCCCGACCAGATCGCCGAGCGTCTCGAGCGGATGCGCAAACTCGCCGCCGCCGAGGGGCGTGAGCTGCGTTTCGGCATCCGGTTGCACGTCATCAGCAGGGACACCTCCGCGCAGGCGTGGGCGGAGGCGGACCGGCTGCTGTCCAGGATCAGCCCCGAGCGGATCGCCGCGCTGCGCAAGGACTTCGCCACCAGCGAGTCGGTGGGCCAGCGGCGCATGTTCGAACTCCACGGCGGCGACCCGGGCAGGCTCGAGGTCTACCCGAACCTGTGGGCCGGCTACGGCCTGGTGCGCGGAGGCGCGGGCACCGCCCTCGTCGGCAGTCACGAGGAGGTCGCCGACCGCATCGAGGAGTACCACGCGCTCGGCCTGGACCACTTCATCCTCTCCGGCCAGCCCCACCTGGAGGAGGCCTACTGGTTCGCCGAGGGCGCCGGCGCCGTGCTCCGAACCCGGGGACTGCTGTCGTCCCCGACGGCGGACGGCCCCGCCGGCCCGACTGTGTGAGAACTCCGTGCGAAAGAGAACCATCGTGAAGAAGACGCCCCGCGAACGCCGGCCGCTCCGCTCCCTGCTCGCCGCGTCCGCGTGCGCCGCTCTGCTGGCCGCCTGCGCGGGCCCGGTTCCACCGGAAAACCCTGGCACCAACGGCGGCGCGAGTGACACGGCGGGCGGCGGGGCCCCCGCCGCCGGCGGCACGCTGCGCATCGCGTCGCTGCAGTCCGACCTCGACGCGCTCGACCCCCTCACCGGTTACAGCACCGACTCCTGGGAGATCATCCGCGCGCTCACCCGTCAGCTCGTCACCTACCCGGGCAGCGCCAAGGACATCAAGGACGACACCACACTCGTGCCCGACCTGGCGAAGTCGTGGGACGTGAGCAAGGACGGCAAGATCTACACCTTCCACCTGCGCGACGGCATCAGATATTCGGGCTCGTCCACGCGCGAGATCGTGGCCGGCGACTTCGTCTACGCGATCAAGCGGTTCTGTGATCCGAACAAGCAGGTGGCCGCGATCAACTATTTCCAGCTCGCCTTCTCCGGCTTCCGCGACTACTGCGAGAAGTTCGCCAAGGTGCCCCCGGGAGATCCGGCCAAATCGAAGGCGTTCATCGACAGCCACGACATCCCGGGTGTCTCCGCGGCCGACGACAAGACGCTGGTGCTGCGCTCGGACACGAAGAACTACGACTTCCTCAGCATCCTGTCGATGAACTTCGTGTCGCCGCTGCCGGAGGAGGTCGCCGCCAAGTACGTCGGCGACTCGCTGGAGTTCCGCAAGAACTACCCCTCCAGCGGGCCCTACCAGATCGCCTCGTACGAGCCGGGGCGCAGCCTGGTGCTGAAGAAGGTCCCCGGCTACGACCACGCGGGCGACCCGGCGCGCAAGGCGTACGTCGACGAGATCGTCGTGGACTTCACCACCAACAGCGAGGACGCGGTGGTGCAGAAGATCCAGTCCGGCGACGCCGACCTGTCGCTCTACCTCGATGTGCCGCCGCTGTCCACGATCCAGCAGTACCAGGCGCAAAGCAGCCCCTACCTGCACTCCTCCGACAGCGGGGCGGCCAACTTCATCACGATCAACGCCCGCCCGGAGGCGGCCTCCCCGGGCGCCGAGGCGCTGCGCAAGCTCAAGGTGCGGCAGGCCCTGGCCTACGCCGTGAACAAGGCCAACCTCGTGCAGGCGCAGGGCGGCAAGATCGCGGCCAGGCCCCTGGGCCAGATCATCACCTCGACGATCCTCGGCCACGAGGACTTCGATCCGTACCCGACGCCGGGCGGCATCGGCGATCCCGCGAAGGCCAAGCGACTGCTCGCCGAGGCCGGGTATCCGAACGGGCTCAAGCTCGATGCCGTCTACCGCGTCAACGCGCAGTTCGAGACGATCGCCGTCACGCTCAAGGCCGACCTCGCGAAGGCCGGGATCGAGCTGAACCTCATCCCCGTCCCGCCCGCCCAGTCCAGCGCGTACCTGCAGGACCCGAAGAGCCGCTGGGACGTGTTCCTGAGCGCGTCCTTCGCCCCCGACTGGCAGGGGCCGAGCACGCGGATGCTGCTCGGGGGCTGGCTCGACTCCGACGCCGCGCCCTGCGGCACCGGCAACGTCCACGCCATCTGCTACGACAATCCTGAGCTGAACAAACTGGCGGCGAAGGCGTTCCCCTCCGACGACCCGGGGCCGATCTGGGCCGAGGCCGACAAGCTGGTCTCCGCCGACCTCCCGTGGATTCCGCTGTTCGAGAAGCGCAAGGTCGCGATCACCTCCGACCGGGTGCGCAACTGGACCTGGTCGTCGCTGGCGACCCAGGCCGACATCACCAACATCGCCGTCGGCCCGGCACGTTAGGGAGCCGTCATGGCCCTGTTCTCCGTGGAGGATCTGCGCGTCACGTTCGGGCGGCGCGGGCGGACGACCACCGCGGTCCGCGGCGTGTCGTTCGCCGTTGAGCCCGGCAGGACGCTGGCGCTGGTCGGCGAGTCGGGCTCCGGCAAGAGCGTCTCGCTGCTGGGCGCGACCGGGCTGCTGCCGAGCCGGGCCGAGGTGCGGGGAAGCGCCCTGTTCCGCGGCGCGGACCTCACCCGGCTGGCCCCGGCCCGGTTGCGGGCGATCAGAGGCAGGCACATCGGGTTCGTCTTCCAGGACCCGCTGAGCAACCTGCACCCGCTCAAGACCATCGGCGCCCAGATCGGCGAGGCCGTCACGGCCCACGAGCGGGTGGGGCGGGCGGCGCTGCGCCGGCGCGTGCTCGACCTGCTCGGCGAGGTGGGCATCAAGGACCCGGAACGCCGGATCGACGACCACCCCCACCAGTTCTCCGGAGGCATGCGCCAGCGCGCCATGATCGCCATGGCGATCGCGCTGAACCCGGAGCTGATCATCGCCGACGAGCCGACCACGGCGCTCGACGTCACCGTGCAGGCGTCGATCCTGAGACTGCTGCGGCGGCTCCAGGAGGCGCACGGCACCGCGCTCATCTTCGTCAGTCACGACCTGGCCGTGGTGTCCGACATCGCCGACGACGTCGTCGTCATGCGGGACGGCGAAGTGGTCGAGGCGGCGCCGGCGGCCGAGCTCTACGCCGCCCCCCGCCACGCGTACACGCGCGCGCTGCTCGGCGCGGCCCGGCACGGGCGGGCGCTCATACGGGCTCCCGAGCCGTCCGGACGTGAGGTGCAGAGCGCTCCGCTGCTGCGGGCGAGCGCGCTGCACATGAGCTACCGCAGGCCCGGCCGCAAGGAGTCGTTCACGGCGCTCACCGACGTGTCGTTCGACCTGCGGCAAGGCGAGATCGTCGGGCTGGTGGGGGAGTCGGGGTCGGGGAAGTCCACGATCGGCAGGATCGTTGCGGGCCTGGCCCGGCCGACCGCCGGATCGGTGTCGCTGCGCGGCGAGGTCTACAACGCGCCCGGCGACGTGCGGCTCCCGAAGAGCCTGCGCCCGGCCGTCCAGGTCGTGTTCCAGGACCCCTACGGGAGCCTCAACCCACGACGCACCGTCGCCGCGACGCTCGCCGAGCCCTTCGTCGTCAACACCGATCTGCCGGCCGCCGAGATCCGCGCCAGAGTCGAGGCGCTGGTGGCGCGGGTGGAACTGCCCCGGTCCGTGCTGCACCGGCTCCCGGCGCAGCTGTCCGGCGGGCAGCGGCAGCGCGTGGCCATCGCCCGCGCCGTCGCACTGGAGCCCTCGGTTATCGTGGCCGACGAGCCGGTCTCCGCGCTCGACATCACCACGCAGACGCAGATCGTCGCCCTCATCCGACGGCTGCGCGCGGAGCTCGGGACGTCGTTCCTGTTCATCTCCCACGACCTGGGGGTGGTCGCCGACCTGTGCGAGCGGGTCGTCGTGCTCCACCAGGGCCGGGTGGTGGAGCAGGGTCCGGTGCACCGGGTCTTCGACGACCCCCGCGATCCGTACACGCGGGAGCTGCTCGACTCGATCCCGGGGCGGGTGGCGCATGCTTAGGGGACCCGGGTCTGACGTGCTCACCGCGGAGGCGTACGCCGAGGAAGAGGCCGTACGCCGGTTCCCGGCGCTGCGGGCGATCCTCGCCGAGCGCTCCGCCAGGACCGGGCTGATCCTGGTCGGCGTGGTCGTGCTGGCGGCGCTGCTCGCCCCGGTCGCGGCGGCGCTCACCGGGCACGGCCCGGACCAGCAGTTCCGGTCGGAGGCCCTGGCCGAGAACGGGCTGCCGATCGGCCCGAACGCCCGTTTCCTGCTCGGCGCGGACGGCAACGGCCGCGACGTACTGATCCGGACGCTGTACGGCGCGCGCATCTCCCTGCTGGTGGGGATCCCGGCGACCACCCTCGCCCTCGTCACCGGCACGGCGGTCGGCCTGGTCGCCGGGTTCTTCCCGGGCAGGACCGACCGGCTGCTGTCCCTGGGCACCGACGTCGCGCTGTCGTTCCCGTTCGTCGTGACCGCGCTCAGCCTGGTCGCGCTCAACCGGGGCGGCGACGGAGAGCCCGTCGTCAACCCGGTGCTGCTCGTCGTGATGGTGATCTCGCTGTTCGCCTGGACCTATTTCGCCCGGCTCACCCGCGGGCTCGTCGTCGTGCTGCGCAGCCGGCCGTTCGTGGAGGCCGCGCTGTCGATCGGCGTGAGCCGCCGCCGCCTGATCGTGCGGGAGATCCTGCCCAACGTGCTGCCGGTGGTCGCGGTCTACTGGGCCGTCCAGTTGCCCGTGAACATCCTCGCCGAGGCGACGCTGTCGTTCCTCGGGGTCGGCGTCCAGGCGCCCACGGCGAGCTGGGGCAACATGATCGCGGAGGCGCAGCGGTCGTCCCTCTATCAGGTGCAGCCGTGGTTCCTGCTCGGGCCCGGCATCGCCATGTTCGTCACCGTGCTGGGCTTCAACGCGATCGGCTCCGGCATCCGCAACGTCCTCGATCCCCAGGGGTAGCCGGCGATGAGAAGGCACATCGCGGGCCACGCGGCCCGCGCTCTCGCGACCCTGCTGGCCGTGCTGGTCATCACGTTCGCGATGACCCGGGTCGCCTACCGCAACCCCGCCGCGGTGCTCGCGCCCCGCAACGCCACCCAGGAGACCCTGGACGGCATCACCCGGGCGCTGCGCCTCGACGAGCCGTGGTATCTGCAGCTCTGGCACTACCTCTATCGGGGGCCGGACGTCCAGGGCGCGCCGATGGGCCTGTTCAACTGGCCGCCCGCCCTCGGATACTCGTTCCGGCAGCAGCGGCCGGTCACCGAGCTGATCCTGTCGAAGATCCCGGTGACGCTGTCGCTGGCGCTGGGCGCGCTCGTCATCTGGATGACGCTGTCGATCCTCTTCGGTGTGGCCGCGGCCAGGAGGCCGGACTCCTGGGTCGACCGGATCCTGTCCGCGTTGTCCTACGCTGGCCTGTCCGTCCCGACGTTCCTGACCGGGATCCTGCTGTCCTACTTCCTGTACTTCACGCTCTCGACGTACGGCATCAGGTGGTTCCCGAGCAGTGGTTATGTCGGCATCACCGAGAATCCCTTCGAGTGGGCCAGGCATCTCGCGCTGCCCTGGCTGACGATCGCCGTCGCCGAGATCGGCATTTTCCAGCGCGTCGTGCGGGCGAACATGCTCGACGTGCTCGGCTCCGATTACATCCGTACGGCGCGGGCCAAGGGCGTCACCGAGCGAAGGGTGCATTTCGGCCACGCGCTGAGCGCGGCGCTGAACCCGATCATCACGCTCGGCGGGCTGGAGCTGGCCGCGCTGATGGGCGGGGCCATCGTGACGGAGCAGATCTTCGGCCTCGACGGGGTCGGACGGCTCGCCGTCGAGGCGGCGGTCGGCGGGGACTTCCCCGTCGTCATCGGCACCACGATCCTCGCCGCGGCGATCTTCGTGGTCTCGACGTTCACCGTCGACGTCGTCACCCGCCTGCGCGACCCCGCCGCCCGCTGACCCTGTGTAAGGAGAAGACATGACTTTCGACGTGCGCGTGCTGAGCGGGGAGGACGACCTGCTCGCGGCGTCGGCGACGTTCCGCACCGCCCTACTCGGCCTGCCGCCCCTTCCGGCGGGAACCGACGTCACCCAGTTCTTCGAACCCGGCCGCACCCTCGGCGCCTTCGACGGGACCGAGCTCGTCGGCACCGCGGACTCCTACGCGAGCACGCTGGTCGTGCCGGGTGGCGCGCGGGTCCCGCACGCCGCGGTCACGCACGTGGGCGTGCTGCCCACCCACACCCGCAGGGGCGTCGTGACGGCGCTGATGCGCCGTCAGCTCGCGGACGCCGCCGCGAGGGGTGAGATCGCAGCCACGTTGCGGGCCTCCGAGGCGGTCATCTACGAGCGCTTCGGGTACGGCATCGCGGGCTCGGCCGCCCGCCGGGAGGTGTCGCGCAGGCAGGCCGTGCTCCGCGCGACCGTGCCGCCCGGGGGACGCGTCCGGCTGGCCGACGCCGCGTCCTCCTGGAAGAGGCTCGCGCAGATCTACGAGTCCGCCGCGGCCTGGACCGGGGCGATCGGCCGGCCCGCCTCCTGGTGGCGGCAGCAGGAGCAGAGGCAGGCCGCGGATCCCGGCCCCGCCTACGTCGCTCTGCACGGACGGGACGGCTCGGAGGACGGGTTCGTCCGTTATCACCCCGCCGACACGGCGGAGTGGTTCACCAGCCGCGACCGGGCGATCGTCGTCGACGACCTCGTCGCCGCCACACCGGACGCGTACGCCGGGCTGATCCGGTGGCTGCTCGGCCTCGACCTCGTCGACCGGATCATCCTGCCGCTCACCGCCCCTGACGACCCGCTGCCGCTGCTGCTGACCGACGACCGCGCCGTGCGCACGGTCTCCGTCCGCGACGAGACGTGGCTGCGCCTCGTCGACGTGCCCGCCGCACTGGCGCGGCGCGTCTACCGGGGATCCGGCTCGATAGCCCTGGCCGTCACCGACGACCTGCTGCCCGGCAACACCGGGACCTACCTGATCAGCGCCGGCGGGGCCGTCAGGACGAAGGGACAGGCCGATCTCCCTGTGGCCGGTCTCCCTGCGGCTGATCTCTCCGTGGACGTCGCGACCCTGGCCGCTGTCTACCTGGGCGGGTCCCGCTGGTGGCAGCACGCCAGAGCCGGACGGGTGACCGTCCACAGCGACGGCGCCCTGGAGACGGCCGAGGAGCTGTTCCACACGGACGCGTCGCCCTTTTCCGGAACGCTCTTCTGAGGGCCGAGCTGCGGATATGACGGGTGTCACGGGTCAGGACACGACGCGCGGCACTTATCGCCCCATCGGCCGATCCGTACCGTGAAGGTCATGACGAACACCTCATCATCGCAGCGTACGGACTGGCACATCTCCCTCCTCGGCGGACTGAAGCGCAGGGGACCCGGGCGGATGCCCGCGGACACGGTCGTCCTCACCCCCGTCGGCGGAGCCGACCTCGACCTCAGTGACGCCGAGATCGCGCCGGGGACCTCGGTGACGAAGATCTCGATCGCGGGCGGCGTGCGGCTGCGGGTGCCCGCCGACGTCACGGTGGAGGTCGAGGGTTTCAGCCTGTTCGGCGGCCGCCACGTGGAGCCGGGAACGCCGGGCCCTTCCGGCCGGGTCGTCCGCGTCCGCAACTACGGCGTGTTCGGCGGCGTCGACGTCACCCGCGGCTGAGCCCCGTGCCGGTCGGGGGTCCGGCCGCGGGGCTCAGGCTCTGGCTCCCAGGCTCAGGCGGGGCCGCCGTCCGCCAGGATGCGTTCCAGGGTGCGCCGGCCCATCCGGCTCATGACCGGATTGGTCTCGACGTAGTACCAGACGGCCCCCATCGCCTGCGCGAAGGCCCACGCCTTGCCTCGCTCCCACTCGAGGTCGTCGCACCCCAGGCCGAGGCGGAGCACCTGGCGCGGCCCCGGCTCCAGCAGATGCCAGGCGCTCACGAGATCGAGAGCGGGATCGGCCGGCCCGAAGCCGCCGCCGTCGAGAATCCCGGCGAGGCGGCCCGCGGACACGAGCACGTTGCCGGGGATGAGATCACCGTGGGTCATCGCGTCGGCCGCTTCGCGCGGCAGGACCCGGAGCCTCTCCCACATCCGGCGCAGCCGGGGAACGTCCAGCAGTCCTTCACTGCGTGCGAAGCAGGTCTCCATCCACGCGTCGTGGGCCCGCAGGTCGCCTCCCCGGCCCGTGCCGGAGAACGTGCGGCCACGCGTGGCGACCGCGCGCAGGTCGGTGATGAGATCGGCGAGGTCGTGGGCGAACGCGACCGACTCGCCCGGGTCCTCGTCGGTCGCCACGGCTCCGGGCAGCCACGTCTGCACCGACCACGGAAGCGGATATCCCGCGCCGGGCTCGCCGAGCGCGACCGGCTCGGGCGCGGGAAAGCGGGTGCTGCCCGCCAGTTCGCGGGCCGCCTCCGCTTCGGACTCCAGCCGGCGCCGGATCGCGTCGACCGGCCCGGGCTGCAGGGGGAACCGGGCCGTGAGACGGTCGCCGACGCGGAAGATGGCGTTGACCGTCCCATGGGAGGCGAGGCCGGTGACGGGCAGGTCCCGCCACTGCGGGAACTGCTCGTCCACCAGGGCGCGCACTGTCTCCTGTGACACCGTGAGCTGGTCGGCGTGCATCTTCACGCCGGGAGCGTTCCGCGTTCCGGTCCTCTTCCGCAACCCGTTTTCGGCCCCTGAGGGACGGCTTCGGCCGCCCCGTCCGGCAGGCCGCCGTCAGGAAAAACGAATCGCCGAGAAAGGCGATTCGCTGGTTGTATCCTGTCGGCTTTTCGCTTTCCCGGCTTTTCTTTTGTGCGATCTGGCTGTGCGTCGGGCTGCGTCCGGGTCCGGGGAAAACGAGGGGAATCCCCGGCGACGGGCAATCCCGGTGGGAAGACGGGAGAATCCCCGGCGATGTCCCGGCCGATGCGGGCGTGTGGAGAACCTTTCTGTCGTCTGTTCACTGTCGAAATAGGTCTCACTACCGTGTCCTCCCGGCAGGGCGCCCGCGTCCTGCCGGACAAAGGAGGACGCTACTGATGACTGGTTCCGACAACGGGTTGTACGTGGGCCGGCGGTCCGTGCTGGCCGGTGTGGCGGGCTTGCTGGGAGCGGCGGCGCTGCCCGCGGCCGCCGCGCACGCGGAGCCGAAGGAGTTGCCGAACGGGGGCGCGCCGCAGGGGCGGTACCCGGCGAACTGGCCCGAGCTCGCGCCCTACGGCCTGGCGGACACGCGGGAGGATCTGTGGCCGCGTGACGACAACTCCTTCATCCTCCCGCTGGAGCTGCGCCCCCGCGACGAGGAGCTCGGCCGGGTCTGGATGCGGGACACCTACGTCAACTGCTTCGACGTCGGCGGTCGTCCGGTCTACGTCGCCACCGGCACCACCCGGGTGCCCGGGCTCCAGGCGGCCGCTCCGTGGAACGACGGCATCTTCGTGTGGACGGCCCCGTCCCTGCACGGGCCGTGGAGGCTGGCCGACACCACAGCCATCCGGCCGGACGCCGAGAAGGGCAAGGTGTGGTCGCCCGAGTTCGCCGGCGAGAACCGGCCCGGCCGCACGGTCGTCGCTCCCTGGCAGGAGTACTGGTACGACGACCAGTTCGGCAAGCGCGGCAACGCCTGGGCGCCCGAGGTGCACTACTTCCGCGGCAAGTGGTACATCGTCGCGTGCATGGGCGACCACTCCCAGAAGGTCGGCTCGTTCATGCTCGTGAGCGAGGGCGGGGTGGAGGGCCCCTACCGGCTCGTCCAGGGCAACTACGACAAGCCCTTCGGCGACTCCTTCATCGGCGGACCCGCCTTCATCAAGCCCGGCGCCTACCACCACATCGACGGCGGCCTCTACAGCGAGGGCGACGAGGCGTGGCTCGTGCTGCACAACAACCTCTACGCGAAGTTCCGGGATGACATGGAGGACATCATCCCGGCGACGAACCTGCCGAAGTTCCAGCAGACGCCCTACACGCCCGAGCCGTATCTCGAAGGCGCGTACGTGTTCAAGTACGGCGGCAAGTACTACCTCGTCCACGCCGCATGGGACCGGGCGTCGACCAACCCCGACGGCAGCACGCGGTACGCCTACGACACGGCCGCCCCCGGCCGCGTGCAGTACCAGTACGACGCGATCATCGCCGTCGCGGACACGTTCGAGGGCCCCTACTCCAAGCGCTGGACCCTGGGCGTCGGCGCCGGCCACAACAACATCTTCGTGGACAGCAGCGGCCGGCTGTGGGCGACCTTCTTCCGCAACCCCAACTTCGGCTACTGGGCCGACCCGTCGCGCATCGGCGACGCCGCCGTGCCCGGGGTCGTACGGCTGGAGTGGACCGGCCCCGAGGGCGACCGCCTGTACGTCGCGCGCCGCAACCCGGGGCACGGCAAGGATTGACCGGCCCGGCGCGGACCCGCACCACCGGATGGAGGGCGCCGGTCGGTCACGCGGCCGGCCGGTAGCGCACGTTCACGACCGGCGCGGGGTCGCCTCCGCCGAGCCGGTGGAGGCGGACCGGCTCACCGCCGGGGTTGTCGTACAGCCGGATGCCCTCGCCGAGCAGGACCGGCGCGATGTGCAGGTCGATCTCGTCGATCAGCCCCCGATCGAGAAGCTGCCGCCCGATGGTGGGCGAGAAGACTTCGAGGTTCCTGCCGCCGGCCGCCTCCAGCCCGATCCGCACCGCCTCGGCCACGTCGCAGTCCAGGAACGTGACGCCGTCGGCGGGCGTCGCGTCCTCGGGGTGATGGGTGAGGACGAAAACCGGACCGTCCCAGAGGCCGCCGTACGGGCGGTGGCCACCGGCCGCGTCCCAGCCGTCCCTGCCGCCCAGCACGGCGCCCGTGGTCCGGACGTACTCCTCGATCAGGCCCGGGCGGGCCGAGATCCCGGTCATCCAGTCCATCTCGTGGTCGGGCCCCGCCACGAAACCGTCCAGCGACATGGTGAAGTGCCAGAGCACCTTCCCGGTCGCGGTCTGCGGCTCGGTGTCGTTCATTCGTCGCCTCCCGCCAACTGATTGCGAATTGCAATCGGTGAACCAACGCTAGGCCATCCGGTTGCGGGCCGCAATCAGTTCGGCGGCCGGTGGTGCGAGGGCCGGCCGGCCCCGGTCCGCCGTCGACGGCCGGGGCGGCGGCTCCGGTCGTCGATGTCAGACGAGCGCGAGCTCGGCGGGTGCGGTGACGGCGTCGGGGTCGCCCGCGTAGGACGCCGCTTCGATCACGGCCGTCGGGGAGGTGGGGACGAATCCGGTCGGCGTCCACCTCTGCAGGGGCCGGATCGAGGCGGGCACGGTGACCCGGGCCGACGCTCCGGCCGGCAGGTCGACGGTGGCGAAGCCGAGCAGGACCCGGGTGGGGAAGTCGTCGGCGGCCGCGTCGACGCCGGTGGGCCGTCCGTAGAGCTGCACGACGTGGCGGCCGGCGCGGGAGCCGGTGTTGGTCACGGTCACCGCACCCGTGAAGGAGTCACCCTCGGGAGTGCCGACGGTGAGGTCGGCGAGGGCGAAGCTGGTGTAGGACAGCCCGAACCCCAGCGGGAAGGCCGGGGTGTGGCCGTCCCGGTCCAGCAGCCGCTGGCCGAACCACTTGTCGTAGGTGATGGCGGTGGCGTCGCGGTCGAAGTACGGCAGGTGCTCCTCGGCCGCCGGGGTCGAGTACGGCAGGCGTCCGGCGGCGTCGACGTCGCCGAGCAGCACGTCGGCCAGGGCCCGGCCGCCCTCGCAGCCGGAGTACCAGGAGACCAGCATGGCGGGTACGGCGTCGCGCCACTCCTCGGTGATGACGGCCCCGGCGGTGACGATCACCACGACGGTGCGGGGGTTCGCCGCCGCCACGGCCCGGATGATGTCGGCGTCGACGGGCCGGAGCCGCAGACTCGCGCGGTCGCCGCCGGCGCTTCCCCCGCTGATGGAGTCCACCGCGCCGGGCTCGGCCAGGAAGGCCGCGAACGCCTGCCCGGCGGGGTCGTCGCCGGGGGGCGGGAACAACGCCAGCAGCTCGGCGTCGGACAGCACGTCCCCGCCGACCCACTCGCCCTCGTCGGCGGCGGTGTAGCCGGCGACGACGACGGCGACGTCGGCCTGTGCCGCCGCGGCGGCGGCCGCCGCAGGGTCGTCGTCGGCCACGTGGGTGATCCGGGTCTGCGGGAGCGCCTCGGTCAGGCCCCGCAGCGCGGTGATCACCTCCGGGGCGCGCACGTCGGAGGACCCGTTGTCGCCGGTGTTGGCCACGTCCGCCAGGCGCCCGACGACCGCCAGGGAGGTGAGGGCGTCCCGCTGCAGGGGGAGCAGGGGCGCGTCGCCGACCGGCTCGTTCTTGAGCAGCACCATGCCGCGGGCGGCGACCTCGCGCGCCAGCGCGCGGTGCTCGGCGCTGAACACCACGCCGAGCGGAGGCTCGGGCTCGGTGAGCGCGGCGTAGTGGCGCAGCTGGGTGGCGAGGACGCGGCGGGCCGCCCGGTCGACGTCGTCCCAGCTCGCCCGGCCCGCCTCCAGGTCGGCGGGCAGGTGCTCGGCGCGCTGCTGGCGGAACGGCTCCTCCACGTCCAGCCCGGCGCGCAGCGAGGCGGCGGCGTCGCGCAGCCCCCAGATGAAGTCGGAGACGGTGACGCCTTCGAAGCCCCACATGCCGCGGAGCACGCCTTCCATCAGGTGCTCGTTCTGCCCGGCCCACTCGCCGTTGACGGAGTTGTAGGCGGTCATGACGCCCGACACGCCCTCTTCGACGATCCGGCGGAAGTGCGCCAGGTAGACCTCGTGCAGGGCGGCGTCGTCGGCGGTGACGTCGACCGTGAAGCGGGCGTTCTCCATGCTGTTGAGCGCGTAGTGCTTGACGACGGCCATGGCGTTGCGCTGCACGCCGCGGGTCAGCGCCGCGCCGAACTCGCCGAGCAGGATCGGGTCCTCGCCGTACGTCTCCTGGGCCCGCCCCCAGGCGGGGTGGCGGGGCAGGTTGACGCACACGCCGCCGAAGAAGTTGGCGCCCTGGGCGCGCATCTCACGCCCGATGGCGGTGCCGACACGCTCCTCGAGCGCCACGTCCCAGGTGGCGCCGCGAGCCATGGAGACCGGGAACGCGGTCGACTTACCCATCACCACGCCGCGCGGGCCGTCCGAGAACAACAGGCCGGGAATGCCCAGCCGCTCGACGCGGCCCATCGGGAGGGGGGTGAGGTTGTACCCGTTGGTCATCATGTCGGCCATGCCCGGCCAGAACGGCAGGTCTCCGTCCAGCAGCCACAGGCGTTCTTCCCGGGTCAGCTGCGACAGCAGCTCGTCGACCGCCTCGTCCAGGGGCCGGCCGTCGCGCACGGCGGCGACGGCGGCGGAGAAGGCAGTCGGAGAGGCGGGGGGAGAAGAGGGCGTCGACATGCGCACACAACTCTCTGAACAGGCGCGACAGTGCTGTCCACCGCGCTATCTACCAAACGGTAGATAAACTAGGCTGGTATCGTGATCGAAATCAACCCCCGCCTCCGAGGAGCCAGGACGGCATGACCCCCTCGCCGGGACGGCGCCGGCTGCCGCTCGCAGAACGCCGGGAGGAGATCCTCAAGGCGGCCACCGAGCTGATCGCCGCCTCCGGATTCAAGGGCGTCACCCTGGAGGCGTTCGCGGCGGCCTGCGGCATGACCAAGGCGGGGCTGCTGCATCACTTCCGCTCCCGGGAGGAACTGCTCATCGCGGTCCTCGAACGCCGGGACACCCTCGACCTCACCAGCGTGGTCGACACGCTGGAACCGGCGCCCGACGCGGCCGCCGCCCGTGCCGTCATGTCGGGATTCGTCCGCCGCAACCTCGCACAGCGCTCGCTCGTGCAGCTGTACACCGTGCTGTCGGCCGAGGCGCTGGACCCCGTGCACCCCGCGCACGCCTACTTCCGGACGCGGCTGCGCGAGGGCCGCGCCATGCTGGAACGCTACCTGCTGGCCTGGCATCCCCATCCCGATGCGGCCGCGGTGGATCTGCTCGCCTTCCTCGACGGCCTGCAGCTCAACTGGCTGCGCGACGCCGGCATCGACTTCGTCGCCCAGTGGGAGGCCTTCGCCGACCGGTTCTTCGCCGCCTGACCGTCCCGCGGGTGGCGGTTGTCGGCTCCGTCGGCATGAAACCGCAGGTCGAAGGGGTTTCGCGCCCTTCTCGAGTGGCGTAATCGCGCCGTTATCCAGGTATTCCTACCTGGAAGGTAGTCTTTTGCCTCATGGAGTTGGCGGACGCGAGACGGCGCCGGGCGGACAGGGCCCGCCAGGTCGCCGACCTGCTGCGGCGGGAGGTCGTGCACGGCGGTTTCGGCGGTGGTCACCTGCCGCTGGAGTCCGCCCTCGCCCGGGAGTTCGGGACCTCCCGCAACACGATCAGGGACGCCCTGGACCTGCTGCGCGACGAGGGCCTCATCGAGCGGTGCCCGGGCGTCGGCACCACGGTGGCCGCGGAGAAGTACCCGCACGGCCTGCACCGGCTGCTCGGCCTCGCCGAGACCCTCCGGGAGCACGGTGAGGTCACCAACGAGGTCCGGGCGATGGGGCTGATCCCGCCTCCCGCCGCCGTCCGGAGCCGGCTCGGCCTGCCGCCGGGCGAGTCCGTCGTCTACGTGGAGCGGCTGCGCAGGCTCAACGGGCTGCCGCTCTCGCTCGACCTGACCTATCTCGTCCGCGAGGTGGGGGAGCCGCTCTTCGACGCCGACCTCGTGCACAACGACGTGTTCGTGCTGCTGGAACGGGTCGCCGGCCAGCCGCTCGGCGTGGCGGAGCTGACCATCGAGGCCGTGAACGCCGACGCCCACACCGCGGCCGTCCTCGACGCGCCGCGCGGCGCGGCGCTGCTGATGGTCGAGCGCCTCACCCATCTGTCCGACGGCCGCCCGGTCGACCTGGAGTTCGTCAGGTTCCGCGGCGACCGCCTCACCATGCGTGGCCACCTCTGGAGGAACACCGATGACCCTGGTCAATAGCCGCGTCGACGTGCCCGTCACGATCGACGAGTCGCTGTGCATCGAGGGGTGCACGCTGTGCGTGGACGTGTGCCCGCTCGACTCGCTCGCCATCCACGAGGTCAGCGGCAAGGCGTACATGCACGTGGACGAGTGCTGGTACTGCGGCCCCTGCGCCGACCGGTGCCCCGCGGACGCGGTCACGGTGAACATCCCCTACCTGCTCAGATAGAAGGACACCCCCATGCGTAAGCTCTTCGCCGCCGTGGCGCTGCTGGCCGCGGCCGGGTGCTCCGTGTCCGCCGGCGCCGACGACGGCCGGCAGACGGTCGTCGTCGGATACCAGTCGAAGACCATCAACACGGTGACGGCCGGGACGCTGCTGCGCGGCCTCGGCTACCTCGAAAAGCGCCTCGGCGACAAGTACCGGGTCGAGTGGCAGGACTACGACACCGGCGCCCCGATCACCGCCAAGATGGTGGCCGGGAAGATCGACATCGGGTCGATGGGCGACTACCCGCTCCTCATCAACGCCTCCCGCACCCAGGGTGTGCCCTCCGCGCGGACCGAGCTCGTCTCGGTGACCGGCTACAACCTGCGCGGCGGGCTGAACGCGGTCGTGGTGCCCCCGTCGTCCGACGTGCGGACGCTGGCCGACCTGAAGGGGAAGAAGGTCTCCGCCAGCTCGGGGTCGGCCGGGCACGGCACGCTCGTCCAGGCCCTGGAGCGGGCCGGGCTCGACCCCGCGACGGACGTCGAGGTCGTGAACCAGCAGCCGCCGGTCGGCGCGTCCGCGCTGCAGTCGGGCAACGTGCAGGGATACGCCCAGTTCGTGGCCTGGCCGGGACTGCTGGTCTTCAAGAACCAGGCCAGGCTCGTCTACGACGGGTCGGCGCTCGGCGTGCCGACGTTCCACGGCGTCGTCGTACGGCAGGCGTACGCGAAGGAGCACCCCGACGTGCTCCAGGCGTTCCTCCAGGCCCAGATCGACGCGACGAACTATCTCCACGAGCACCCCGTGGAGGCGGCCGAGGCGGTCGCGAAGGCCACCGGCCTGCCGCCCGAGGTGGTCTACCTCTACAACGGCCGCGACGGCATCGCCTCGTTCGACGTGACCGTGAAGCCGCAACTGCTGGCCGCCCTGCAGCACGACGAGAAGTATCTCAAGATCATCGGCACCGACTTCACCGACGTCGACGTGACGAAGTTCGCGAACGACTCCTTCATCAGGAAGGCGTACGGCGCCTCCTACGACGCCGGCGTCGCGAGCACCGCCAACGCGGCGAAGATCACCGGAACCGACGAGGCCTGCGGGACCGCCGTGAGCGACCCGGCGAAGGCGGGCGAGCTCTGGCTCGCAGGGGAGGACCGGCTCCGCCCCGCAGCCACCCCGACCTGCCTGCTGCGCCAGATCGCCGCCGCCACCTCGAGCGGCGGGACCGTGCGGGCCGCCTACGTGCCCGACGCGGCCACCGGCACGCACTGGTTCGCGGACAGGTCGGTCTGGGTGCGCGACCCCTCGGCGGACGAGAACGAGCGGTTCACGCCCTTCACCACACGAGACGGCGCGCAGGCGTACCTGAAGGAGCACCCCCGGGCGCGGATCGTCGGCTACGACGAGGCGCTGAAGGCCGCGGCGGGAGGCGCGTCGCGATGAGCACTCCGGCATTGGACGCGACACTCGCCCCCGCCGCCCCCGCCGCAGGAAACGCCGGCGCCACCGCGGCGACGGGCCGGACGAGAACGGCTGCCGGCCTGCGCAGGTGGGCGGTCAGGCTGGCCTCCCTGGCGGCCGTGGTCGCGGTGTGGCAGTGGCTGACGACGGCGGACGCCCGGGTCGGGCTGCGGTTCGACCGGCTGCCGTCGCCCGCCGAGGTCGCGGCGGAGTTCGGCCGGCAGCTCGGCACCCGGATCTACTACCTCGACCTGGCCCAGAGCATGATCCGCATCCTCACCGGATTCGCGCTGGCGGCCGTGGCCGGCATCGCCCTCGGCGTCCTGGTCGCGCGGTCCCGCTGGGCCGCCGACGTGCTGCTGCCGCCCGTGGAGGTCGTCCGGCCGATCCCGGCGATCGCCCTCGTCCCGATCGCGATCCTGGTGTTCCCCACCGACGAGCAGGGCATCGTGTTCATCACGTTCGCCGCGGCGTTCTTCCCGATCATGGTGAGCACGCGGCACGCCGTACGGGCGCTGCCGACGCTGTGGGAGGACGCGGTCCGCACGATGGGCGGCGGGCGCGCGCACGTGCTGTGGAACGTCGTGCTCCCGGGCACGCTGCCGGGCGTCTTCGGCGGGCTGTCCGTCGGCATGGGCGTCGCCTGGATCTGCGTGATCTCCGCCGAGATGATCTCCGGGGAGTTCGGCGTCGGCTACCGCACCTGGCACGCCTACACGGTGGTCGACTACCCGGCGGTGCTCGTCGGCATGGCGTCGATCGGCGTGCTCGGCTGGGTCGCCTCGGCATCCGTCGAACTGCTCGGCCGGCGCCTCACCCGATGGCTGCCGCGTGCCGACGAGAGCGCTGGGGAGGGCACCCGATGAGCGCTCCCGCCGCCGAGGCCGCACGCGAGGACGCCGGGCTCGCCATCCGGCTGGAGGGTGTGTCGCTCGGTTACGGCCGGCACGCCGTGGTGGACGGCCTGCGGCTCGACATCGCCCCCGGCGAGGTCCTGGTGATCGTCGGCCCGTCCGGATCGGGCAAGTCGACCGTCCTGCGGGCGATCGCCGGACTGCTGGCGCCGCGCGCCGGGCGGGTCCTGGCCGAGGGCGTCCCCGTGACCGGGCCATCGCCCGACCGCGCGATGGTCTTCCAGGACGACGCGCTGCTGCCCTGGCGCACGGTCCTGCGCAACGTCGAGCTGCCGCTGCGCATCCGCGGCGTGCCGAGGCGCGAGCGCAGGACGGCCGCCGAGGGCTGGATCGCCCGCGTCGGCCTCGCCGGCTGCGAGGCCCGGCTGCCCCGCGAGCTGTCCGGCGGCATGCGGCAGCGGGTGCAGCTCGCCAGGTCCCTGGCGGGCGCGCCGCGCGCCGTGCTCATGGACGAGCCCTTCGGCGCGCTGGACGCGCAGACCCGGGCCGGGATGCAGCGCCTGCTGCTGGACGTGCTCCGCGACACGCTCGCCACGGTCGTCTTCGTCACCCACGACGTGGACGAGGCGCTGCTGCTCGCCGACCGGGTCGTCGTGCTCGGGCATCGCGGCGGACACGGCGGCATCGGACGCGTCCTGCGCGTGCCGGACCCGCGCACCCCCGACATCGACCGCGCCGGGCTGCGCGCCCGCATCATCGAGGAGCTCTGAATGGACATCCCTGCCCCGGCGGACCGTACGCATCTGGAGTGCCAGGTCCTGGTGGTCGGCGGCGGCACCGCCGGGACCATGGCCGCGATCACCGCCGCCGAACGCGGCGCCGACGTGATCCTGCTGGAGAAGGCGCACGTGCGGCACAGCGGCGCGCTGGCGATGGGCATGGACGGCGTGAACAACGCGGTCATCCCCGGCAAGGCCACCCCCGAGGACTACGTCGCCGAGATCACCAGGGCCAACGACGGGGTGGTCAACCAGCGCACGGTCTACCAGACGGCCACGCGCGGCTACGACATGGTCCGGCGGCTGGAGCGCTACGGCGTGAAGTTCGAGAAGAACGAGCACGGTGAGTACGCGGTGCGCCGGGTCCACCGCTCGGGCAGCTACGTGCTGCCCATGCCGGAGGGCAAGGACGTCAAGAAGGTGCTCTACCGGGTGCTGCGCCGCCGCGACATCCGCGAGAAGGTGCGCATCGAGAACCGGGTGATGCCGGTCCGCGTGCTGACCAGCGGGGGCCGGGCCGTCGGCGTCGCCGGGTTCGACACCCGCTCCGGCGCGTTCGTCACGGTCGCCGCCGGGGCCGTGATCCTCGCCACCGGCGCGTGTGGGCGGCTCGGCCTGCCCGCCAGCGGCTACCTCTACGGCACCTACGAGAACCCGACCAACGCCGGGGACGGGTACGCGATGGCCTACCACGCGGGCGCGGAGCTCAGCGGCATCGAGTGCTTCCAGATCAACCCGCTGATCAAGGACTACAACGGCCCGGCCTGCGCGTACGTCGCCAACCCGTTCGGCGGCTACCAGGTCAACGCCGAGGGGGAGCGGTTCGTCGACTGCGACTACTGGTCGGGCCAGATGATGGCCGAGGTGGCCGGGGAGATCGCCTCGGCCCGCGGCCCGATCTACCTCAAGGTCAGCCACCTGCCGGACGAGACGCTCACCGCGCTCGAGAACATCCTGCACACCACCGAGCGCCCCACCCGCGGCACCTTTCACGCGGGACGCGGGCACGACTACCGCACCCACGACGTCGAGATGCACATCTCGGAGATCGGCCTGTGCGGCGGCCACTCGGCCTCGGGCGTCTGGGTGGACGAGAACGGCGCCACCACGGTCCCCGGTCTGTACGCCGCGGGCGACCTGGCCTGCGTGCCGCACAACTACATGATCGGGGCGTTCGTGTTCGGCGACCTCGCCGGCGCCCACGCCGCCGAGCACCACCGCACGCCTGACGGCCTGCCGGAGGATCAGATCGCCGACGCGCACGAGCTGATCTACCGCCCGCTGCGCACCCCCGACGGCCCGCCGCAGCAGCAGGTCGAGTACAAGCTGCGGCGGTTCGTCAACGACTACGTCGCCCCGCCGAAGACCGCCAGGAAGCTGGACATCGCGCTGGAGACGTTCGAGCGGATGCGCGGCGAGATCGCGGCCATGGGCGCGCGGACCCCGCACGAGCTGATGCGCTGCGCCGAGGTGACGTTCATCAGGGACTGCGCCGAGATGGCCGCCAGGTCCTCGCTGATCCGCACCGAGAGCAGGTGGGGCCTCTACCACGACCGCGCCGACCTGCCCCGCCGGGACGACGACGAGTGGCTCTACCACCTCAACCTGCGCAAGAACGCCGCCGGGGCGATGGAGTTCGTCAAGCGCCCGGTCGAGCCCTACCTCGTGCCCGTCGAGGGCTTCGCCCCGCGCCCGGCCGAGCCCGTCCTGCTCGGCGCGTACGGCACGGCGGGCCCGGCGCGGCGCAGGGCGGGCGGGCGGCTCGCGGTGGAGGCGATCGGGCGCTCGCCCCGCATCCTCGAACTGCTGCGGCTCGCCGACGGCGAGCCCGCGCTGGACCAGATCACCCCCTACCTGTCGGAGGCCGACCCCAAGGTCCGCAGGGCGGCCGTCGCGACGCTGACCGAGACCGCGCCCCCGGGCGTGGAGACCGCGCTGACGCGGGCACTCGCCGACCCGCACGGCACGGTGCGCCGCGCGGCCGCCACCGGGCTGCGCGAGCTCGTCGAGGTGCTGCCCGCGACCGCAGAGTTCGGCGCGTCGCTCCGCGCCGTCGCGGGCTACCCGGAAGCGGGCCAGCCGGGAGAGGGCCAGCCGGGAGCGGGCCAGCCGGGAGAGGGCCAGGGCGGCGCGGGGGATCCGCTCGTCCGCGCGGCCGTCCTGGACGTCCTGCGGGCGCTGCGCCTCGGCGACGCCGCGTTGTTCGAGGCGGCGCTGGCCGACGCCGACACCCGGGTGCGGATCGAGGCGGTCAGAGGGCTGGTCGCGCTCGACGACGCGAAGCGGGTGGCGCTCGCCGCGGGCGACCGGGACCGCGAGGTGCGCGTCTGGGCGGCCAGAGGGCTGGGCGTCATCGGCCTGCCGCACGGCGCTCCCGCCGTCGCGCGCCTCGCCGCCGACCCCGACCCGCTCGTCCGGGCGGCGGCCCTGGAGGCGTTCGGCGGGCTCGGCCAGGCTGCCCACGGGGAGCCCGGCCTCACGGAGACGGCCGTACGGGGGCTGGCGGATCCGGCCTGGCAGGTGAGGGTGGGGGCGGCGCGGGGACTGGCCGCCGCCGTCCCGGCCCTGGCGGTGGAACCGCTGGTGGCGGCGCTGGCCGACCCGCACCTCGACGTGCGCAAGGCCGCGGTCCTCTCGCTGTCGGGGTGGGCGGCGCGGCCGGAGGTCGCCGCGGCCCTGCACGCCGCTCTCGGCGACTCCGACGCCGACGTCCGGGCCTATGCCCGCAGGGCGCTGGACGCCGTGCGGGCCGAGGCGGCCGAGGGTTCGAGCGCGGTCCCGGCGGGGGCGGGGGCATGAGCTCGCCGGCCGCGCCGCCGGACCTCTTCCCGGGGGACACGCACTGGTACGACCTGCCGGACGACGACGCGGCGCCGGAGGAGGCGGACGAGGACGGCGTGTCCGGGCGGTTCGGCCGGTGGCTCAGGCGACGGTGAAGCCGCTGAACAGGACCGTGGCGAGCCCGAGGGCCAGCAGCACGTTGGCCACGGTGGCGGCGGCGAAGACGGCGACCGGACGCCAGCCCGCCTCCCGGAGCGAGGCCACCCGGAACTCCAGGCCGATGCTGACGAAGGCCAGGATGAGGAACCAGGTGCGCAGGTCGTTGGCGACGCCGACGACCGCCTTGCCCTCGGCCGCGCCGACCGTGGTGAGATACCACGTGGTCAGCACCGAGGCCGCCAGGAAGCCGAGCACGAACTTCGGGAACCGCCGCCACAGCTCGCCCGCGCCCGGCCGTTCGGCGCCGGGACGGCGCTCGATCCGGAAGGCGAACCAGGCGGTCAGCGCGACCACCACGACACCGATCAGGGCGTTCTGCGTGACCTTGACGATGGTGGCGACGGCCAGCGCGTTCTCGCCCGCGAGGGTGCCGGCCGCGGTCACCGCCGCCGTCGTGTCGATGTTGCCGCCGATCCAGGCGCCTGCCACCTCCGGGCTCAGCCCCAGGGCCGAGGCCAGCGCCGGGAGGACGAAGATGGACGGCAGGGCGAACGCGATCACCAGGCTCGCGCTGTAGGCGAGCTGCTCGCGCCTGGCCTGTACGGCTCCCGCCGCCGCGATGGCGGCGCTGACGCCGCAGATGGACACCGCGGCCGACAGCAGCGCCCGCAGCCTGTCGTCCAGACCGAGGCGGCCGCCGAGCCACCAGGTGAACAGGAACACCGCGCTGATCAGCACGATGCCCTGGACGATCGCGGGACCGGCCGCGGTGACGATCACCTTCAGGTTGATCGACGCCCCGAGGAGCACGAGGCCGGTCTTGATGAAGAACTCGGTGCGGAAGCCGGCGGCCAGGCGGTCGCGCAGCCCGGTCGCGGTGAGGACCGCGTTGCCCAGCAGGCCGAGGGCGATCGCGTAGACGGGGTACTCGATCGCCTTGGCCAGGCCGGAACCCGCGAACCACTCGGGCACGCCCTTCTCCAGGGCTCTGGTGCCGGCGGCGAGGACGAGGACGGTGAGGACGCCCAGGGCGGGCCACTGCCACGCCGTGGCCCTCGTCGTGGTGGGGACGGCCGCTTCGCTGCTCATCACGGCACCAGCCCCGTCGGGATCACGCCGGTGAGGACCAGCACGAGGAGGACGAGGCCGACGACGGTGGCGGCCCAGTCCTCGTTGATCGCGGCACGGGTGTGCTCGCCGACGGTCGGGGGGTGTTCGTTGCTCACGCCGGACGCCTTTCTCGGGAGTGCGAGTGCTCGGCTCGACTGTGGGGCGCTAATACCCATCAAGTCAATAGGAAATGCAGGGAAAGCGTGAGTAGATAGTTGCTATTACCTACCAGGTTTGTGGGATAGTGGATGCCATGGGCCCGGACCCGATCCGCTCATCCGGTGAGCGCGCAGAGACTCCGCTGACGGCCGCCATCATGGCGGGACGGTGGATCCGTACGGCCGCCGTCGACGACGAGAACGGGCGCCGATGGCGGGCCAACCCCGACCCGCAGGGCCGGGCGGCGACGCCCGGCGGGCCCGCGTCGCTCCACTCGGGGGCGGCCGGGATCGTGCTGTTCTTCCTGGAGCTCGCCGCCGGGACCGGCCACGAGGCCTACCTCGAGGACGCCCGCGAGGGCGCCCGCTACCTCGCCTCGGCCTGGCGGCGGCAGGACGACGTGTCGCTCCACCACGGCCTCGCGGGTGTCGTCCTCGCGCTGACCGAGGCCGGCTGGGCGCTCGGCGAGGAGCGCTTCGAGGCCGCGGCGGTCGCGGTCGCCGACAGGATCGTCAGGAGCGCCCGCGCCTTCGACGACGGCGGCATCGGCTGGTCGGGAGACCCCACGCTGCGCGGCGACGGCGGCGTCGTGCTGGGGCTGCTGCGCGCCGCGGCGGCGCTCGGCGTGCCGGCCTACGAGGAGATGGCCGTCGAGGCGGGACGGCGGATCGCGCGGCTGACCGCGCCCCGCGAGCGGCCCGCGGCGTGCCCGGCCTTGTCCACGGAGGCGGTCCCGCCCGGCTTCCTGGCCGGCACGGCAGGGACGGCCTTCCTCCTCGCCCGCCTGTACGGCGCGACCGGCGAGGAGGCGTTCCTCGACGCGGCACGCCGCGGCGCGGGCCTCGTCCGGGCCGCGGGCGTCCTGACGGGGGAGAGCGCCATGGTCACCGACCACCTGGGCTACTGCTCGGGCTCCGCCGGGATCGCGCGCATGTTCTACGAGCTGCATCGGGTGAGCGGCGACGGCGGCGACCTGGAGTGGGTGAAGCGGCTGGCCAGGGGCGTCAGGGAGTCGGGCGCGCCCTTCCGGCAGACCGCGGGGCTGTGGAACGTCGCCTGCCAGTGCTGCGGCACCGCCGGGCTGATCGAGCTGTACGTGGGGCTGTGGGCGGCGACCGGAGAGCAGGAGCACCTGGAGTTCGCCCGCAAACTCGCCGACCACCTGATCGGCCGGGCGACCGGCTACGACGGCAGGGGATACCGCTGGTATCAGGCGTACCGGCGGCAGCGCCCCGGGGAGGTGTCGGCCGACACCGGCTACCTGACCGGGGCGGCGGGGATAGGGGCGGCCCTGCTGCACCTGGACGCGGCGGGACAGGCGGATCGGCCGCGCCGCGTGATCCTGCTGCCCGACAACCCCTTCCCGCCCATCCCCGTGCCGGCCGTCGCCCTGCGGAGGCCGGCCGGCTGACGGCGGCAGGTGAGGAGGCCCATGACTTTCACCGAGGACGGTCTCGGAGCGCGGCGCACGGCCCCGGAGGCGGGAGCCCCGCCGGGCATCCGCAAGCCCCTGCCGCCCCGCCTGTTCGCCGTGCACGGCACGAACGCGGAGACCCGCTGGGAGGCCCTGCGCGGCGAGGACTACCTGACGCCGGACGACCTCTTCTTCGTCCGCAACCACACGGCGACACCGCTGATCGACGCGGCCACCTGGCGGCTCACGCTGTGGGGCGACGCCCTGCGCGGCGGGCCGGTCGGCTTCACCTACGGGGACCTCCTCGGCATGCCGGCCGAGACCGTGACCGCGTTCATCGAGTGCGCGGGCAACGGACGCCGCCTGTACGGCGAGCAGCAGAACCAGGAGGTGTCGGGCACCCCCTGGCGGCTGGGCGCGGTGGGGGTGGCGCGCTGGCGGGGCGTACGGCTCGCGACGCTCCTGGAGAGGGCGGGGATGAGCGACAGGGCCGTCGCGCTGATGCCGCGCGGGCTCGACGCCGACTACGTCGAGGCGGGGGAGAACCTGGGGAGGGTGCGGCGCCCGCTTCCCGTGGCCAAGGCGCTGGACGACGTGCTGGTGGCCTACGAGATGAACGGGCGGCCGCTGCCGCCCGACCACGGCCATCCGGCGCGGCTGGTGGTGCCGGGCTGGGTGGGAGCCGCCTCGATCAAGTGGCTGGGGGACGTCGAGGTGTCGGCGGAGCCGCTGGAGTCGCCGTGGAGCACGCGGCTCTACCGGATGCACGGCCCCGGTCACCCGCCCGGGGGCGGCCCGCCGCTGACCCGGATGGGGGTGAAGAGCGCCCTCGAACTGCCCTGGCCGGCCCGTCTGGAGGCGGCGCGCGAGCACCTGCTGCGCGGCCGGTCGTGGTCGGGCGGCGGACGCGTGGTCCGGGTCGAGGTCAGCGACGACGAGGGCGTGTCGTGGCGGCCGGCCCGCCTGCGCGACGACCGCCACCCGCGCGGCTGGGTCCGCTGGACCTTCCCCTGGAGGCCGCGCGAGGTGGGGAACCTCCGGCTGCTGGTCCGGGCCGCCGACGAGACGGGCGCCGTGCAGCCCGACCGTGCGGCGTACAACAGCCTCGGCTACGGCTTCGACGCGGTGGTGCGCCACCCCGTCGTCGTGACCTGACCCGGCCGCGCTGAACTGGCGGACCCTCACAACAGGCGGCGGAGGCGAGAACGTCCGGCGTCAGGGGTGCTGCGTGTCCCGCTGCGGATGCCTGCGGCGCCGGTGATAGCAGACGGTGGCGGTGGCCAGCGCGGCGCCCCAGAGCGGCCAGAAGCACTCCGGCAGCCAGGCGCCCCATTCGTCCAGCCTGAACCGGCCCGCGATCGCCCATCGGATGTAGGTGAGGCCGGCCACGACGATGATGACCGAGATGAACCCGGCCGGGATGACCGCCAGCAGCGGTGGCACTCGCCTGCCCCGCAGCCCGGGGATCCAGCGCGGGAAGACCTCGCCCCACCGCTGGGTCAGCCCGAGGGTGAGCGCGCCTCCGAGCGCTCCGAAGGTCGCCAGATAGGCGCCCAGCAGCCACAGGCCGTCCTCGCCTTCGGCCAGAAACTCCTCGCGCACGCCGAGAGGGATGCCCAGCGCCCACGCCCACCGGGTGGAGCAGTACACCAGGGGAACCGCGACCGCCACGTACACCGCGATGCGCCCGCGCTCCGGAGTGAACCGGTTCCTGCGCTTCTGGCCGCGTGTGCAGGCCAGCGCCGCGGCGGCCAGCAGCAGGCCGCCCACCACGCACACGAGCTGGTTGAGCACCGGCCAGGGCCAGGCGTCGGCGAAGGTGGCACCGCCCAGCCCCCAGCCGAAGACGGGAGCGACCAGCAGCAGCGGGGTGTAGGCGACGCCCATCATCAGCCGGGAGTCGGGGATCACCAGGACCAGGAACGCGGCGATCGGCCAGGCCGGCCACAGCGGTGCACGGCGGCCGCTCCTGCGGGTCAGCGCCAGTGCCGTCACCGCGGTGAGCAGCGAGAAGGCGGCGATCCACCAGCCGAAGCGCGGCGTCGTGCCGGCCAGGATCGACAGCGCCCTGTCGGGGTCGGGATCGGAGGCGCCCCAGGGGAAGCCCGGCATGCCCAGCGCCCACGCGGCGCCGAGCACACCGTAGGCCAGCGCCCACAGTGCCGCCGCATACCCCTGGCGGCCGGAGAGGAATGTCTTCATGCGATCAACCTCCCGGCGCGGCCGGGTGGTGAGCCAGATGCCGTTCGGCACTGTCCGGGGCGGAACCGGTGCCGTTCGGCACTCCCCGGCGCAGGACGGGAGGCGCGTATCGTCACCGGGATGACCGTGATGTGGGGTGTCGCCCTGGTGCCGGCGGCGGTTGCCGTCGTGGCGGCTGTGACGGGGATCTCCCGGCCTCTGCTCCGTTCGCGTCTGTCCGCGTCGGCGTCGCTGGCGGCGATCGTGTCGCTGGCCGCCACGCTGGCTCATTCAGCCGGCGTGGCACGGCCGGCGTCCGGGGCCGGCGTGCTGGGCATGGTCGAGAGCGCGGCGCTGATGGTGCTCGTCGCCCTGGTCATCCGATATGCGCCATCCCGGCGGGCCATGGTGTCGGCTCCGATGGCGGGTCTGGCCGCGTCCGTCTGGTTGCTGCGGGTGTTCGCGCCCGTCTCGCCTCTGGAGGGGGTCGGCGTGTGCGCGTTCTGGGGGCTGGGCGCGCTGCTGGCCGCCGCCGTCGGCGGCTACCTGCGGTTCCTCGACGTACGGCAGGAGCGCGCGGTGGCCGACGCTCGTCTGGCCCTGCGGCTGCGGCTCGCCGGGGATCTGCACGATTATCTGGCGCACGACCTCAGCGAGATGGTGGCGCACGCTCAGGCCGGCCGCGTCGCGGGCGATCCGAGGCAGGCGCTGGAGCGCATCGAGGGCGCGGGCCAGCGGGCCCTGTCCATGCTGGACCGGACGCTGGACATGCTGCACCACGACCGGCCCCTTGCCCCCGGCGGCGACCTGGGCGGCATCCGCGAGGTGGCGGAACGGTTCTCCGCCGCCGGCCCGGCGCGGGTCGACCTGCGCATGGACCCGGCCGCGGCGGCCCCGCCGGACACCGCGGCATTGGCCTACCGGATCGTGATCGAGGGACTGACCAACATCCGGCGGCACGCCCCGCGGGCCAGACGCGTGGGTCTGAGCGTCAGCGCCTCGTCCGGCATCGTGGAGGTCAGGATGACCAACGACGGTGTGGTGCGCGCCCCGGGCCCCCGGCGTGGCGGGACCGGCCTGCCCGCCCTTGCCGCGCTCGTCCAGGCGCAGGGCGGCGAGCTGATCGCGGAGACCGTACCCGAGGGGTGGTCGCTGACCGCCCGCCTGCCGCTGGCACAATCCCCGGAGTGGTCACCCGCATCCTGATCGCCGACGACCAGGAAGGCATCCGCAGCGCCTTCCGCCTGATCCTCGACGCCCAGCCCGACATGACGGTGGTGGCCGAAGCGGCCGACGGGCGCACCGCGATCGACACCGCCAGAGCGGTCAGGCCTGACGTGGTGCTCGCCGACGTCCGCATGCCCGGAACCGACGGCATCGAGGTCACCCGTGCCCTGGCCGGCACCGGCATCCACGTCGTGGTCGTCACCACCTTCGGGCTGGACGAGTACGTCCATGCCGCGCTGCGGCACGGCGCCGCCGGGTTCATACTCAAGCGCTCCGGCCCCACGCTCCTCATCGAGGCCATCCGGGCCGCGATGAACGGCGACGTGCTGATCAGTCCTCAGCTCACCGTCCGGCTGCTGCGTCAGCGCGAACAGCCGCGGGAGACCTCCGGCGTGGTCCTCACCGAGAGAGAGGACGAGATCGCGGCGTTGGTCGCGCAGGGCAGGACCAACGCCGAGATCGCCGCTGAGCTCTTCCTGTCTCCGGGCACCGTGAAGAACCACGTCGCCTCCATCCAGCGCAAGGTGGGCGCCAGGAACCGCGTCGCGATCGCCGCGTGGGCGTGGGCGACGGGCAGGATGGAGCCGTGACGCGGTTTTCCTGCAAAGCGAGTAGGAAATATTGACTTTTCTGCCCGGTGATCGTACGTTCGGTGGTATGAGCCAGGGCGTTCGTCTGACCCGGCGTTCGAGCGTGGACTACGGCCACGTCGCCAGCGCGCAGTGTCGTTGATTGTGAACCTTCCGTCGTCTTCGTGCCGATGAGGGGCCGGGCCGCGGCGTGCGGCCGTCCTCCTCGCGACCGTGCGTGACCGTGTCACCCACGGTTTCGCCTCCATCCGAATCCCTGATCCCGCATGTCGCGGTGCCGCGACGGGCGGGATCGACCTTGAGAGCAGCTGCGACCTTCCGGAGGTTTGCCATGACGGAGACTCTGCTCGGCCCCGGCCTCGACGCCGACGACCACAAGCGCGCACTGGACGCCGACGGCTACAAGCGAGCCCTCGCGGTGCACGCGGCGGGAGTCGTCGTGATCACCGCGCGGAGCGGGGGAGTGCCGGTGGGACTGACCGCTACCTCGTTCTCCTCGGTGAGCCTGGACCCGCCCCTCGTCTCCTTCTACGTGGACCAGTCGTCCACCACCTGGCCGTCGCTGCGCGCGGCGGACCACTTCGCCGTCAACGTCCTGGCCAGCGACCAGGCCGATCTCGCCGCCAGGTTCGCCCGCAAGGGCGTCGACCGGTTCGCCGAACCCACCCGGTGGCGCCCCGGACCGCTCGGGGCGCCGCTGCTCGAGGACGTCTCCGCGCATCTGATCTGCCTGCCCTACGAGCGGGTCGGCGTGGGCGACCACGTCCTCGTCGTGGGGCTGGTCACCCAGGCCGAGGTGCGCGGGCCGGGGCGTCCGCTGCTGTACCACCAGGGCCGCTTCGGCCGGTTCATCGCCCACCCGTGATCCGCTCCCACTTCGCACGAACGCCCGTCCCGATCTGGAGGACCGTCTGTTGACCACTCGCAAGCTCTTCGACGCGGACACAGGACACGCCGAGCGGCACGAGGCGGTGGCCTCGTGAGCTCTCTCGTGGTGCTGGTCGGCAATCCGCGCGGCGGTTCCCGGACCCACCTCGCGGCCGTGGCGGCGGCCGAGGCGGTGGGGCGCCGTATCGGGCACGAGGCGCCGCCCGAGGTCGTGGACCTGTCGGCGATCGGGCCGCACCTGTTCACCCCCGGACCCTCGCCGACCGTGGAGGTCGCGCTGGAACTCGTCGCCGGAGCGCAGGTGCTCGTGGTGGCCAGCCCGACCTACAAGGCCGCTTACACCGGCCTGCTCAAGGCGTTCCTCGACCGCCTCCCCGGCGGCGCGCTGACCGGAACGGTGGCGCTGCCGCTGCTGGTCATGGGCTCCCCCCGGCACGCGCTGGCCGTCGAGCTGCACCTGCGTCCCGTACTGGTCGAACTAGGCGCGCTCGTGCCCACCCCCGGCCTCGCGCTGCTCGAGGCCGAGATCCCCGACCTCGACCGGGTCCTCGCCGACTGGACGGATCGCGTCGCCGCGCAGGTGGCCGCGGCACTGGAGAGGAGGGCGACCGCGTGACGACCACCCACGCTCCCGCGTTTGCGAGCCCCGCCGACGTCGCCGCCTTCGGCCCGTACGGGCCGGGCAGGACCGACCGGCCGGGGCCCCTCTACCCCTTCCGCGGCCGGATCACCGCCGGCGGTTCCGGCGACCACCCCGCCGAGCCCGGGCGCTACCACCTGTACGTCTCGTACGTGTGCCCGTGGGCGCAGCGAGTGGCCATCGTGCGCGACCTGTCCGGGCTGAAGGACGTGGTCTCGCTGTCGTACGTGGACGACGAGCGCGACGCACGCGGCTGGGCGTTCCGCGAGCGGCGCGGTCCCGACCCGGTCAACGGCTTCGCGCTTCTCTCCGAGGCGTACGACGCCACCGAGCCCGGCTATCCCGGGCACATCTCCGTGCCGGTGCTGTGGGACCGGCGGACGAACCGGATCGTGAGCAACGACTACCCGAACATCCCGGCCGACATCGGCACCCGGTTCACCGAGTGGGCCGACTCGGGCGTGGACCTCTATCCGGAGGACCTGCGCGACGAGATCGAGGTCCTGGACGAGGAGATCGCCCGCGACCTCGCCCAGGGCGTGCACCTGGTGGCCAGGGCCGCCACGCAGGAGGAGTACGAGCGGCGGCGCGGGGCGGTGCTCGCCGCGCTGGATCGCTTCGACGCCCGCCTGGCCGACCGGCGGTACCTGTTCGGGGATCGCCTCACCGAGTCCGACGTGCAGCTCTGGGTGGTCCTGGTCAGGTGGGACCTGCTGCACAACCCGCTCGCCGGGATCGGCGAACGGCCGCTGACGGACTATCCCCATCTCTGGCCGTACGCGCGCGACCTCTACCGGCTTCCGGCGTTCCGGGAGACGACCGACTTCGCCGCCTTCCGCCTCACCGCACGGCCCTCCCGGGGCGACGGGCCGGTGCGGATCGCGGTCGAGCCCCGGGAGGCCGATTGGGACGAGCCGCACGGGCGCGCGGCGCCGGCCGGACAGCACCGGTGAGCACCCGCCGCGACGCGACCGACGACACAGGCCGCGACGCTGGCGCCGGCGTGCGCTGGGGGGTCACCCTGCCATTGGCAGGGCTCGGGCTGCACCAGCACAGGGAGATCGTCGAGGCGCTGCCCTCGCTGGGATACGGCGACGTGTGGACCGGTGAGGGCGGCGGCTACGACGGCCTCACCGCGTTGACCGCCGCACTGGCCTGGTCGCCGGGCCTGAGGGCGGGCACCGGGGTCCTGCCCGCCCAGACCCGGGGGCCGGGGGTGCTCGCGCAGACCGCCGCCTCGATGGCCGAGCTGGGCCAGGCCGAGGTGCTGCTCGGCATCGGCTCGTCGGTTCCCGCACACGTCACGGCGCTCAACGGCCGCCCGCACGCCCGGCCGTACGCGCACGTGCGGGACCTGCTGCGCTTCCTGCGCAGGGCCTTCGACGGCGAGCACGTCGTGGAGACGTACGAGACGTTCTCGATCGACTTCGCGCTGCGGCAGCGTCCCCCGGTGCGGCCGAAGGTCATCGTCGGCGCGCTGCGGCCCGGCATGCTGAAACTGGCCTTCACCGAGGGGGACGGCGCGATCACCAACGTGCTGGCCGCCCACGAGGTGCCGAGGATCGTCGAGGCCGCCGGGCCGCGCGCCGAGGGGCGGGAACTCGTCGTCAAGATCTTCGTGACGCCGACCGAGGACGCCGGGCACGCCAGGGCGGCCGGGCGCGCCTTCCTCGGCTGGATACTCAACCAGCCGCCCTACCGCGCGTTCCACGACTGGCTCGGCCGGGGCGAGGAGCTGGCCGCCTCGCGGGCGGCCTGGGACGCGGGGGACCGGAGGGGAGCGGCCGAGGCGCTGCCGGACTCGGTGGTGGACGAGCTGTGGGTGCACGGCTCGCCCGAGGAGTGCCGCGCCCACATCGCCCGCTATATCCACCCCGGCGTCACGGCCGTCGAACTCCACGTCACCCGGACCCCCGAGTTGTCGGCGGCCCCGCACACCCTGCCGGAGGTGCTGGCCGCCCTGCGGGTCCCGGACGCTCCGGCGGACCCCCGGAGCCGCGCTGACGGGTCTTGAAAGGCGCGGCCGATATCAACAGCGCTTGGAAGCTGTAGGCCGAACTCCCGGCCGAGGTGCCCGACCCGGCCGAGCTGCGCTGGGCCGATGAGAGCACGCTAAGCGTGCCGGTGCTCACGGCCACAGCCGCCTACGCCGGGCTCAGCAAGCCCAAGTCCTTCGTCGACGAGAAGTGCCCGGCCAAGGGCTGCCGGCCACTGCGCGTGATCGCAGTGGCGCGGGGCGAGGCCACGATGCCCAGCAGCCGTGGGGACGTGCATGTCCCGACGTGGGACTTCACCGTGAAGGGCGTGCCGGAACCGTTTCGGCGGGTGGCGGTGGACCCGGCCGTGATGGGCGGACCGCCCCGGCCCCTGGACCATGGGATCCAGGAGGTGAACACCTACGAGGTGCGCACGCCGACCGGGCTCCGGTTGAGTTACGTGCACGGCACTTGCGACACGACGTACGGCTCGCGCGTCCACGAGACGCCCGAGGCCGTGGTCGTGGACGTCGACGTCCGGCGCGACGACAACGTGGAGGTTTGCACCGATATGGGGAAGACGGACCGGATCGCCGTCACGCTCCGCGAGCCTTTGGGCCGCCGGGTGGTGCTGGACTCCAGCAGCGGGGTGCCCCTGCTGCCGCAGAGCGACATCCGCCTGGTCGAGTTCCAGAACTATGATCCGCGCCGCTCCTAGCCCGGCGACACGTACGTGCAGGGCTGCGGTGTGTGGCTCTGCGGCCGAGCTGTTGGCAGCGTGACTCGCAGTGCTCTGGACGTGCCGGCTCACAGGCGCCGCCCGGCATCACGCTCGGCTGGGCCCTGCCGAAGTCCGGAGAGGGCCGTGTGTGCGGCCCTCTCCGGAGTCAACGGGACATCGACCGGCACGACGTGCCGCGATCGGTCAGGGGCTGGTGCAGGTGAGCGAGGGGGTCGACGGCGTGCCGGTGGCGAGGAACCCGAAGGTGGCCGAGCCGGACGCCGGGATCGAGCCGTTGAAGGAGGCGTTCTTCACCGTCACGGCGGAACCGCTCGTGCTCAGCGTGCCGTTCCACAGCTGGGTGATCGTCTGGCCGCTGCCGAGCGTCCACTTGACGGTCCAGCCGTTGATCGCCGAGCCGCCCGCCGTGACCGTGACCATTGCCTGGTAGCCGCCGGGCCACGAGTTCACCGTGCGGTACTCGGCCACGCAGGCGCCCGGCGGCGGAGGCGACGGGCTGGTGGACGGCGACGGGGACGGGCTGGGCGAGGGGGAGGCGCTCGGTGACGGCGACGGGGAGGGGCTGGGCGAGGGGGAGGCGCTCGGTGACGGCGACGACCCGCCCGGCGGCACGTACGGGCACTTGTTGCGGTACATCGAAATGCCGGTGGAGTCCGCCAGCGGGCACAGGAACTGGGTGTACCGGGTGTCGTTGTCCACCCAGATCTTCAGCCACGGGATCAGCACCCGCATCTCGGTCGTGTTGGCCCGCGTCGCGAACAGGTGGTCCACCCCGGTGATCTCCACCCACGCGCTCGGCGTCGTGGCCGGCAGCGTGCTGTAGAGCCCGTTGAGATACGACTGCGTGACCGTCGTGTCCCGCTGCCCGGAGATGAACATCGTCGGCACCCGGTCGTTGTACAGGTCGTAGTTGCCCACGGGAGAGCCGGGCGCGAGCCCGACCCCGGCCTTGAGGGAGGGCCGCCGGAGCAGCGCGCTGAGGACCCCCGCGCCGCCCGCGGAGTGGCCGACGACCGACAACCGGTCCGGGTCGACCCGGTCGCGTACCGGACTGCGCTGGGTGAGGTAGTCCAGCGCGGCGAGCAGCTGGGTCCCCCGGGCGTCCGCGCTGTCGGTGCGGCTGTTGGTCTCGATGCCGATCACCACGAAGCCGAACGAGGCGAGCCAGGGACCCATCCAGGCCTCTTCGTTGGCGAACAGTGCGGAGTAGCCCGGCACGATCGCGACCCCGCCGAACGTCCCCTGGCTGGTGTCGGTCGGGTAGTAGATGACTCCGCCTCCGAAGCCGTTGCCGGCCGGCACGCTGGTCTGGGCGGTCGCGAAGGTCCCCCTGGTGGCCGCGACGCTCGCCACGGTGGGGTTCGGCCCGCGCTGGTAGGGATTGTCCGCAGCCGACGCCGGTTGAGTCGCGATGGCCGCCGAGAGCAGCCCGAGGACGGCCACTGCCGCCGCCATCGCCCGGCCCATCGCACGCCGGAGGGACCGGCTCCGCGAGCCGGGCCCGGACGCGGACGGGTCCGTGGGTGGCCGCCGGGTTTCCGGCGGCGGAACGGCGTGTACGCCCATGCCTGAGCCTCCATGACTGCAACCAGAAAAAGGGGAAAACGCGGGGGCATTCAGCGCTGGACGCCATGCTCCCGGGCAAGGGAGCGCACACTACGAGGGCGTCGCGAACGGCGGGCCTCCGCCCCGCGCACCACCACCGGACAGCGGGAGACCGCCTCGGGGCTCAGTGTGGAAACCTCACCGAAATGTGTCAAGAGTAGGGTGTCGCCGCGAAAGCCGTGTACCGCGTAAATCACCCGCGTAATCGCGGAACCGCCGCGTTCAGTGCATAGTCATCGGAATGAACGTTTCACCCGTCGTCGGCGTCGGTGAGCCCGGAGAGTTTGCTGATGCGGCAGTTGGGCCCGCGTTCGCACCCTCCCGCGTTCGCGCCCGGACGTACTGCGTCATTTGACACCGTGCCCTCGCCTCGGCTTTGCTCCGCTCCACCACCACCGGTCGATCTCTCGAAGTGGAGGAGGACGAAGGCGAGCTCGCTTTGTTAACGCTAACATCTGTCGTCGGCCTCGGCGGTCCCGAAAACGCGCAGGATCATGCGCCGGGTCGTCCACCGCCGGAGGCGCGTGGCGCTGACCCTGTGGTGCGCGGCCGCCACGCCGGTGTCCGTCGCGGAACAACCTGCCCAGCGCCGGGTGCAGATTCGCGCGACTGCTGATCCTGTCCGCATCGGCCATTCACCCCTCCCTCTCGCGGTCTTCCTCTCGGGCCGCGAGCCGCCGGAGTCGGCGGTCGGCGGCGCATCGGGAAAGATCGCTTACCTGGAAAGTCCCGTCAGGCGAAGATCGGATCCACTACGCTCTGCGCGTCTGAAACTGGGAGGATTCGGGATGCCCCTCATCTACGGCGGGTTCGGTCTGGTTCTGCTCGCCTTATGGATCTTCTGCCTGTTCGACGTGATCGTCACGGCGGAGGAGGACTGCCGCAACCTGCCCAAGGGGCTATGGATCATGATCGTCCTGTTCCTCCCCGAGGTCGGGTCGATCCTGTGGCTGGTCGCGGGCCGGCCGCAGACCGTGACGCGGCCCGGCGGGCTGCCGTACAAGGGCAACACCGGGCGCTTCCCCGAGTACGACCGGCCGGGCCGGTTCGTCCCCTCCAACCCCGGCGACGACGAGGAGTTCCTCCGCCGCTGCCGGGAGCGGGCCGAGGAGCAGCGCCGCGCTTACCTCGAGCAGCAGCGCCAGGCGGAGAAGAACCAGGATCAGTAGCGGCGGGCTGAGGGGCGAGCCGATCCGGCGCAGCGCCCGCGAGGCGAAGCCGAGCACGGACCGGTTCCAGGGCGGCGCGAGGACGTCCAGCGCGACGGCGGCAATGAGCCTGACAAGTAAAAGCCGGAAGCCGGACGGTGGGTGAGGTCCCGGTTCACGTCCGGGTCGCCCCCGGGGAAGTGCGCGACATGGCCTCCTGCGGGTCTGCTTCGAGGGGTGAGGGGCTGCGATGGCGCATGGCTGCGGTGTGGCGCAGGCGCCGCCGTCGCCGCAGCGGAGTGGTCAGCCTCAGCAGACGCTGGAGAGACTCACCGTCTGCGGCCCAGCGGGCGAGGTCCTGCCGGCCGATGAGGTGGATTCGGAACTCGGCGGCGCTCTCCCTCGCGCCGCGGGTGAAGGAGCCGTTGGTGACGACCACGGCGACGTCGGCGCCGTGAGCGGGCCCCGCGGTCCCGTTCACCTGGTAGATGACGTCGACCCTCACCTTGCCGCCGGTCGTGGTGTGTTTGCACTGCACGACGATGCGGTGCCCGCGCTCGTCGAGGGCGATGACGTCGGCCGCCTTGTCTCCCCGGCGGCCGACGTGTCTGGCGTTCATGCCGTCACGCAGCATCAGATCGCGTACGGCGAACTCGAAGGCCTGCGGGCTCATGGCGTCCAAGTCGTGCAGGGTCAACCGAAGGTGTCGTAGCCGGGCGGTGCGTCGTCGTACGGCGGCGACCTGCCACCACAGTGCCGCGGCGATTGCGATTGTGAGACCCGATCCCAGGGCGGCCGCGATATACCAATGGCCGAAAATCAGGCCGATGAGTGCGCGTATTCCCTGGACCAGCAACGCGGCGGCGATGACCACGACGAACAGTGCCGCGATCCATTCGCTCAGGTCGCGCGGCATACGGGCTCGGAGCATGCGTGACCGCGACTTCCGGTGCGTCATCGGGTGACGTTCTCCGGCATCGGCGGCTGCGGCGGGGCCTCCTGCGGATCGCCGGCGCCGTGGGAGACGAACCAGATCACCGCGGCGATCACAGCCAGAATCATCCAGCCCGAAATCTTCCCGCTTTTCGATTTCGATCTCCTGACCCAATGTCCGCGCCGATAGTACATGTCTGAGGGCATGAGGCATCTCCTGTGGGGATCGATGAAATGACCGGGGCGGCAACTACGGCCACAGGAGAGATGTAAGCATCCGCCGCCGACAAATATCGGGAATCATCGGCTCATCGCCTCGAACCGGAAAATGATAAATATGTCCCCATAAAGTCAGCCGCTGCTTTCCTCCACGTCACCCCGATCGACGTCATCTCCGGTCGCGGCGTCTCACGCTGCCGACACCTGGCGGGAGTCGTCCCGGTGGTGCTCGCCCACGTCACGGCGTGAGGTGGATCCATTGACGAGTGCGACGGCGCGCTGCCGTATTGCCGGAGCGCCCTTGCCGACTGCCGGCGAGAGCGTCGCCGAGCATCTTGGGCGCCGAGACCGGTGTTCGTTCCGGTATCGGCCCTGCCCTTCGGCAGGGCCGTCGACCGCTGGTTGGGGACCGCGCGCGGACGTACCCTGAGTGCGCCGGTGGCCCTTACCGGCGCTTCTGGGGCTCACGAATGAGGTGACCCGGCGATGGAACATCGATCAAGCAGCGTGCCCGACCCGAACGAGATCGCGGAGTTGCGGGCTCGGGCCGATGCCGGCGACCAGGACGCGGCAGGGCGGTTAGGGGAGTTGCTCGCCAGGAGCGGCGATCGGGAAGGCGCGCTCCGGGTGTGGGCTCGAGCCTACGGCGACTCCTCACCCACGACGAAGCGGTTGGCTGAGTTGAGGGCCGAGGACGGTGACCTGGAAGGCGCGGTGTCGGCGTGGCAGGTCTCGGACGCTGTGTGGCAGAACCGGGAAGGTCTTCGTCAGGAGTACCTGGACAGCCTGGATGCCGACGAACGGCTCGAAGACGACGACCCCGAGGATTGGGCGTTCATAGAGGAGGAGCAGTTGACCCGGATGCTGGCCGAGCGGGGTGACGAGGCGGCGATCGCGAAGCTGCGGGCCCAGGCCCATGCCGGCGACTCCGCCGCGGCGACACTGCTGGCTACATGCGAAGAACGCTATCGCCGCAGAAAGAACGCGACGACGCGATCCGAAAGCCCTCTTGGGGAGTGACCGGGGAGAGGCTTCGATGAGGGAGGGTCCGTCTCCTTCCTGGTGAGGAGTACCAGGGCGAGGGCGGTCATCGCGGCGACGGCCGCGAGCGCGATCCAAAATCCCGGGAGCGGTATCGTCCCCTCCTCCCGGGACGTGACAAGCGGTGGCATGACCGCCGAGACCGCCCCGAGGATCAGACCGCCGGCCAGGCGCCGGTTCGCCACGAGCCCGGCCAGCGCCGTCATGACCACGGCGCCGATGGCCATCCCTACGGTTATCCAGTCGGAGTAGGCCCGGCTCGGGTCGTTGAACATGAAGCAGCAGGCGGCGTAGTCGCGACCGCCGAAGCCGACGACGAGGTGTGCGACTGCGATGCCGGCTCCCGCGGCCGCCGTCCGGGTGAACCACAGCAGGCCGGCCGCGACAGCCAGGGGGAGAGGCGACAGCGGGGAGACGAACAGGACGGCGTACCAGTCGTCCCGTAGGAGGGGAGCGGCCGCGATCCCAGCGGTGTGAACACCGACACCTACGAGCAGAGCTGCGGAGACGACCCGGTCGACGGTACGGTCCGGGCGCAGCGGTGGGGGAGCGGTGGCCGTCCGGGCGGGGCGTGCGTCGCTTCCTTCCGCCCCGCACAGGGAGCAGACGACCCAGCCGGGAACGGTGTCGCCCCCGCAGTATGTGCACAGCAATGACGGGCCTCGGGGAACTCGGGCAGGACGCATCAGGAGTATCACGGCGAAGCGTTCGCTTCATCCGGTGGCTCTGGACACTCTCGGAGAAGCTGACGGCGCTGAGTCGCCTCAGCGTGGTGCGATGCCGTCCAGGGCGATGTCGATGAACCGCCGCCAGTCGCCGATCTCGCCCCGGCTGATCATCGCCAGTGCGCCGACCAGCATGTAGAGGTCGTCCACCGTGATGTCGGTGCGGACGGTGCCGTCGGCGTGTCCGCGCCTGATCAGCGTGTCCCCGATGGCCAGCAGCTCGGTTGCCAGAGGCCCGCGCGTAGCGGTGGAGCCGAACGTCGCCTCGATCGCCCCGGAAAGGCCGCGACCCTTCTGGTGGATCTGGGCCACATGGGTCAGGAAGCAGGTCAGCGCCGCCCGGGTGTCGGGGTTGGGCAGGCACTCACTCTCGGCGAAGGCGAGGATCTCGCTGAAGCGTTGCTCGGCGACCGCCTCGACCAGGGCCTGACGGGTCGGGAAGTGCCGGTAGAGGGTGCCGACGCCGACCTGCGCCGCCCTCGCCACCTCCCCCATCTGCACCTGGTCGCCGTGCTCGGCGAACAGGGCGACAGCGACATCCAGGAGGCGGGCGCGGTTGCGCTCGGCGTCGCTGCGGGGCCTGGGCATGTGCTCCCCTTTCGCGGAATCGGATTCCGGATCACACCATAGTCCGCGTTGACAGGGCTTCCGATACCTGCCTAGCTTAAGCGGAAACGGATTCCGAATCAGATTCCGAGGACCTCTCATGTTCAAGGACCGCTTTTTCCTCCTGGACGCGGGCGCCTCTCGTCCCACCCGCCTGCCCCTGCCGCCGTCGATGAAGGTGAAGGCCGGGGCCGCCGACACCGAGGGGCGGTTCTCCCTGATGGAGAACCGCGGTGACGGCCACATCCCCGCCCACGTCCACGACACCTTCGATGAGCTGGTGTATGTGCTGGACGGCGACCTGGGCATCGAGTTCGGCGGAGCCACCCACCACCTCACCGCCGGGATGTTCGCGCTGGTCCCGCGCGGCGTCACGCACGCGATGCGCAACCTCGGGCCGGACGGATCCGCCGTGCACGCCCTGCAGTTGTCCGCGCCGGGCGGCTGGGAGCGCTACGTCGAGGACCTGTGCGAGGCGGGCGAGGCCGACGGGCTGATGCTCCCCGACGGGCAGCGCGACTGGCAGAAGATCAACGAGGTGGGCAAGCCGTACGGCATGCGCTACCACCTCGGGCAGGACGACCCCGCCGAGTGGGGCGACGAGAGCCGGTTCTACCTCCTGCGGCAAGGGCAGGCGAGGCCCGGGCGCATCGCAGTGCCGCCCGCGTTCGGCGTGAAGGCGCGCGGTGAGGACACCGACGGCCTGATCTCCCTGTTGGAGGTGACCGTCGCCCAGCCCGTCCCGCGCCACACCCACCACGTCGCCGACGAGTGCATCTACGTGGTCGACGGCATCCTCGAGATCGACTTCGACGGTGTGACGCACCGGGCCGGCAAGGGGCGGTTCGTCCTGCTGCCGCACGGCGTCCCGCACGCGATCCGCCCCGGTTCCACCCCGCCCCCCAAGGTCATCCAGGTCTCCTCTCCCGGTGGCTGGGAGTGCGTGGTGGAGGCCCTCATCGAGCATCGCGCCGAGGTGAGCCAAGGCGGCCGCTTCAACCCCGCGGCGCTCAACCGCTACACCCGCCGCTACCACGTCGTCTATGAGGAGAACGAATGACCCGCGAGGCCTCGCCGAGGACGCATCCTCGTCCTGCGGGCCATCGAAGACGACCGCTGCTCACAACCGAAGGGCTCAATGTGGATGTCACACCAAAGCCCGCTCTTCGCTCTTTATTGCCGTCCATAGTGCCATCTGACCGGAGAACGGGGATCGACTCATGCTGACTCGCAGGGATTCGCTGCGCCTGCTCGCGGGCGCCGTCGGGGGCGCCGTCACGGGAGCCGCCGCACTGCCCGCCCGCTCGGCCATCGCGGCCGACACTCCTCCGCCCTGGAAGGTCACCGGCGCGAGTTTGCTGTCGACGCAGTCCTTCGACGACATGCTGAGAGGCTTCATGGAGGCGCGGAGCATCTCGTACGCCTCGCTCGCCGTGGTGCGAGAGGGCAAGCTGGTGCTCGCGCGGGGATACAACTCCACGTCGGGCCCGGTCCTGGCCCAGCCGACGTCGTTGTTCCGCCTGGCCAGCATGAGCAAGCCGGTCACGGCCACCGCGATCATGAAGCTTGTCCAGGACGGCAGGCTCAGCCTGTCGGCCGCGGTGGCGCCGATGCTGGGGCTCAGCACGGCCGCCGACGACCGCCTCGGTAAGGTCACCGTGCTTCACCTGCTGCAACACCTCGGCGGCTGGGATCGCTCCGCATCCAGGTTCGATCCGATGTACCGCGGGGATTTCACTGTCAGCAGCGCACTCCACGTGCCGCTGCCGGTGACGCAGGCGAACATCATGGACTACATGTCGACGCTCAGGCTGGACGTCGACCCCGGCTCGAGGTACGCCTACTCGAACTACGGTTACATGCTGCTCGGCAAGGTCATCGAGAAGGTCACCGGCCTGCCGTACGCGACCTACGTCCAGCAGAACGTGCTCGCTCCGGTGAAGATCACCCGAATGGTGCAGGGCCGCACGGCGCAGAGCCTGCGGCGGCCCTCGGAGGTCCCCTACTACTCGCCGTACAGCGACACGACCGTGCTGGACAACTCCGGGGCTCAGGTGCCGATGCCGTACGGGACGTTCAACCTCGAGAACATGGCCGCGCACGGCGCCTGGCTCTCCTCGGCCGTCGACATGGCGAAGTTCACCACGATCTTCGACGCTCCCGGCCTGCTCACCTCGTCGACGATCGCGCAGGCGTTCGCCCCGCCCGACGTCGAGTGGGACGGCTGGTACTACGGCATGGGCTGGTCTGTCCGCCCCATCGGCGGCGGCCTGAGCACCTGGCACGACGGGACGTATCCCGGCACCTCCACGCTCATGGTCCGGCGGTTCGACAAGACGAGCTGGGTCGTGCTCTTCAACCGGTGGAACGACGCCTTGAGCCAGAGCTTCACCGATGACATCGACTACCCGTTGCACGTGGAGGCCGACAAGATCACCTCCTGGCCGACCGGGGACCTCTTCCCGTACTACGGTCTGTGACCCTCGCCTGACGAAAGCCTCCCGCGCCTGCGCCCGGTCCCGCCGGGCGCAGGCGCGGGTCACGGACGGCAGCGGTCGGGGTCGGCGCGCAGGAAGGCGTCCCGGCCCGTCTTCACGGTCTCGTCGCCGCCCGCCCAGGCCAGCACCTGCCCGCCGCCGAGACCCGCCAGGTCCGCCGGTGTGAACGGCACCCTGCCTCGCAGGTTCCGGCCGTTCGCGAAGCCGTTGACGGTCGCGACATAGGGCACGCCCTCCCGCAGCGCGGTGAGGCTGTCGTCGGTGGACCGCCAGCCCTCGGGCGGCGCCTGGAACACCCGCACGTCCCGCACCGCCGCGCCGGCGCCGCCGTTGTGCACGCTCCAGGACACCGTGTCGCCGCCCTCGGTGTCCTCCAGGACCGAGAAGTCCCGGGCGACGTAGCCGGGGCAGTCGGCGAGCAGCAGCCTGACGCCGCCGTCCTCGGCGCGTTCGACGGCGAGGACGCCCTTGGGGGAGGGCGTGCCGTCGCACGCCGCGGCGAAGAAGGCCAGGGCGGTCAGGGCGGCGGCCGTGTACCCGGCCCCCGGCCTTCTTCTGCGCGTCATCGTCGTCCTTTCCTCCAGTCGTCCCGAGTTTCTCCTACACCCGGGTTCCTAGCTCACCGGGCCCCAGTGCAGCGGCTGCCATTCGGTGTAGCTTCCCCACCACAGGTTGGCCTCCACCTCGAAGGCGTTGGCGGCCGCGGGATCGCCCCAGTCGTGTTGCGAACGCCAGGACTGACCGGCGTAGGCCGCGATGAACTGGGTGGCGTCCGAGAAGCGTGCCCACTGCTCGGAGTGCACCGCCTCGTGCTTTTCGATGTTGGGGCCGTACTTGTCCGCCGTCTCGCGGCCGGCGACCCTCGCGATGTCGTCCCGGCGCTGCTTCTCGTCGCGCAGCTGGTTCTGGAACTCCTTCTTCGAGTGCGGATAGAAGTGGACGTCGCCGACCGTCATCGGCTGGTCGCCGCCCGGAGAGCCGCCGTAGCAGACGTACTGCAGGGCCCGCTTCTCACACCCCTCGCTGGCGAAGACCTCGTACGTCAGCGCCAGCGCGTTCGCTCCGTTGAAATTGTTGTTCCAGTGGAACGGGTGGATGAGCAGCGCCTTGAAGAGGTTGACGCCGTTGTCGCGGTGGACCGGCTTGCAGTAGCAGCCGCCCGCCGGAGGCTTGGGCGACGGGCCGGGGGACGGCCGCGGCGTCGGGTAGCTCTTCTTGGGCTTCTTGTGATGCTTGTACGGGTCGACCTTGCCGGTCTTGGGGTCGTACCCGACCTTCCCCTGCTCCTCCTTCGAGCAGTACTTCAGGTCGTACTGGCAGGAGTTGGGCCGCGACCCGATCTCCTCACCCGTCGGGTCGCTGAACGTGGCGGGGTTGTTGTTGCCGTACGAGTACCCGTTGAGCGACTGGGCCTGGTCGGTGGACAGCACCGGGTCCACGCTCAGGAACCTGCCCGCGACCGGGTCGTACATGCGGGCTCCCACGTAGGTGAGCCCGGTGGCGGCGTCCGCGGGCTTGCCGAGGAACCCCTTGTCGTCGGGCCACGCGCCGCCGACCGTGTCCCCGCGCGGCGCGCCGAACGGGGTCGTGAAGCGCTTGCTGATCGCCTGACCGGCCGCGTCGACCGACAGGGAGGAGGTGCCGTGCTGGTCTCCGGCGAGGAAGGAGACCGCGTTCTTCCCGGCCTGCGTGGTGCGCACCGCGATCACCTGCGTGCCGGCGGCGTAGAAGCGGCTGGTCCAGTTGGTGACGGTGCTGCCGGTCTTCTTCGAGTGGATCTCGGTGGCGCCGAGGTAGAGCACGCTCTCCCCGTCGCCCACCGCGCGGCGGATCAGCAGCGCACCGTCGGCGTCGTACAGGTAGGCCGTCTTCTGCGTGCCCTGGGTCAGGGTCGCGATGCGGCCCTGCGCGTCCCAGGTCAGCACCTGGCCGTTGCGCCCGGTCGTGTTGCCGGACTTGTCGTAGGAGTAGGTGGCGGACGCGCCCGTGCAGGAGCCCGTGACGACCGCGGTCAGGGCGTGCCGCTTGGCGGTGTCGCCGTAGCAGTACGCCGAGGTGGTGGCGGTGGAGCCGGTGTACTTCGTCTCCGTCGCCCGCAGGCCCGAGGTGTTGTAGGTGTAGGCGGTCCGGTACGGCGCCGCGCCGCCCAGGGTCTTGCCGGTGCAGTCGTCGGTGGCCGGCGTCCACGCCTCCGTCAGCCGCCGCTGACCGTCGTAGGCGAAGCACTGGATGTCGCTCTGCCCGGCGCCGTCCTGGGTGGGGGTGTCGGCGATCTCGGTGACGTTCCCCGCGTCGTCGTAGTGGTAGGCCAGGTCCTGCGGCTTGACCGGGGTGGACTGGGTGGTCACGAAGGACCGCTTCAGCCGGTCGGTCCCCTCCTCGTAGGTGTTGTTGAGGAAGGTCTTCTTGGCCTCCGTGGCCCCCGACAGGCCGAGGGTGAACTGCAGGGGCTGGCCGAGCGCGTTGTAGTCGGCCTTCTGGAGATAGTCGGTGGTGCCGGTCAGCCCGATCACCTGCCCGGTCGGGGTGTAGGTCAGGCTGATCTTCTCCTCGGCCAGGGCGCCGGCCGCGGGCTCGGTGGAGCTCTTCAGCGTGCCGTCGAGGTTGTAGTCGCTGCCGAAGGTGTAGCTAGTCTTCGCCGCCCCGGACAGGACCATCGGGTCGTTCGGGTCGATGTCGATCTCCGTGCTGGTCGCGCGGTACTGGCCGTCGTAGGCGAGGACCTTCTTCGTGTAGGCCTTGCCGGAGACGCCGCCGTCGTAGCTCGTGGACGAGGCGAGCTGACCCTTGACCACGGTGTCGTAGGTCCAGGCGGCCAGCTTGTTCGCGTCGGTCCGCGACCCCGACCACAGCCCGGTCTTGCGGCCGAGCTCGTCGTAGCCGTACAGCAGGACGGTGCCGTTCGCGCCGGTGACCGTGTCGGTCTGGTCGAGCGCGGTGAAGCGGACGGTGCTGGCGCCCTTGTCGGGGTCGCTGATGCCGGTCTGCCGGGCGAACAGGTCGTAGGTGTAGGACCACTTCGCGCCGTCGGGCGCGGTGACGGTCAGTTCCTTGTCGTCGCCGCGGTAGGTGAAGGACGTGGAGGTGTAGCCGCTGGAGGTCAGCGATCCGTACTGGGTGTCTGCGGGGGAGGGTGAGTTGTACTCGCGCCGTTCGACCGTGCGGTCGAGCGCGTCGGTGATGGTCCGGGTCGCCGTGCCGCCGGTAAGCGCGCTGACGGCGGTGGAGTCACCGGTGTAGGTCGTGGTGGTCGTCCACTTCTCCACGCCGTAGGACAGGAACGTGCTGCGGATCTGCCGGTCGGCGCCGTCGAAGACGAGGTTCGTCTGCTTGGGCGACTCGCCGTACTCCTCCCGCGTGTAGGTGGCGTTCGGCGTCTGCGTGGAGTCGAAGATGTCGGCGTAGGTCTCGTAGGCGAGGCCGCGCGAGTCGTATCGGGTGTCGGTCAGGAGCCGCCCGCCGTTCGGGGTCGGCTTCTGCGTCTGCATCGGCCGCAGCAGCGAGTCGAAGATCTCGTACGACCAGCTGGCCGTGGTGGACGACTTGACGGTCGAGGTGCCGATCGCGGGCGCCTTGCCCCGCTCGTACACGTAGGAGTAGGCGTAGGTGGGGGTCTGCCCGCCGTCCTTGCTGCGGTCGGGCAGCCACACGCCGGTCAGCCTGCCGAGGGCGTCGTAGGTCTGCTCGGTCTTGCCGTTGTTGGGGTCGTAGGTGCGCACCGGAAGGCCGCGCGTCCCGTCGAGGAACGTCGTCGTCTTCTGCTGCTTGGCGTTGGTCTCCACCTTCTTGGTGAGCACCCCGGCGCCGGTCGGCGTGTAGGCCGTGGTGGCAGGGTTGCCGCCCGCGTCGGTCACGGTCAGCGGCCTGCCCAGCGTGTCGTAGGTGGTCGACTCGGTGCGCTGCCAGCCGGTCGGCGGGCGCTCGTCGCCCGTGACGGCCGACGGATAGCCGGTGGCCCGTCCCGTCCAGGTGGCGTCGCCCTTCACCGGCTTCTGGCCCGCCGACCAGCCGGTCGCGGCGGTGTTGTCGTACACGGTGGCCGTGTCGGACAGCACGTCGCCCGAAGCGTCGGAACCGGTGGGCAGCGACAGGTCGGCCTCCTTGACCGAGCAGGCGCGGCCGACCACGCGGGTGCGGGAGACCAGAGAGTTCAGGCCCTTGGCGTCGTCGCGGGCATACCAGGTGCGGGTGCAGGTCTCGTCGCCGCTCTTGGCGGTGTCGCCCGTGCTGTCCTGCGTGACCGCCATGCCGTACGAGTCGTACGTCGTGGAGGTGGTGACGGTGCGCCAGGTCTTGGGGACGGTCAGGTAGGTGTGCTCCGAGGTCTTCCCCATGCGCACGTAGTAGGCCTCGGTGTCGGCGTACGACTTGTGCTGGGTGGCGGTCTTCGCCGACCAGGGGTCGTTGACCGTCACGCCGACCGGGGCGGCCCCGTCGTAGGTGACCTCCTCGCGGGTGAGGCCGGCGTACTGCTCGGAGTCGGTGAGGTCGGGCACGTCGAGACCGGCGACGTCGAGGCCCGGCACGGTGGCCGTGCGCCGCCTGTCGGGATCGACCGTCCTCGGGTCGGCCGACTTGAGCAGCCGGTCGCCGTTCATGCCCTGCAGGTAGACCGTGGTCGACGTGGTGCGGGTGCCGTCGGCGTCGCCGACGTACGTCGTGACCTTCTGGTAGCCGCGCCACAGCGACCAGGTGCGCTCGTCGGCCGGGGTGAACGGGCTGTCGTTGTAGCGCCAGCCGGGCGTGGCGTACTCGTAGGCGTACTCGACGAGCGGGTTGTGCCCGGCCGGGTCGGCGAGGTTCACCGCGAGCACGCGGTATTTGTTGAACCAGTCGATGGAGGCGTCGGTGGCGCCGTTGATGTGCCAGAACTGCGGATAGCAGGACAGCGCGTTGTCGTCCTCGGCCTTCGGCATCTTCGAGCCGCGCACGCATTCGGGCTCGTTGTAGCTGACCGTGGTGATCGCGCCGGTCTCCGAGGTGACCGTCTCGATGCGCGGCCGGGTCAGCGGCAGGATGTTGCCGCCTCCCGGCTGGGTGCCGCCGGCCACCCGGTTGGGCCGCATGGCGTAGGTGAACGAGACCGGGTCGAGCGTCAGCGGCGTGTCACCGGCCGAGCCCGTCCGCACGATCGACATCAGCGACAGCGTCTGGTCGGCGGAGCTGCCGATGTCGCCGCCGTCCAGGTACTTCTGCGTGAACGCCCACGAGTCGACCGGCTTGTACGCCGTGCCGGACAGGACGTTCGTCTCGATCTTCACCAGGCGCTTGCGGCTGAAGAAGGCCGGGCTCTCGGCGTGGCAGTCGTCCTTGCTCTCGTCCTTCTTGCAGATGGCGTCGAAGGGGACGTCGGGCCAGTTCTCCGCGGTGTCCTTGGTGAGGCTGCCGCAGTCGGAGGCCGTGCAGCGCTCGGCGTAGGAGAAGGCCACCTTGTAGGGCGCGTCCACGGTGAACAGCGTGTCGGACCGCTGCCCGTAGAGGATCTTGTCGAGGTAGCCGCCGCGGACGTAGGAGGTGGTCGCGGTGTCGGACTTGTTCTTCCGGTAGTAGTTGGTCTCCGCCGTGTACCAGTACGTCATGGCGTTGCCGTGGGTGTCCTCGGCGTAGTCGAGGTTCCACCGCCACGCCTGGGTGACGGAGCGGCCGGCGAAGGAGTCGCCCTTGTCGTAGCCGGGCTCGCCGGAGTCGTCGCCGTACACCGGGACCGTGAACACCGAGTCGGTCCGCTGGGTGCCCGCGCCGCTCAGCTTGTTCAGGCCGAAGACGTACTTGGTGCCGTCGCCGGTGATGACGGTCCAGTACTCGCCGTCGTCGTCGCCGTTGTCGGCGCCGGTGGAGTGGACGACGGTGGAGGCGTCGTCGTTCTTCAGCCGCCACTTGCCGCTGGTGTCGTCCTTGACCAGCTCGGTCGCCTTGCCGTTGAGGACGAGCGAGGCGTTGTCGTACTTCCAGCACAGGTCGTACTGCTTGTCGTGGCCGTCCTCGCGACAGGTGCCGAACTGGCGGTCGATGTAGGAGGTGGCGGCGGTGTCGAAGCCCTCGCCGATCGAGGTGCCCTGGTTGTTGGTGGTGGAGGTGCGCCCGTCCACGCTGCCCGAGTCGTACGACAGGTCGAGCGCGGGCGCCGGTCCCGCCGCCGGCTCCACCGGGGCGATCGGGTAGGACCAGGTGAAGGAGCCGGAGTTGCCGCCCGCCTCCCAGGTGGACGACGCGGAGAGCGGGGTGGCCGCGTAGTTGCCGCTGCCGTCGGCCGCCTCGCCTCCCTCACCGGGAGTGTCGGCGGTCACGGCCAGCACGGCCGGGGCCGCGTCGAACGCGACCGGCGCCGAGAGGGTCTGCTCCGCGGTCTCGTTGTCGGTGTCCAGCGGGGTCCGCGTGCGGCACTCCTCCCGCTCGGGGGTGGTCGCGGCGCAGGCGGGCAGCCGGACCAGACGCAGGCGGCCGCTCCACCCGCCGCCGTACGCGGAGGCGAAGGCGGCGTAGCCGACGCTCAGCGTCGCGGTACCCGGGGCCTGCGCCGACGCGGTCAGCAGCACGCCGTCCACCCCGGCCGCCTCGGCGGCGGCGCGGTCGAGCACCCGCACGCGGGCCGTCTGCGAACCGGCGGCCTGCGCGTCCGGGGAGGCGGTGGCGCCGGGGGTGGCGGCGGGGGTGCCGGTCTGGGCCGCGGGTTCCAGGCTCACCGGGAGCCCGCCCACGCTGACGCTCCGCTCGCCGCCGATCGGCACGTCGGCCTCGCCGGCGCTCGGCCACCGGGCGGCCTCGCGCTCCTTGGCGGCCCGGTCGGCGGCGGCGTCGTTGCGCGCCCTGGACGCGGCGACCCGCTCCCTGGCCTCCTTCGCCCCGCTCGCGTTCATGGCCCTGACCTTGCTGGACCGTTGCTTCTGCACGGGAGGGGCGCCGGGCGGGCCCTGTTCCGCGGAGACAACGGCGGCCGAGGCCGCCGTCACCCCGACGGGTAACGAGATCACCACCGCCAACGCGGCAACCAGGGCAGCACGTATTCCGGGCCGACGCATGACCCAACCTCCTCAAGAGGAAAAGAGAGAACCCGCGGACCAACCGGGGGAAGATGCGGGAGGTGCGGGGACCGGCTCGCCGGTCCCCGCGGCTCCGTCAGTCGCCGATGACGGCGTCCATCTGGTCGGAATCGGCCATGGCGCCCGCCCACAGCCGCAGATCGGTGATCCTCGCGGGGAGGAAGTGACCCCAGGAGGTCGTGCTGAAGCCCTTGCCGGCCGCGAAGTCGCCCGACCCGGCCACGGCGGTGTAGGCCATGTCGAGGTCGTTCTGCTCGTGGCCGACGTAGAGCCGCACCACGCGCCCGTTCGCCGCCAGGGCGTCGTACACGCCGGTCAGGCGGACCGGGCTGTCCAGGCTGGCCGAGGCGTCGGAGCTCACCCAGGTCTTCGTGCCGTCCTTGTTGACCCGGCCGAAGCGCCAGAAGCCGACCGGGACGCTGACCTCGTTGCCGTCATCGTCGAGCTGCGTCTCCTTGCCGGTCAGCTCGAACCACAGGCCCCACGACGACCCGTCGGCCGTACGCTGCCCGGCCACCTGGCCGACGGTCCCGATCGGCTTCGCCAGGATCTTGTCCCGGTCGAGCTCGACCTTCACCGTCACCGTGAACGAGCCCGTCTCGTCCACGACCGGGCCCGCGGTGGTGGCGGCGTCGTCCACGCCGTCGAGTACCAGGCCCTCGCCGTCCAGCGACGCCCCGCCGGCCAGCGCCAGCGCCCGGCCGTAGCCCGACAGCGAGTCGGGCACCTGCGTCCCGGCGGCGCCCGCCGGGTCCCAGTCGGCCACCAGCTCCACGTCGTTGCGCCCGGACGCGGGGGACTCCGACCGCGCCTCCGTCGCGACCTCCTCCGGCGTCAGGACCCGCTGCCAGGCGGCGACCTCGTCGATCGAGCCGGGGAAGTAGAACTGGAAGACGTTGGCCCACTTGTAGCGGCCGATCTCGAACGGCCCGGTGGCCGACCACACGCCGGACACGGTGGCGGTGCCCTGGAACACGCCGTTGACGTAGAAGCTCAGCTTCTGCGTCGCCGGGTCGTAGCTGCCGGCCAGGTGGGTCCAGACGTTCGCCCTGGAGGTGGCGTTCTTCGAGCAGACCCCGTAGTAGGCCTTGCCCGTCGCCTCGTCCTTGTCCTTCACGCCGAAGCAGAAGGACCCGTAGTCCTTCTCGTGCCAGAGCAGGAAGGGGCTGTAGCCGCCCGAGCCGTCCTGCGACAGCACGATGCCGTCGTCGCTCACCTTGTCCAGCCGCACCCAGGCGGCGACCGTGTAGGCCGACCGGGTCTCCAGCACGGGCCCGGACGTCGCGGCGTACGCCGAGGTGCCGTTCAGGCCCAGCCCCTTGTCGACCTTCGGGGCGTCCAGTGCGGTGCCGGCGTCGTCGTACCAGACCTCGCCGCGGCGTCCCCGGGTGTCCCGTACGGCGCCGCCGGAGAGCGTGGCGTCGTGGTGCCCGCTGCCCCGGTCGACGGCGACACCGGAGTCCTCGTCGAAGTGCCACCTGCCGACCGGGCCCGCGCCCGCGGCGACCAGGAAGTCGACGACCGTGGTCGCGCCGTATCTGCCGACGTTGTCCTTGGCCCGGACGTACAGGCTGTACGTCCCGGCGGCCGGAGGAGTGATCACGGCCTTCGCCGTGGCGCCCGCGACGTCGGGCGACCACGTCGAGCTCGTGGACGCGCGGTACTGGTAGGCGACGTTGTTGGCGTCGCCGGACGCCGGGCCGAAGGTGACGGTGGTGCTCTGCCCCGGACCGCCGGACGGCGCGCAGCTCGTGGCGGTGCAGGCGGTGTACGGCGCGCCGAGCGTGACCACCGGCGCCTTCGGCGCGGTCGGGTCGACCTTGAAGTAGCACCAGCCGGCGCTCAGGTAGCTGCTGGTCCCGGCCAGCCACTTGGTGTAGTTGCTGTAGTAGGAGCGCGTCCACGAGTCGTAGCGGTAGAGCACGCCCTCCGACAGCGTCGGCGCGTCGGCGGTCACCTTGACGTTGTCGCCCACGTGCCCGGTCGTCGGCCGCTCGATGGTGGAGAAGGCCTGCGTCCAGGTGCCGTCGGCGTTCTTTTTCTGGACGTAGAACGCCCCCCGCAGCATCGCGCCGGACTCGCCGCCCGCGAGGGTCTGCGGGGTGGTCGCCATGGTGGGCGTGGGGTCGGAGAGGACGGCGGGCGCCGACTCCTTGGTCTCGCAGACGGTGCCCGAGCCGGTGACGAGGCCGACCCCGGTCGGCACCCCCGGCATTCCGACGTAGTCGACGACGAGCACTGCGTCGTTCCTGAACCGCTTCCAGGCGGAGGTGTCGCCCTCGTCGTGCGCCCGCAGCTCCAGCGTGAGCTTGGAGAACTTGCCGGCCGCGAAGTCCTTCACGGTCGGGGTCAGGTTCTCGTTGGTCTCCTCGGGATTGTCCTTGAACTCGATCGGCGCGGCCGGCTCGTCGGGATCGCACGCCGAGCCGCGGCCCGCCGACACGTTGCGGTCCACCATCCAGTCGAGCTCCTTGGGACGGCCCGACCAGGTGGTGGACGACGTGAAGTTGTTCGTGCGGACGAGGTCGACCCACCGGGGGTCGCACTGGAACGCCCAGGGCTCGGTGACGCGGAACGCGGCGCTCAGCACCTGCTTGCCCTTGAGGCTCGCGGGGGAGAACTGGAAGTACAGCCGCTGGGTGTATCCGGGCCCGCAGTAGTAGCCGTTCCAGGTGCCGCAGTGGCCGACGCCCTCGCCCTGGTTGTTGCTGCCGTTGCCCCAGTTGTACGACTTGTAGCCGTCCGAGCGCAGCAACGTCCTGTCGGTCTCCCCCCACGTGACGGTGGGGTCGATGTAGACGGGGTAGGCCGACTCGTCCTTCTGCCGCAGCAGGCCGGGGTCGGGGACGAGCGTGAGGGCGTCCTTGCCGACCTCGATCGGCAACTCGGCGTGCCCCGCCCCGGGGGCGGGACCGTCGGCGGCCTGTCCCTCGTCCGAAGGAGTTCCGGAGGGCTGGGACGTCGCCGCTGACGTCGGCTCCGGCGCCGTCGCCGGGGCCGGTGAGCCGTCCGCGGCGAGGGCGCCCTGGGGAGCGCCGCCGCCCTTGGCGGACGGCGTGGAGGCGGACAGGGCGGAGGCGGACGGCGCGGGGGAGGACGACGCGGCGGGGGCGTCGGCCGTCCCGACCTGCCCGGCGGCGGGGTTTCCAGTGGAGTCCCACATGGCGGCGGGAGGCGAGGTGAAGACCTCGGTGGCGTTGCCGTCGGTCGCGGTCATGCCGCCGTCGGCGGTCTCCTCCACCGTGAGCCCGGACGACTTCACGGCGTACCGGATCCGCGCGAGCGCGGGGTTGTCCGCGGCCTGCGGTGTCTTGACGATCAGGACCTGACGGAACCCCTCGGTCGTCGCGGTCATCCTGAGGTCCACGTCCGGCAGCACGTTCTGGTAGGTGGCGTTCGGGCCGTCCAGCACCGGCGCGGGCAGGGTGCCCGGCCAGCCGAGCGCGAGGGTCCGGCCGTCCCGGTTCATCGTGACGAGGTTCCCGCCGTCACCGCCGCCGGAGAAGGAGATGCCCACGGCGGCGGCGACCGGTCCCACGCTTCCGTCGGCGCGCCGCCGCAGCGTCGCGTCGGGTGACACCCACGCCCCGTCCTGTCCCTTGACCCGGATGGGGGTGGTGGACTGCTCCAACCGGAACGACTCGCCGTCCGGATTGGCGTATGTGGTGGTGAACTCGGTCCGGGCCTCGGTCACCTCGACCGGTTCCCGGATCTCGGCCGCGCGCTTCAGCGCCTGCTGCCAGCCGCTGAGCCGGCCCGCGTCGGACTCCGTCCGACTTTCCTGTGCCGCCATCGCGGCCGGGGGTGCCCCGGTTCCCACCAGAACACCCGCCACGACCACGGCAGTGAGCGCACGCCAACTCCGCAGTCCGGGAAACCTAAACATGGGGTTATCTCCCGTACGAAATCCGCAAGATCGCACACATTAAACGTTTACCGTCACCCCCTGTCAATAAATTCTTTTCGCCCATCAAGGATGGGCGTCATGTTATCCACATAAAGAGCAAATAAAGTGATATTAGGGCTGTAAGTCAGACAAATTGACACTGCGGTGCACAGGGCGTACGTCGCCGTGCCAGACCTCCGCCGTCGATGTCGTGCCAGGGAGACCGGTCACTCACGGCCGGTGACGGGGTGCGCCGGCCCAGCCGGGACCGCGTGTCCGATTCCCGGGCCGGGGCCGGCCGGTGTCTCAGCGGTCGTGTTCGCGGTGCAGCGCCGCCAGCTCCGTGCGGTTGGCCACGCCGAGCTTCGCGTACACGTGTGCCAGGTGGGTCTTGACCGTGCTGCGGCTCATGAACAGCCGGCCGGCGATCTCGGGGTTGGACAGGCCCGCCGCGGCCAGCCGTACGACCTCCTGCTCCGCGGGGGTGAGGCTGGCCCAGCCGGTGGCGGGACGGCGGCGTCCGCCGTGCGCGCGGAGGGTGAAGGCGACGGCCTCCTCCAGCTCCATCCGGCGGCCCTCCGGAGCGGCCGGGACGCTCGGCCGGTGCGGCCGGGGGTAGCCGAGCTCCTCCCTGGCCCGATCGCACGCGCCCATGATCCGGGCGCCGGTGGTGGCGTCGGCCAGCGCCGCCAGGGCCTCGAGACTGTCCACGCAGGCCAGGCGGAGGCCGTTGGCGGCGCGCAGGCGCAGGGCCTCCAGATGCAGGGCGACGGCGCGCGCCTCGTCGAGGAACGCCTGCTGTTCCAGCGCTTCGGCGATCAGGCGCGGCATCCCCAGGGCCCGGGCGGCATCGAGGCCGGCCGCGCAGGCCCGCGCCGCGCCCTCCGGGTCACCGGCCTGTCGCAGCGCCGCCGCCAGAGCGATGCGGGTCTCCGGGGTCAGCAGCTCGTCCTGCTGCTCGCCGCCGCGCCAGGCGGTCTCACTCCTGAACCATTCGGCCGCCCGCACCGGCTCGCGCCTGCTCAGGCAGAGCTGCCCGATCGTCAACGCGAGCCTCGGCACGAAGGGAGCCGAGGGCGCCTGGTCCACTAGCCGGATGACCGGGTCGAGGGCGAGCTCGGCGGCCTTGTCGTCGCCCTGCAGGAGGCACACGCGGGCGAGGACGGCGCGCGCCGTACCGGCACGGTGGTAGTCGGCGAGGGGGGTGGCGACCTCGACCGCCTGCTCCGCCCACGTTCTGGCCCGGGGCAGCTCGCCCAGACAGGCGCTGCCGAGGGCCATCAGGCCGAGCGCCAGCGCCGCCACACCGCGGTCGCCTCGCCGCAGCAGTCCGCGGACCGGCGTCTCCAACTCCGCCAGCGCCTGGCGGTGCTCCTCCCTCATGTGGTGCACCAGGCCGATGAGGACCTGCGCGGCGTCGGCCACGAAGGCGTCGCCGGCCGCGACGGCCTCCTCGCGGACGGTGGCGGCCCTGACGCGCGCCTCGTCCGGAGAGGTGAGCAGCATGCCGATGGCGCTGAGCGACCCCGCCAGGCAGGCGGTGCGCGGATCGCCGTGGTCGAGCGCCATGGCACGGGCGGTGTCGGCCGCGTCGAACTCCAGCCCGGCCGGGTGTGTGGTGTCGGCGACGAGCGCGAGGCCGGTGAGGACCCGGGCCTGCAGCGCGCTGTGCTCACTGGCGCCCCGCTCGGCCGCGAGCCGGAGCAGCCCCAGGCCCTCGCCGAGCCGGCCTTCCAGGTGCCACAGCCAGGCAAGCTCGGCCGCCAGGCGTCGAGCCTCATCCGGACGGTCGCCGCCGAGACCCCATTCGAGCGCCGTGCGCAGGTTGGGATACTCCTCGCGCATCCTGGCCCGCCAGGCGTCCTTGTCGCTGTCGAGCAGCGGGGCGGCCTCCCGGACCAGGGCCAGGCAGACGGCCAGGTGCCGGTCGCGCGCGGCGGCCAGCTCGCCCGCCTCGGCGAGCCGCTCCCACGCGTACTGCTTGACCGAGGACAGCATCCGGTAGCGGGTGACGCCCTTGCGGGTCTCGGCCAGCAGCAGGGACTTGTCGATCAGGCGGCGCAGGCCCGTCAGCAGCTCCACACGGCCATGGCCGTCCAGCGCGCCCTCGGCGGCGGCGAGGGTGAAGCCCGGCTCGAACACGCCCAGCCGGCGGAACAGCACCTGGTCGCGCTCCTGAAGCAGGTCGTGGCTCCAGGCCATGGACGCCGCCAGCGTGCGGTGCCGCGGCGCAGTCCCCTGGTGACCGGTGACCAGGATCGAGAACCGGTCGTCCAGCTCGGCGTCGATCTCCTCGGGCGTCAGCGTGCCGGTCCAGGCGGCGGCCAGCTCCAGCGCGAGAGGAATGCCGTCCAGCCGGGCGCAGATGCGGCGCACCACGGCCAGGGCCTCCTCGGTACGCGGCACGTCGCGGCCCCGGTCGAGGAAGAGGGCGACTCCGGCGTGCGCGTCCAGGGGCGGGACCCGCCAGACCAGCTCGCCGGGCAGGCCGAGCGGCTCCCGGCTGGTCGCCAGGACGGTGACGTGCGGGCAGTGACGCAGCAGGCCCGCCACCACGGCGGCCACGCCGCCCAGCAGGTGCTCGCAGTTGTCCAGCACCAGGAGCAGCTCGCGCTCGCGCAGCTGCCTGGACAGGGCGGCGGTCCCGTCCGAGTCGCCGGCCAGGAGCAGCCGCAGGACCGTCGCGACGAGGCGCGGCACCGCCGCCGGGTCGGTCTCCTGCGCGAGATCCACCCACCACACGCCGTCGCGCGGCGGACGCACCGGCCGCCTGGCGAGCCGGGCCGCCAGCCGGGTCTTGCCACAGCCCCCCGCACCGGTCAGGGTGACCAGCCGGGCCTCGCCCAGGGCGGCCCCGATCATGTGCAACTCGGCCCGGCGGCCGACGAACGAGGTCAGCTCCGGCGGCGGGGCACCGTCGTCGGCCAGGTCCGGATCTGGCATATCGGCCATCTGGCCGATGTTAGCCACTCTCGCCCCGAGAACACTTGCCTCATGACAACGAACCGCACCGTAATCGGCAACATCACCCTCTCCCTCGACGGCCGGATCCACGGCCCCGGCGGCGAGTACGACATGGGCTGGATCGTCCCCCACGCCGTCAGCGACGTGGCCCGCGACCACATGGTCGAGGTGACCGCAGGGGCCACCACCGCGCTGCTGGGCCGCAAGAACTACCAGGGCTTCGGCGGCTTCTGGCCCGCCGTGGCCGACGACGAGTCGGCCGACCCGCGCGACCGGGCCTTCGCCCGGTGGCTGAACACCGTCGAGAAAATCGTCTTCTCCACCACGCTGACCGAGGCCCCGTGGCAGAACTCGCGCGTCGTCGCCGCCGGCCCCGCCGAGGTCGTCAAGGAGCTGCGACAGCAGGACGGCGGCGACATCGTCGTGCTGGCCAGCACCAGCGTCATCCAGGCCCTGCTGCGGGCCGGAGAGCTCGACCGGCTGAGCATCACGCTCGCTCCCGAGCTGGTCGGCGACGGCCCCCGCCTGTTCGCCGACGGCCTTCCCGCCACCGGCTGGCGACCTGTCTCCGTCGCCCAGGCCGCGAGCGGGGCGCTGTGCCTGCTGTACGACAAGGTCCGTGACAGCGACTGAGCCCGCCGGGCGTCCATGAAGGAGGCGGCGCACACGGTGCCGCCCGGGCGGACGGGGGCAGACGACCGGGCGGGCGGCGCCGTCGTCGGCCCTCTCACCCTCGCCTACCGGGCATTCGACGTGAGACAGGCCCTGGGTCAGCAACTCGCCGTGAACCGCGCCGAGCCCGGCAGCGGCAGAGCGGACGCCCTGCACCTGCTCGGCTCCATCCGCGCCACAGGCCCGGCCCGCTTCCCGTGGCGCCGGCCGGGCCTGCCGGTCAGCAGGTGGCCTCCGGGAACCGCGGGCCGACAGCAGCGTGTCGTCCCCGGCGGTGAGGGGCAGGAGGCGCCGGCCCGGGGGAATCAGCCGAACAGTATTGTCACGTCCAGGCCGCCCCCGGGGCGGGGGTGGGCCGTCAGCTGCGCGCCGTGTGCTTCGGCGACGGCCTGCACGATGACCAGGCCCAGTCCGTGGCCGTCGGCGGTGTGGGTTCGCTGGGTACCGAGTCGCTGGAAGGGTTGGAAAAGCCGTCGTAGGTCTTGCGATCGGATCGTTGGGCCGGTGTTGCCGACCGATAGGCGGGCGCGACCATTCGTGAGTTCGGTGACGATGCTGACGTGTCCGTCGGGAACGTTGTGGTGGAGTGCGTTGTCGACCAGGTTGCCGATCATGCTGGCGATCAGGTCGGGGTCACCGCTGATCGGTGCTGGGTCCAGCGATGCCTGGACCGTGATGGTTCGCCGGACGGCCTCCGCACGGCGCGACAGCATCAGCCCCTTGGTGACGTCAGCCAGGTCGACCACTTCCCAGTGCTCGATGCCCTTCTGTCCTTCCGCCAGCGTGAGCAGGGCGTCGATCAACCGTTCCTGCCGTTCGCCGAGACCGAGTGCTTCCTCGCACGCGGCTCGCAGGCTGGCCTCGCTCGCGTCGGGGTCGGCGAGCGCGACCTGGAGTACGGTGCGCTGACCGGCCAGCGGGGTGCGCAGCTCATGCGAGGCGTTGGCCACGAAGTGGCGCTGCGCTGCGAACGAGGAGTCCAGCCGCTCGAACAGGTCGTCGAGGGTGCGCCCCAGCTTGGTCAGCTCGTCGTCCGGGCCGCGCAGGCCGAGCCGCCGGTTGAGGTTGGTGGCTGAAATCTCCTGGGCGGTCACGGTCATGGCACGCAGCGGGCGGAGGAAGCGCCCGGCCAGCCACCACGCGATCAGCACGGTGAGGACCACGACGATGATCGCGGTGATCGCGAGCGCGGCGTCGACCTGCTGGGTGGCCGTGTCGGGCGGAGGAGCGGCGTCCCCGGCCCGGACGCGGATCTCGTCTCTCCCGAAGAGGAAGCCGGCGAGCAGCAGCACCGGGACGACGACGGCCAGAACCAGTCCCGCGTACAGCGTCGTGAGCTGCGCGCGCAGGGACGGCCGGCGCAGGTGGTGCCGGGCACGGCCGGTCACCGTTGGGTCCGATGCGGGATTCATCGCGGGACTCCGATCCGGTAGCCGCCCTCACGGACGGTTTCGATCACCGGCGGTTCGCCGAGTTTGGCCCGTAACCGGCGCACCGTCGTCTTCACGGCCGTGGTGAACGGGTTGGCGGCCTCGTCCCAGACCCGTTCCAGCAACTCCTCCGAGGACACAACCCGGTCACCGGCAGCGAGCAGGCATTCCAGCAGGGCGAACTCCTTCGGGGTGAGCTCCAAGCGCCGTCCGCCGCGAAAGGCCACCCGCCGGCTCGGGTCCAGGGTCAGACCTTCTGCCTGAAGGATCGGAGGCGCGGCGGGTGCCGAGCGGCGCCCCAGCGCGCGCACGCGGGCCACCAGTTCGGTGAAGTCGAACGGTTTGGGCAGGTAGTCGTCGGCGCCCAAACCCAGGCCCTCGACCCTGTCTCGCACGGTGCCTGCGGCGGTGAGCATCAGCACCCGCGACCCGGCGCCACCGGCGGCGATGTCGCGGCACACGTCGTCGCCGGATGTGCCGGGCAGGTCGCGGTCCAGCACCACCACGTCGTATCGGGTGCCGGCCAGGTGGGCCAGAGCATCGTCGCCGTCGAGAACGACGTCCACCGCCATGCCCTCGCGGCGCAGTCCGGTCCCGATCGCCCTCGCCAGAACCTCGAAGTCTTCGACGACCAGAACTCGCACGACCGTCCTCCTTCTCGTTGGTGGCGCCGCGTTCGGTAGGCGCGACCGCACTGCTCACGATGTCAGGAATCCGGTGTCGGCCGGGTGTCAGCCGCTGACACCCGGCCGACACCGGCCGTGCCGTACAACCATCCCGGAAAGGCGTCCACGAGAGGCACGACCCGTGAGCACGGTGCCCGTCACACGAGCGAAATCGCCATTCAGAAAGGACCAGACGTGAGAGATCCACGGTTGACGCGGCGTAGGTTCCTCGCCGTCACCGGTGCCAGTACGGCAGCCGGCGGACTGCTGACGACCAGTTCGGCGGGCAGCGCCGGCGGGCGGCTGACGACCGGCGCGGCGGGCAGGGCCGACGCGGCCACACGGGACCTCAACCAGGCGGTGCTCGCGGCCTTCGAACGCCACCGGCTCGTTGCGATCGGTGAGTCACACGGCCAGCAGGAACACGGTGACGCGCAGCAGATGCTGCTCGCAGATCCGCGGTTGCCGCAGGTGGTCGACGACATCGTCGTCGAATTCGGCAACGCGCTGTATCAGCCGATCGTCGACCGGTTCGTCGCCGGGGCAGCTGTCGACGACCAAGTGTTGCGGCAGGTCTGGCGGAACACCACGCAATCGCCCGGGGCCACCGGCGACCAGCCGATCCGTGAACAGTTCTTCCGGACGGTCCGCGCCGTCAACTGGACGCTGCCTGCGGAGCGAAGGATCCGGGTGCTGCTCGGGGATCCGCCGATCGACTGGTCCCGCATCAGGACCCAAGACCAAGTGGATGTCTTTCTCGCCCAACGTGACGCCCACATGGCGTCACTGGTCGAACGGGAAGTGCTCGCCAAGAAACGCCGGGCACTGATCTGCTACGGCAGCGGGCACGTGATGCACTCGCCGGAGCCAGGACAGAACGCCGACCACGGAGTCCCGCTGATCGAGGAACAGACCGGCCAGCACGTCTACGTGATCGTGGCCGGTAGCCATCCCCGCCTGGCGACCTGTCCACGGCGCACCGTGATCCCGTGCTCAGGCACCTGGCTGGAGTCCACCGACGCGGGACAGTTCATGGACGCGCCCCGGCTGTGCGGCGTTCCCTTGGGAAAGCTGGCCGACGCCGTGCTGTACCTGGGGCAACTGACGGACCTGACGCAGTCGCTGTGGAACCCCGCGATCTTCCTCGACCCGGTGTACTGGGCGGAACTCCAGAGGCGCGACGCGATCAACGGGAACCTCATCGACCTGGAGCAGTACCGGCGGCAGCAGCCGATCACTTTGCCCACGCCACCCCCCGGGAGCTGCGCCGCCAACCGCGGTCACTGACAGCGAGAAGCGCGGATTCACCCCAGGGGCGGGCTCGGGTTGGATCTGCCTGTCGGCCGGGTTCTCCGGTTGCGCAGGGTTCGTGGTAATTTCTTGATCGTAAGGTGCGGCGCTCGTTCACGAGCGCGTCGGGACATCCGGCCGGCACGACAGCCTCAGTAAAGGCTGTCTGGATCTCTCAGTGGAGAGTCTGCCTCGCCGTGTCCTCAGCCCTGTCTCCACGCGCGTGGTCGGTCTTCCTGCTCGTGGTCGCCGCCGACGTGCTCGATCTGCTGAGCACCACGGTGGCCAACGTGGCCGCCCCGACCATCGTGCGGGACCTCGGCGTCTCCTGGTCGCCGGCTCCCTGGCTCGGCGCGAACCCGGCCCAGGCCGGCAGCGCCGGCGGCGTGTCCCCACCCTGGCCGTCACCGCGGCATGCGCGATGAGCATCCCGCTGCTTCCGCGCCGGTGAGCGCTTGCCCACTGAGCCTTCCACGCTTCCGCCGGAAGGCATTCGCATTCACATCCGTACCGATCACCGGAGTATTTCCATGATTCTCGTCACCGGAGGCCGCGGCGCGGTCGCCACCCACCTGCTGACCCTGCTGATCGAGGCCGGTCGCCCCGTACGCGTGGCCTCCAGCGACCCCGCACGGCTGCAGGTCCCCGACGGCGTCACGGCCGTCACCTGCAATCTGCGGGATCCCGCCACCTTCCCGGCGGCTCTCGCCGGCGTCACCGAGGTCTTCCTGTACGCCGAGGCTTCGCACATCGCCGAGTTCGTCGACGCCGCCGTCACGGCCGGCGTCAAGCACGTCGTCCTGCTGTCCTCCGCCAGCGTGCTGGACCCCGGCGCGGCCGGCAATCCGCTGGCCGCGTCTCATCTCGACGTCGAGACCGCCCTGCTCGCCGCGCCGCTCACCACCACGATCCTGCGCCCCGGCTCCTTCGCCGGGAACGCGGGCGCCTGGGCCTGGCCCGTCAGGGCCGGGCGCCCGGTGAGCCTGCCCTACCCGGGCTCCCACACCGACCCCATCCACGAGAGGGACCTCGCCGAAGTGGCCTTCACCGTGCTCACCGACCCGCGCCACCGGGGCCGGTGCCTCCACCTGACCGGCCCGGAGAGCCTCACGTTCAGCGAACAGATCGAGCGACTCGCCGAGATCACCGGCCGGCCGATCACCGTCGACCACGTCACCCCCGAGGAATGGCGGCAGGAGATGGCCGATTACATCCCCGGTCCTTACGCGGACGCCCTGCTCGACTACTGGCAGGCCAACGATGGCCGCCCCGTGCCCCTGACCGACACGGTCGAGCAGGTCACCGGCCACGCTCCCCGCACCTTCGCCACCTGGGCCCGCGACCACGTCACGGACTTCATCGGGTAGCACCTTCATTGCGGGCCGCCGGGGCGTGGGTCACCCGACCTCGCTCCGGCGCGTTCGCGCGGCCTTGAGCAGCGCGGCCAGCATCAGGACTCCGGCGGCGATGCCCAGCCCGTGCTGGACGACGGACACGGCCGGATATTCGGCGGCCGCGTAGCCGCCCGGCCGGAGGAGGGCCCACGGAAGCTTCCACGCCGCCCACGCGAACAGCGAACCCGACGATGTGAAGGCCAACGCCATGGGAATCCACAGGGGCATCCTCGGCCGTTCCGTGGCGATTGTGCGGATCGCAGCGGCGCCCATGACGGCCCAGAGCGCGGAGTTGCCGACGAGCAGCCGTCCGTCGACGTCCATCAGGTCGCGGTGCGCGGGGGAGAGGCCGAGCGTTCCGCCCGCCACCCAATACGTCCATAGGAGGGCCAGCGCCGCGACCAGGACGTACAGAGCTCGCAGACCGGATCGGCCGAGGGGCGCGGGAGGGCGGTCACCGACGCGTCCGAGGAACGCGGCCGGCCACCTCTCCCGCATGTAGACGGGGAGCGCTATGGCCAGTCCCAGGGCCATGCCCGCGAATCCGATACCGATGAAGACCAGCTCCCACGATGGGGCGGCATCTCCCCCGCCGGAGTCGCCGCCTCCGAGGACGGCGCTGAACAACATGTAGGGGATCATCGGGATGAGGAATCCCGCCCCCATCCAGGCGAAGAAGACCAGCGGCGGCGCCGGGACGCGGCGTCCCCGTCGCTGTGCGAGGACCAGCCCTAGAACGATGCCGACGACGGACATGGCGACGGTGACCGCGTTCAGCAGGACCCAGTCGCCGCCGGTGAAGGTGGACGGCGCGCGCCCGAGCAGCGCCGCCACCACCCAGACGACCTTCACTGTGAGATAGAGCGACAGCGACAGCGCGGCGCCGTAGCCGGCCACCACGCGCGCCGCGGTCCACCCGGCTCCGACCTGGTCCGTCCTGACCGGTGTCGCGGTGCCCTTCACCGTTGTGTCCAACCCATGTGCATGGCCGAGATCCTTCCGGCGAGCGCCGGCGCCGGCCTCCCCTGCGGGAACCACTCGGCTCCCCCGCATGGGGGAGCAGGGGAAGAGCCGCCGCGGACCGTGTGAGACGATGATCGGCCCCGGCCGATGGCGCCGGGGGCGCGCTGACGGGACGCCGACGAAAGGGCTTCACGGTATGGCTGTCATCCATCGCACCACGCTGACGCCCACCAAGCTGGAGCTGCTCACCTCGTGGCTTCCCGCCCAGCCGTGGTACGAAGGCGGGGGACGGCCGGAGCTGACGAAGGCCGGGGGTTTCCGGCTCGACGACCCGCGGGGCGAGGTCGGCATGGAGTTCATGGTGGTCACCGACGTGTCCGGCGACCGTCCCGTCTCCTATCACGTGCCGCTCACCTACCGGGGGGCGCCGCTGGAGGGAGCCGGCCACGCTCTCGTCGGGACCGCGGAGCACGGCGTCCTGGGGCGGCGGTGGATCTATGACGGGACGCACGATCCGGTCCTCGTGGCACAACTCCATGCCCTGTTCGTGGGGGACGCCGAGGCGCAGGATCAGAGCGTGAGCGACACCCCCGACCCCTCAGTCACCAGGAGCTTCACCGGAACCGCCGCGCCGACTCCGATCCGGCCGGCCGCCGTGGCACGCGCGCCGCACGCCACCGACATCGTCGTGAGCGCGGACAACTCAGCGGACGACACAGCGGACGACACAGCGGACGACACTGTGGACGCCGCCGCGGACGGCGGCCGGGGCGGGCGGCTGACCCTGCGGGTGATCCGCGTCCTGCGGCCCGGCGAGGCCGACGTCGCCGACGCCCTGGGGCACGTCACGGCCGGTTGGCGGCTGCCGGACGGCACGGACGTCCGCGGCGTGTTCGCCGCCATCACCGACGCGTCCCGCTGACCGCCACCTCCGGCGAGCCGTCCGGTCGCCGGGTGAGGCCGCCCGCGCAGGTGTCGTCGCCGTCGTGATGATCGACCGCTTCTCGCACCTCTCAGGGGGCGCGGTCAGGAGTCCGGCGTCCTGACGCGTGTGGTGGCGGCGAGGGCCGTGGCCGCCGCGGAGCGCAGCGCCGCGTCGTCGTCCTCCTCCGAGGCCCAGGCGACGTGCCCGTCCGGCCTGATGAGCGCGGCGCGGACCCGGCGCCATCCGGCCCGGGACTCGACCGGCACGCCCGCGCACACCGCAAGTCCCGGCGGCATGGGGAGCCCCGGCGGCATGGGAAGCCCCGGCGGCGCGGGCAGCTCCGGGGACGCGGGCAGCCGGTCGGGGAGGGCGCGGCCCGCGCCCGTGAGGTCGAGCAGCACGTAACGCCCGGGGACGAGCAGCGCGAACAGCCCTCGCCCGCCGGACAGCCGCAGGTCCGGAGCCCGTGTCCCCACGAGCGGATGGTCGTCGGCGTCCCGTCCGTACGACACGCCGATGCCGGAGACCTGCTCCGCCAGGAAGCGGGAGAACTCCGGCACCCGCGCGATGGCGTCGTCCAGGACCGACCGCAGGGCGAGGTTCTCGGGCGTGAACGTCGTCATGAGCGCGGTCTGCCCCCGGGTCAGGCGCAGCGTGGCCGCGCCGACCGGATGCCTTTCCGCGTGGTAGCTGTCCAGCAGCCCGTCGGGAGCCCATCCCCGCACGGTGGCGGCCAGCTTCCAGCCGAGGTTCCACGCGTCCTGCACGCCGAGGTTCAGACCCATGCCCCCGGCAGGGAACAGGCGGTGCGCGGCGTCCCCGGCCAGGAGGACCCGGCCGCTGCGGTATCGCTCGGCGAGGCACGAGGCGGATCCCGTGCCCGACACCCAGACGGGGTCGCGCAGGCCGAAGTCGGTGCCGGCGACGGCCATGAGCCAGGCGCGCAGTTCCTTCTCGCCCGGCCGGCCCTCCTGCCCGAGGGCGCCGGCGCCGTCGACGCCCGCCACCCGGTGGAGGCCGGGGCCGATGGGCACGACCAGCACCTGACCGGCCTCGTTCGTCCTCTGGAAGTACGGCACCGCCGGAGGGTCGTCGAGCGTCACGTCGGCGACCCAGGCGTACGCGGTGGAGCCGGTTCCGGGGAAGCCGATCCCCGCGGCCGAGCGGACGGCGCTGCCCACTCCGTCACAGCCGACCAGGAATGCCGTCTCCATGGTGTAGGGCCCTCCCGGGCCCTCGGCCCGCACCACGACCCGGTCCGTCTCCTCGGCCGACGCGGTGAAGACGTGCCCGCGCCGGACGTCCGCTCCCAGGTCGCGGGCGCAGCCCTCGGTCAGCTCCTCGACCTTCGGCTGCGCGAGCAGGAGGACGTACGGGAAGGGGGTGTCGAGCGTCCCGTAGTCCATCCGATGGCCGAGGAGACCGAAGTGCGAGTCGGGCACCCGCGTGCCCTGCGTGACGAACGACTCGCCGACGCCGCGCGACGCCCACAGCTCCATCGTGCGGGGGTGGATCGTGAAGCCCTTGGAGTGCGGGTCGCGTTCCGCTCGCCTCTCCAGGACCGTGACCTCGACCCCCGCGAGACGTAACTCCGCCGCGAGCCACAGCCCGGTGGGGCCGCCTCCGACGATGACGACTTCTCCCATGCGCCTCTCCCGAGAACGATGCGCTGATCGTGATCTTCGGTGCGAGGACGGTGGACCGCGCGTGCAGCGCCCGACCCCCGTCGCCCCGTCATCCTCTCCCGGCGGAGCGGACGGCGCCAGCCGGCGAGGGCCCGCTACGGGCGGGGGCGCCGCAGGACGCGGACCTGCCGGGGGGCCAGGGTCGTGTCCCGGGCCAGGGCGGGGCCGTGGAGGGGGTCGCCGGGAATCGCCGACAGGTCGACGTGCCGATCCGTACGGTTGATCAGGAACCAGTAGTCGTCCGTTCCGTCGGTGCGGACGGCGACGTCGACCAGGCCGCGGGCCTCGGGCGGCAGCTCCGAGGAGACCCCGGCGGCGTCCAGCAGGTGAGGAAGGACGACGCCGAGACCTTCCGGGCCGAGCCGCGTGGAGACGTACGACGCCGATCCCGCTCCCGTAGGGCGCGTCGTGACGGCGGGGCGGCCCGCGTGGTCGCCGGTCTTGTACGTCGCCACGACCTCGGTCGCCGGGTCGGCGAGGTCGATCCGGTCGGTCCACAGGGTGCCGGACACGCCGAGGTCGAGGTCGACGGCCTCGCCGTCGAGCAGGGGGCCGAACTCCTCGATGCGGATGCCGAGCAGGTCGCGCAGCGCCCCGGGGTAGCCGCCGAGCCACACGTGGTCGTCCTCGTCGACGATGCCGGAGAAGTAGGTGGTGACGAGGTGCCCGCCGGAGGCGACGTAGTCCGCCAGCCGCCGGGCCAGCGCGGCGGGCACGACGTGCAGGATCGGCGCCACGAGCAGCCGGTAGCCGCTGAGGTCGTCGTCCACGTCGATCACGTCCACCCGGACGCCCGCGTCGAGGAACGCGGTGTACCAGTCGAGGGCCTCCTGCCGGTAACGCAGTAAGGAGGTGGGGTGGGAGTCGAGCTCGCCGGCCCACCAGGAGTCCCAGTCGAACACGATCGCCGCGGGGGCCTGCCGCCGCCGGGCGCCCGCGACCGGCGCGAGGGCGGCCAGCGTGGCGCCCAGGTCGGCGACCGACCGGAACACGTCGCTGTCGACGCCCGCGTGGGGGACCATCGCCGAGTGGTACTTCTCGGCGCCGCCCGCCGACTGCCGCCATTGGAAGAAGCAGACCGCGTCGGCGCCGTACGCGACGTGGGTCAGCGAGTCGCGGGCCAGTCCGCCGGGCTTCTTGGCCAGGTTGACCGGCTGCCAGTTGACCGCGCTGGTGGAGTGCTCCATCAGGAACCACGGCCGGCCGCCGGCGAGCGAGCCGGTGAGGTTCGCCGAGAAGGACAGCTCGTCCTGGGCCTGGGGGCCGGTCAGCAGGTAGTGGTCGTTGGAGACGAAGTCGACCTCGGCGGCCCAGTCGGCGTAGTCCATGCCCTTGGTCTCGCCGGTGATCATGAAGTTCGTGGTCACGGGGATGTCCGGCGTCAGCTCGCGCAGGACGTCCCGCTCTGCCCGCAGATGGTCCTTCAGCGCGTCGGAGGAGAACCGCTTGAAGTCCAGTTGCTGCGTGGGATTGGGGTAGGAGGCCGCCAGGCGCGGCGGCAGGATCTGCGACCAGTCGCTGTAACGCTGGGACCAGAACGAGGTCGCCCAGGCGCGGTTCAGCTCGTCCAGTGTGCCGTACCGTGCCCGCAGCCACTCCCGGAAGGCGGCCGCGGCGTCGTCGGAGAAGTCGTAGACGTTGTGGCAGCCGAGCTCGTTGGAGATGTGCCAGGCGGCGAGGGCGGGGTGGCCGCCGTAGCGCTCGGCGAGGGCCCGGGCCAGCCGCAGCGCGTGCTCGCGGAAGACCGGAGAGGTCGGCCGCCAGTGCTGCCGCGCTCCCGGCCACACGGTGTGGCCGTGCTGGTCCACCGGGAGGATCTCCGGGTGCTTGGCGGTCAGCCACGGCGGCGGCGAGGCCGTCGCCGTGGCCAGGTCGACCGCGATGCCGTTGGCGTGCAGCAGGTCCATCGCCTCGTCGAGCCAGCCGAAGTCCCAGACGTCCTCGCCCGGCTGGATCCGCGCCCAGGAAAAGATCGCCAAGGAGACGATGTTCACCCCGGCCGCCCGCATCGCGCGCATGTCCTCGTCCCAGACCTCCCGGGGCCACTGCTCGGGGTTGTAGTCGGCCCCGAACCCCAGGCGGGCCTGTCCCGGGTCGGACGGCCAGCGCACCCAGCGGTGCCGGTCAGCGTTCACGACGACTCCTTCAAGTGATGGTTACGTGGTCTTCCATTGCTGGTTCGCGCGGCCGTCGCAGGTCCACAGGACGACCGGGGCGCCGTCGGCGGTGCGGGCCTGGCCGACGGCGCGGTGGAATCGGCATGTGCGCCGGGAACGCGTGGGCCGGGTGGTCTCGGGGCCGGGCCCGTCCCTGCCGCCGCGCCCCCGTGGAACGGCGGCAGCGATGGCCCCGGTGCCTACCGAGGGGTGACTACTGCTTGATGGTGAAGCCCTGCTCCTCGCCGTACTTCAGGGAGGCGTCCTGCCAGGCCTTCAGGCCGTCCTGGAGGGTGGTGGAGGAGGTGTACGCCTTGCCGACCGTGTCGTTGAAGATGCTGTTGGCGTAGACCTGGAAGGGCAGGTAGGACCAGCCGGTGACGACCTGGGAGGCGGACTCGGCGAGCACCTGGTTGACCTTCTGGCCTCCGAAGTAGGGGAACTCCTTGTCCTGGAACTTCGGGTCCTGCAGCTGGGCGGTGGTGGCGGGGAAGGCGCCGCCGTCGACCCGGGTCTGCACCCCCTCGTCGACGTTCGCGTACTTGACGAAGGCGTAGGCGAGGTTCTTGTTGGCGCCGGCCTCGGGGATCGCGAGCGAGCTGCCGCCGTTCTCGGCGGTGGCCCTGCCGCCGGCCTCCCACTGCGGCATGGGCGCGACCCGCCACTTGCCCTCCCCGGCCTTGACGCCGGACTCGAGGTTGGCGGGCATCCACGCGCCGATGACCAGGGTGGCGATGGTGCCGTCGCCGAGGCCCTTGTACCACTCGTCGCTCCAGCTGGTGACCGGCGCGAGCAGCTTGCCGCCGATCAGCTTCTGCCAGGTGGCGGTGAACTTCTGCGTGCCCGGCTCGGCGAAGTCGATCCCGACCGTGGTGCCGTCGACCGTGTACGGCTTGCCGCCCGCCTGCCAGATCATGCTGGTGGTGAAGCCCGCGTCACCGGCGTCGTTGGCGATGTACGCCTTCGGATTCGCCTTGTGCAGCTTCTCGGCGTCCGCCGCGAACTCGTCCCAGGTAGCCGGCACCTTGAGGTCGTACTTGTCGAAGACCTCCTTGTTGTAGAACAGCGCCATCGGGCCGGAGTCCATGGGCAGGCCGTAGATGCCGTTGCCGACGTGGACGGAGTTCCACGGGCCGGGGGTGAAGGTGCCGTCCAGCTTGCCCGCGCCCAGGGCGGCGAGGTCGGTGACCGACTTGGCGAGGGCGAACTGCGGCAGGGCGTAGTACTCCACCTGCGCGACGTCCGGGACCCCCGAGCCGGCCTTGATCGCGTTCTGCAGGGCGGTGTACTGGTCGTTGCCGGTGCCGGCGTTGACGAGGTTGACCTTGACCTTCGGATACTTGGCCTGGAAGTCCGCGACGACCTGCTTGAGCGTCGGCTCCCACGCCCAGACGGTGATGGACCCGCCGGTGTCGAGCGCCTTCTGGATGTCGGCGTCGGAGACGGCCGCGGACGCCGCGGGGGCGGCGGCGTCGCCGGCCGGGGAGGACCCGTCGTCGCCGGAGCCGCAGGCGTCGGCGGTGAGCGACACGGTCAGGGCCGCGCCCAGCAGCAGGGCGCGACGGCGGGTTATCGCCATGGGAGTGCCTTTCTGGGTTGTCGGGGGAGACAGACGTCGGTGGGGCGGTCGTTCCTCGCCGGTCATGCCGTCCTGGTCACGCCGTGCTGGTCATGCCGTCCTGGTCACGCCGTCGTGCCATTGCGCGCTGGTCATTCCTTGACGCTTCCGGCGGCCAGGCCCGACTGCCAGTAGCGCTGCAGCAGCAGGAACGCCGCGATCAGCGGGACGATCGTGAGCAGCGATCCGGTGATCACGAGGTTGAAGACGGCCTCGCCGCCCGCCGTGAGGGCCTGCTGGTTCCATTCCTTGAGGCCCACGGTGAGCGGATACCAGTCGGGGTCCTTCAGCATGATCAGCGGCAGGAAGTAGTTGTTCCAGGTCGCGACCACGTTGAACAGCAGGACCGTGACCAGGCCGGGCGCCAGCAGGGGCAGGCTGATGCGGAAGAAGGTGCGGAACTCGCCCGAGCCGTCCACCCGCGCCGACTCGAGGATCTCCTTCGGCACGGCGTCGGTGGCGAAGGTCCACATCAGATAGAGGCCGAACGGCGAGACCAGCGACGGGATGATGATCGCCCACGGGGTGTCGGTCAGGCCCATCTTGGCGAACATCAGGAACGTGGGGACGGCGAGCGCGGTGCCGGGCACCGCCACCGCCCCGATGACGACGGCGAACACCGCCTTCTTGCCCGGGAAGTCGAACTTCGCCAGCCCGTAGCCGGCGAGCGTCGCCAGCAGGGTCGCGCCGCCCGCCCCGACGACCACGTACAGCAGGGTGTTGAGCAGCCAGCGGACGAAGATCCCGTCCTTGTAGGTGAAGGTCGTGCCGATGTTGTCGAACAGGGCGAAGTCGCCGTCGAACCACAGGCCGAAGGAGCCCAGCAGCCCCTCCTGGGTCTTGGTGGCGTTGATCACCAGCCACACCAGGGGGAGCAGCGTGTAGACGAGCATGAGCGCGGTCAGCACGGTCAGCGTCGCGCTGCGGCCGCCGCGCGGGGACCGGCGCCGCCGGACGACCAAGGGCCCCCGGGAGGACGCTGTGGTCTTCCGGCGAGGCGCCCGGCCGGCCGTGGGAGTGGAGGTCGCCATGGCTCAGACCGCCTTCCGCATGCCGCGCAGCTGGACGAGGTAGGCGACGATCATCGTGATGATCCCCATGACGATGGCGACGGTCGCCGAGTAGTTGAACTGCTGGCCCGCGAAGGACAGCGAGTAGGCGTAGTAGTTCGGCGTGAAGTAGGTGGTCACCGAGTTCGGCGCGATCGTCTTGAGGATGCTCGGCTCGTTGAACAGCTGGAAGCTGCCGATGATCGAGAAGATCGTGGCGATCAGCAGCGCGCCGCGCAGGGCGGGCAGCTTGATCGCCCAGATGATCCGGAGCTGGCCGGCCCCGTCGAGCGCGGCGGCCTCGTACAGCGAGGGGTTCACCACCTTCAGCGCCGAGTAGAGGATCAGCATGTTGTAACCCACGAACTCCCAGGTCACGATGTTGCCGATGGACGCCAGGATCAGGCCGGGCGACAACGGGTCGGGCAGTGAGATCCCGAACACCTCGTTGAGATTGCCGATCAGGCCGAACCTGGTGCCGTACATGAAGCCCCACATCAGCGCGGCGACGACCGCGGGCACCGCGTACGGCAGGAACACCGAGATCCGGAAGAACGCCGACCCGTACAGCCTGCCGCTGTCGATCGCGAGCGCGACCAGCAGCGCGAGGAACAGCATGATCGGCACCTGGACGACCAGGAAGAGCGCGACGCGTCCGAACGCCGACCAGAACTGCGGGTCCTGCAGGACCTTGAGGTAGTTGCCGGCGCCGACGAAGGACGTCCCGCCGATCAGCCGGGTGCGGAACAGGCTCAGGTAGATCGAGTACGCGATCGGGGCGAGGAAGACCAGCGCGAAGACCGCGATGAAGGGCCCGACGAACTGCCAGCCCACCCATGACCGGTGTCTGGCGGCCACGACCCCTCGAGCGTTCGAATACCCTTCCGAGACCACCGGCTCGCTCCTCTCCGCGGCGTGGTTACCGGCCGTGACTCTCCTGCTTGCGTGACAGCATGTTTACGTGAACATCACGGGCGGCCGAGCACGGTTCAGTCGTCGCGGAGGGTGATCTCTCGAGTCGCGGAGGTTATGTTTACGTAAACTTCTGCTGCGGTATGGTGGCACCCGTCCTACGAGAGGTCAAGGGCTCCCCACGTCACACCCGATCGGATCGCGGCGTACGATCTCCGGCGACGGGGGCGAGCAGGCGGGAGCGACACAGGAATGGATCCGGACGGCCCGGCCCGGCAGGTCCCGGCGCCGATCGGCGGCGCCCAGCGCGGCGGCTCGGGCATCCCGGGCGGGCGGCGCAAGCAGCGGGTCTCCATGGCCGACGTGGCCAGGCTCGCGGGTGTCTCGTCCCAGACGGTCTCGAGGGTCGCGAACGGCCATCCCGGCGTCGTCGGCGCGACCCGCGAGCAGGTGCTCGCGGCGATGCGGGAGCTGGGCTACCGGCCCAACAGCGCCGCGCGTGCGCTGCGCTACGGGCAGTTCAACACGATCGGCGTGATCCTGTTCGGGCTGGCCTCGACCGGCAACAGCCGCACCGTGGAGGCGATCGCCACCCACGCCGCGGCCGAAGGCTACGCGATCACGCTGATCCCCATCGGCATCCCCACCCAGGACAACGTGCTGGGCGCCTTCACCCGGATGGGCGAGCTGGCCGTCGACGCCGTCATCGTCATCATCGAGATCCACCTCCTCGACGCCGGCACGGTGACGCTTCCTCCCGGAGTCCACGTGGTCGTCGTGGACTCCGACGCCGGAGACCGCTACAGCGTCGTCGACACCGACCAGGCGGAAGGCGCCCGGCTCGCCGTACGCCACCTCCTCGATCTGGGGCACGAGACGGTCTGGCACGTCACCGGCCCCGAGACGTCCTTCGCCAGCCAGCGCCGCGCACAGGCGTGGCGCCTGGCCCTGGAGGAGGCCGGGCGCCCTGTGCCCCCGCCGCTGCACGGCGACTGGTCGGCCGAGTCGGGCTACGCCGCGGGGCTGGCGCTGGCGGGCGAACCCGGCTGCACGGCGGTGTTCGCCTCCAACGACCAGATGGCCCTCGGCCTGCTGCGCGCCTTCCACGAGCGGGGGCGGGCGGTTCCCGACGGCATCAGCGTGGTCGGCTTCGACGACATCCCCGACGCCTCCTGCTTCGTGCCTCCGCTCACGACCGTCCACCAGGACTTCGCCGAGGTCGGCCGGCGCTGCGTCCAGGGGGTCCTGCGGCAGATCCGCGAGGGCGGCGCGTCCCGGCCCGGCACCGAGCTGGTCCCCACCCGGCTGGTCGTCCGCGCCAGCACGGCGCCGCCGCCCACCCGGCCGTGAGGCGGCCGTCGGGGGAGGCCGAGCGCGCCGGCCGGCTTGCCGCCCGG
>NZ_JBEYWQ010000023.1:0-134024 GCF_040644495.1 Microbispora sp. NPDC046973 | reverse complement strand
GGTGTGCTATTCAGATAACGCCGCGAACCGGTGGGTGCGCGGCGGTCTCATTGTCGCCGGGGTCGGTCTCCAGGCGGTGCCTGTGCCGATGGGGCAGTCGCGGAAAGGGCGCGCAGGTCGTCGAAGGCCTGGAGGAGATGTGCGTCCAAGCTCTGTGAGGGATCGTCGATCCAGGCGTGGAGCGCTTGGTGAAAGGCGGCCCAGCCGGTCTGGGCGGCCAGGCCGGCCAGCCGGTCGCTGACGCCGCGCTGCCGCAGTGCCTCCGCCAAGGCTTCGACGATCGACGCGGCCTTGGCCAGGTCGCGTTCACGGAGCGCCGGTGTCGCCGCGATGACGTGTAGTCGCGGTTCGGCGAACGGGCGGTTGCCCTCAAGGATCCCTTCGACCTTGCGGAAGGCGCAGAGCAGTATCTCGAGCGGCAGATCATGAGGCGCCTCGGCCACCGCCCGCGTCAGCGCGGCGCGCAGGTCGGATTCGCCGTCGAAGAGCACCTCGCGCTTGTCGGGGAAGTGCCGGAAGAACGTGCGTTCGTTGACGCCGGCCCTGGCGGCGATCTCGGCGGTCGTGGTCTGGTCGAACCCGCGTTCCCGGTACAGCTCCAGGGCCGCCTGCTGAAGGCGGCGGCGCGCTTCTGCTCCGCTTCGTGGCACGCTGCGAGGATACCGCATATGTCAGCGACTGGCGCTACTTGACGCCAGCAACTGGCGCTACTTAGGGTCAGTGACTGGCACTACGTAGTGCCAGTCACTGACGTCAAGCGGGAGAGATTTCCATGCATGTCTTTGTCACCGGTGGTTCCGGCCAGACCGGCCCCGCGGTCGTCGCCGAGCTCGTCGCGGCCGGCCACACCGTCACCGGTCTCGCGCGCTCGGACGCCGCGGCCGCCCGGCTGGAGTCGCTGGGAGCCACACCGCACCGCGGCTCCCTGGACGACCTCGACAGTCTGCGCAGGGGCGCCGAAGCCGCCGACGCAGTCCTGCACATGGCCTACGGCGGCGACTTCTCCGACCTCGATGACATGATGAGGCGCGACCGGACCGCGATCGAGACGCTCGGCCGGCCGTTGGAACACTCGGGCAAGCCGCTCGTCGTCACCTCCGGCACCCTGGTCATGCCCGCCGGCCGGGAGGCCACCGAGAAGGACGAGCCCGACGCGGCCGGGATCGCCGCCTTCCGCATCGCGGGCGAGCGGGCGTGTCTGGGCTTCGCCGCCCGGGGAGTGCGCGCGAGCGTGGTCCGCCTCGCTCCTACCGTCCACGGCCCCGAAGACCACGGTTTCATCCCCATGCTCATCGCCACCGCGCGAACGACCGGCGTCTCGGCGTACGTCGGAGACGGCGCCAACCGGTGGCCCGCGGTGCACCGGCTCGACGCGGCGGTCCTGTTCCGCCTGGCAGTGGAGAAGGCACCTGCGGGCAGCGTGCTGCACGGAGTGGCCGAAAGCGGCGTCACCCTGAAGAGCATCGCGGAGACGATCGCCCGGGGTCTGGATCTGCCCACGGTCTCGCTGACCCCGGACGAGGCCGCCACGCACTTCGTGAGCCCGTTCATGGCCACCGCCTACGGCTTCGACGGGCCCGTCTCCAGCTCCTACACCCGGGAACTGCTCGGCTGGTCGCCCGTTCACCCGACGCTGCTCGACGACCTGGAGCACGGCGACTACCTGGTCACTCCGGCCTCCTGACCCGCAGGTGCCGCCGGACGGACGACATGAGGCGGACGCCCAGTCGGCACAGGACGCCCGCCTCGCGATCAGCTGCCGGCGGACGAGAGCAGGCGCTCGGCCTCCTCGTCCGACATCTCCTCCAGCTCGGCCACCAGCAGGTCCTCGAGCGCGACCGCCAGCTCGGCCACGGTGCGTCGCTCGAAGATCGTCCGGACCGGGACCTCCATGCCGGTCGCCCGGCGCAGCCGGGCCGCGATCCTCGTCGCGAGCAGCGAGTGCCCGCCCAGGGTGAAGAAGTCGTCGTTCGCGCCGATGGAACCGACACCGAGCAGTTCCGCCCAGATCTCGGCCACCAGCAGCTCCGCGTCCGTGCTCGGCGGGACGTGCCCGGCCGACGGCGCCCGGACCGGCGCGGGCAGCGCCGCGCGGTCCACCTTGCCGCGGCTGGTGAGCGGCAGCGACTCGAGAACGACCCAGGCGGTCGGGACGAGATGGCGGGGCAGGGTCCGCGCGAGGTGCGCGGCCAGCTCCTCCCCGGTCGCGGTCCCCGTCACATACGCCACCAGTTCCTCGGCGTGGACCGTCACGAACGCCTGGCCGACGCCCGGATGGTCGAGCAGCCGCGCCTCGACCTCGCCCGGCTCGATCCGGAAGCCGCGGACCTTGAGCTGCCCGTCGAGCCGTCCGAGGAACTCCAGCACGCCGTCCTGGGTCCAGCGCGCCCGGTCGCCGGTGCGGTACCTGCGGGATCCCGGCGGTCCCAGCGGGTCGGGGACGAAGGCGGCGGCCGTGAGCGCCGGACGGCGCAGGTAGCCGCGTGCCACCCCGGCACCGCCGATGACCAGCTCGCCGATCACGCCCTTGGGGACCGGCGCCCCGGCGGCGTCGAGCAGGTGGACCGTCGTCGCGCCGACGGGCCGGCCGATCGGCGGCCTGCCGTACGGCGGCGCACCGAGGTCGGTCGCGGTCGCGATGACCGCGGCCTCGGTCGGGCCGTAGGTGTTCACCAGGCGGACGCCGTCGCCGAACCGGTCGCGCCAGCGCGCCACCGCGCCCCCGGACGCCTGCTCGCCGCCGATGACGACCAGACGGAGCGCGGGCGGCCAGGCGATCTGGTCGATCTCCTCGACCAGGTGGTGCCAGTAGGCGGTGGGCAGGTCGAGCATCGTGACCCGCTCCCCGCCCGGGGCGGCCAGCAGGTCGGGCAGCGTCGCCGCCCCGCCGGGCAGCAGCACCAGGGTCGCCCCCGCGGCGAGCGTGGGGAAGACCTCCTCGAGGTGGGTGTCGAAGCTCAGCGACGCGAACTGGACGACGCGGTCGCCGGGCGCCAGGCCGTACTCGTCGCGCATCCACCGGATCCTGGCCGCGATGGCGCGGTGCTCGACCGCGACGCCCTTGGGCCGGCCCGTGGAGCCGGAGGTGGAGATCACGTAGGCCACGTCGCCCGGGCGCGTCTCCACCGGTTCGCCCGGATCATCGGATCCCGCCGTGTCCTCGCCGGCCGGCGGGGCGACGGCGGTGAGCCCGGCGGGCAGCGCCCTGGTCGTGATCACGTGCGTCGCCCCGGCGTCCGCGAGCGAGAAGGCCAGCCGCTCCTCCGGCTCGTCCGGCTCGAACGGCATGTAGGCCGCGCCGGCCCGCCAGACGGCGAGCAGCGCGGTGATCGCCTCGACCGAACGGGGCAGGCAGACGCCGACCACGTCGCCGGGGCGCACGCCCCGCGCCCGCAGCGCCGCGGCGAGCCGTGCCGCCCGCAGGTCGAGCTCGCCGTAGGTGACCTCGGTCTCCCCGCAGACCACCGCGACGGCGCCGGGGGTGCGCCGGACGACCTCCGCGATCATCTCGGGGACGACCGGTCCGGGGGCGTCGGCGCCGTCGCCGGCCATGGCACGGATGTCCGCCTCGTCGTCGCCGGTCCACAGGCGCAGCTCGGAGATCCGGCGCTGCGGCTCGGCCACGGCCGACTCGAGCAGGAGCAGGAAGCGGTCGGCGAGCCGGCGGACCGCCTCCGCCTCGTGCGGAGATCCGCTGGACCCGTCGTGGCCGAACGACACGACGATCTCGCCGCCCTCGAACCACGCCTCGGCGTACAGGCCGAGCTTGACCTGCCGGTAGCCGTCGGGGAAGAAGCCGACGGACAGGTCCCCGAAGGGCCGGGTGGGTCCCAGGTCCTGGGTGTGCAGGATGAACATGGTCGGCATCAGCGCCTCGGCGGGGTGGCCGATCCGCTCGAACGGGACCGAAGGCCGGCTCAGCGCCGTCAGCGCCTCCTGCCTGACGCGTGCCAGCAGCTCGGTGAACGACGGATCGCCGTCGAGGTCGCCGCGCAGCACGACGGTCTGCGAGAGGTAGCCGATCATCGGCTCCAGCTCGACCCGGTCGCGGCCGGCCACGGCCGTGCCGACGAGGACGTCGGTGTGACCGGTGTGCCGGTGCAGCAGCACCTGGTAGGCCGTCATGAGCACGGTGAACAGCGTGGTCCTGTTCTCGCGGGCGAGCCGGTCCAGCTCGCCCGCGACCTCCCGGCCCATCCGGACGATCTGGAAGCCCGCGCGATCCTCGTCGCGGACGTCCTCGCCTCCGACGCCCCCGCTCCCGATCGCACAGGGCAGGTCGGGCGGCGGCGGATCGGCCAGCCGCTCCTGCCAGTACGGCACCGCGCGCTCGGCGCGGCGGCGCTGCCAGCGGGCGTAGTCGGACGGCTGGACCGGCAGCGGCGCCAGGCTCGGCGCGCGGTCGTGCAGGCGCGCGGTGTAGCACTCCGCCAGGTCGTCGAAGAGGATCCCCAGCGACCAGCCGTCGCCGATGATGTGGTGCATCGTGACGCACAGGACGTGGTCCAGTGGGCCGATCGCGATGACCGCGACGCGCAGCGGCACGCCCTCGGCGAGGTCGAACGGCGCGTTCACCCGCTCGGCGACGAGCCGCCGGGCGTGCTCCTCGTCGCCGGCCTGGATCCGCTCGACCGGTGGGGCGGACCCCGCCGTCCCCGGCGGCTCCGCGACCGCCCAGGGGACGCCGTCCTCCTCCTCGAACCGGGTGCGCAGGCCCTCGTGCCGGGCCACGACGTCCGCGAGCGCCCGTTCGAAGGCGTCCGGGTCGAGGGGCCCGCGCAGCCGGCGGACGGTGTACATGGTGTACGAGGCGTCGCGGGGATTCAGCCTCTGCAGGAGCCACAGCCGCTCCTGGCCCGGCGACAGGGGCGCCCTCATGCGTCCGACGCCATCTCGTCGAGCACGGCCGCCAGGTCCTCGGCGCTGAGGCCGTCGAGTTCGTCGCGGAGCGCGGCGATCTCGGTGAGGTCGAGGTCGTCGTCGTCCAGCCGGTCCATCGCCGCCGCCAGGTCGGCCACCGTCGGGTTCTCGAACAGCACCACGATCGGCACGTTGACCGCGAAGCGCGCCTGGATCCTGGCGATGATCTGGGTGGCGGTCAGCGAGTGCCCGCCCAGCTCGAAGAAGTCGTCGTCGACGCCGACCGGCTCCGCGATGCCCAGCACCTCTCCCCACATCGCCGTGAGGTCCTCCTCCAGCGGGGTGGACGGCGGCCGGTACGGCCTGCTGCGCGCCCGGGTCCACTCGGGCACGGGCAGGGACTTTCGGTCGAGCTTGCCGTTGGGGGTGAGCGGCAGGGCGTCCAGCACCACGAGGTGGGCGGGCACCATGTATTCGGGCACGTCGCGCCGCAGCCGGTCACGCAGGGACGGCCACAGGTCGGCCTCCTCGGGCTCCCCTGCCGCGCCTACGACGTAGGCGACCAGGCGCGGCAGCCCGTCGGGGCCGTCGCAGACGCCGACGGCGGCGTCGGCCACCTCGGGCGCGGCCCGCAGCACGCTCTCGATCTCGCCGAGCTCGATCCGGAACCCGCGCACCTTCACCTGCTGGTCGGCCCGGCCCAGGTAGCAGAGCCTGCCGTTGTCGACTCTGGCGAGGTCGCCCGTGGCGTACAGGCGGGCCCCCGGCACTTCGGAGAACGGGTCGGGCAGGAACCTGGCCGCCGTCTGGCCCGGCATACCGCGGTATCCCCTGGCCAGGCCGGCGCCGCCGATGTGCAGCTCACCGGCCTCGCCGGGCGGCACGGGACGCCCGTCGGGGCCGAGGATGTGCACCGTCGTGTTGCCGATGGGCTCGCCCAGGTCGACGGGCGCCGGAGACGGGGCCACCCGCCCGGCCGTCGACCAGACCGTCGTCTCGGTCGGGCCGTACACGTTCCAGAGCCGGGCCCCGCCGTCGAGGAGGGCGTCGGCGAGGTCGCGGGGCAGCGCCTCGCCCCCGCACAGCCGGGTCGCGACGTTCTCGGGGACCCCGCCGGATTCGAGCAGGATGCGCCAGCTCGCCGGAGTCGCCTGCATGATCGTGACGGCCTCGGAGACGGCGCGCGACCGCAGGGCGCGGCCGTCCGCCGTCTCGTGCCCGGACGCGACGACCACCCGGGCGCCGCAGGCCAGCGGCAGGAGGAGCTCGAGCACCGAGATGTCGAACGACAGCGTGGTGACCGCCAGCCAGGCGTCACGCGGGGTGAGCTCCAGCAGGGAGGCGAAGGACTCCAGCAGGTTGACCACCGCGCCGTGCGGCACGGCGACCCCCTTGGGCCTGCCGGTGGAACCGGAGGTGTACATGAGGTAGGCCAGGTCGCCCACGGCGCCGCCGGCCGACACCTCGCCGCCGGCCGGCGCGTCGCCGTCGCCGGACGCCCAGCCCGCGACGGGAACGCCGTCCTGCGCCAGCTCGACGACGTCGGGGACGCCGTCGAGCAGCCGGGATTCGACGCCCTGGCCGGCCAGCACCAGCCGGATTCCCGCGTCCTCCCGCATGAACCGGAGCCGGTCCTCGGGGAATCCCGGGTCGAGCGGCACGTAGGCGCCGCCAGCCCGCCACACGGCGAGCAGGGCGACGACCATGCCGGGGCAGCGCTCCAGGCACAGGCCCACCGGGACCTCGGGGCCGACTCCGCGGGCGCGCAGCAGCGCCGCCAGCCGGTCGACCCTGTCGTGCAGATCCCGGTATGTCAGCACGCCGCCGGCACCGCTCACCGCGACCGCGTCGGGGCTCGCGTCGCGCCACCGGCGGATCAGCGCGAGCGCCGTATCAGGGCCGGTCACGCCGCTCACCGCGTCACTCACTTTCATGCACCTTTCACTTCGAGAACACGCTCGAGAACGGGCCGCTCAGCGCGGACAGCGGGATGTCCGGGTCGGCCCCGGCCCGCCGTACGACCTCGGCGAAACCGCCGACGAGGCGGCGCGCGGTCGCGGGCGCGAACAGGTCGCTGCTGTAGTCGAGGACGCCGCCCAGCCCCTCCGGGCCCCGCCACAGGTCCATGGAGACCTCCGACTTGGTGTGGCTGGGCGGGACCGTGTAGACCTCCCGGTCGAGGTCGGCCATCCGGGTCCCCAGCAGGTCGTCCTTGGGCAGGTTGTGCAGGTTGAACATGGCCTGGCACAGCGGCGGCCTGCTGATGTCGCGGGGGACCCGCAGCGCGGCCAGGACGTGCTCGAACGGCACCTCCGCGTGCCGCATCCCGGCCAGCGTCGTCTCCCGCACGCGGTCCAGCAGCTCGTGGAACGACGGGTCGCCGGACAGGTCGGCGCGCAGCACCATCGTGTTGCCGAAGTAGCCGATCAGCGGTGCCAGCTCGCTGCGGGACCGGCCGGCCACCGGCACGCCGACGCAGAAGTCGGTCTGGCCCGACGCCAGGGCGAGGGTCGCCTGGTAGGCGGCGGCCAGGGCCATGAAGGACGTGCAGCGCCGCTTCCTGGCCACCTTCTCCAGCGGAGTGATCTCCTCCGGCGGCAGCAGCAGTTGCTCGCGTCCGCCGCGTCCGGACCACCGGGCCGGCCGGGGGTGATCGGCCGGAAGGTCCAGCGCGGGGGCGCCGGCCAGGCGGCGCGTCCAGTGCTCCAGGCCCTCCGTGTGGTCCCGCTGTCTCTCCTGTACGGCGAAGCGGGGGTACTGCGTGGGCAGCTCCGGCAGTTCCGGCTCGCGTCCCTCGCGCCCGGCGGCGTAGCACTCGGTGAGCTCGCGCATGAGCACGTCGAGCGACCAGCCGTCCATCACGATGTGGTGCAGGACGATGCACACGACCGCGTCGTCCTCACCCGGCTCGGCCAGGCCGGCCCGCAGGGGAGGCTCGTTCTCCAGGTCGAACGGGCGCTCGACGAACTCCGTGAGGGCCCGGTCGAGGTCCGCCTCACCGGACAGCGCGATCTTCTCCAGCGGCACCGGTCCGGGCGGCAGCACGACCTGCACGGGGGCGTCCCCGCGCAGCCGGAAGCGGGTCCGCAGCACCTCGTGCCGCTCCACGATCCGGGTGAACGCCGCGGTCAGCGCGTCCACGTCGAGCGGCCCGCGCAGCCGCATGCACCAGGGCGTGTTGTAACTGGTGTCGCCGGGGTCGAAGCGGCTGAGGAACCACAGACGCTCCTGTCCCGGCGACAGCGGCCACTCCTGCCCGCCGGGGTCCCGCGGCGTGCCCCCGAGGGAGCGCAGCAGCGCCGCGCGGCGCTCGGGGGGCAGGCCGGCCAGCTTCTCGATCAGCGCGGCGCGGCGCTCCGCGGTGGTCATCTGTCGCGTGCGCTCAGCGTCGCCGGATCGCGTGCGCTCAGGGGACGCATGTCGGTCCACACCGTCTCGATGTGGTCCAGGCATTCCTGCCGCGTGCCCGCGAAACCGGTGGCCCGCCACCCGGCGGGCGGCTCGCGGTCGCTCCACCATACGGAGTACTGCTCCTCGTCGTTGACGACCACGAGCATCGGGGAGTCGGTCATGTCACCTTCCCAGGAGGGTCATTGCGGAAGACGGGGCCCGGCCATCGCCCTCGATCAGGCGGGGACAGGCGGGCCAGCCCGCGGGGCCGGCCGGCGGCGCCGCGCACAAAACGTAGTGGTGGGGGGCGAGCACGTCGGTCCGGCCGGCCGCGGCACGCATCACGGCGGTGTGGACGGCCTCGGGCGTGTCCAGCCCGGGACGCGCGACGAGATACCCGGTCAGCCGGGCCGCGGCCCCGTCTCGGGTGTCGTCTCCGGCGTCCTCCACCACGACCGCGGCCAGGTCGGTCCCGCACACCCGGCGCAGCAGCGCCTCGGTCGCCGGCACGTCGACCCAGTCGTTGCCGATCGCCGTCCACCCGGCGGGACGCAGCACCGGGTCGAGGTCCGCGATCTTCGCGACCTGGTCGAGCGGCACCTCCTCGGCGACCGCCCGGACCAGCAGCTCCTCCAGACCGGTCAGCATCCGCCCGGCGACGTCTCCGGGCAGGAAGGCCGTGTCCACCAGCACGTAGAACTCGCACGTGGACGGTGCCGGGCCGGTGGCGAAGAAGATCCTCGCCTTGACCTTCGAGTAGGCGCCGACGAAGAACGTCCTGGTCCGGCCCCGCAGCGCGGCGAGTGCCGCGGCGTCCCCGGCGTCGACCGGCGGCAGTCCCTGCCATCGGCCCGCCTGCCTGACGTCGTTGAAGAACGCGTCCAGGTCGATGTCGGCGCCGCGGTGCCACGCCTCCGCCTCCCATGCGGCCAGCACGAGCGCGGGGTCGTAGTGCCCGTTCCGGTAGGTCGCCATGGTCCTGCGGTGTCCGTGCCGCAGGGCGTCGGCGAACGTGCCGTCCCCCAGGTCGATGACGCACAGCCCGTCCTGGGCGGCGGGACCGGCCATCGCCTCCATCCCCGGGTGGTGCCGGTTCGACACGATGAGCTGCAGCGCCGCCGTGGCATGCCCGGTGACGGCGGCCAGCAGTGCGGCGCTCGCGACCGTGAGCACACTGGAGGTCGTCACGCCGTGCCGGGCGGCGAGCGCCTCGGCGGCGACGGCCGCCGCCGGGGAGTCCATCCCGTGCCGGACGAAGCGCGGCTCCTCGGGTCGCCTCGCCGGGAAGTCGAACATCGAACGCGGGGCGGACGCCAGACCCGTCCGCCAGTGCCGCAGCGCCTGGCCGCCGGGCGGCGGGTCCGACCGCTCGGAGGCCGCCTGGTCGAGCGGCTGCCGGCCCGGGCCGGGCAGGTCCTCCCCGGCCACCAGCCGCGGCCACTCCGCGGCCACCATGTTCAGCGACCAGCCGTCGAGCGCGAGATGGGACAGCGCGAGCGCCAGCGCGCGCGGCCGGCCCCTCTGGCAGACCACCGCGCACCGGATCGGCAGCTCGGCCGCGTAGTCGAACCCGGTCCCGGCCAGCTCGGCGGCCAGCGCCTTGGCCGCGCTCATCGGCTTGGCCGCCGCCTCGTACACGCCCACCGTGAGCCGGCCCTCCCGGCTCACCCGCTGGACCGTGCTGTCCCCGGTGCTGTCCCCGGTGTTCTCCCCCGTGTTCTCCCCCGTGTTCTCCCCGTCCTCCCCGTTCCGGACGAACGCCGTGCGCAGCGTCTCGTGCCGCTCGACGAGACGGCCCACGGCGCGCAGCACGGCGTCCAGATCGGCCACGCCGGTCACCGGCAGGGTCCAGGCCAGGTTGAAGTAAGGGTCGCCGTCGTCCAGCCACTGCGTCGAGCGCCAGATCCCCTGCTGGCCCCAGGTCAGCGCGGCCTGCCCGCCCCGTGCGCCGCGGAACTCCACGGTGCGCGGCGGCAGCGCCGTGAGACCGGTGACCTGCGCCGGCGAGCCCGCGGTCACGTCCGCTGCCCCGCGATGTGCTCGACCAGGCCGTCGAGCGTGTCGAGATGGCCGCCGTCCAGGTCGACGTCGCAGTCGAACTCGGTCTCCAGCAGGTCGATCAGCCGGAGGTAGGCGATGGAGGTGAGGCCGAGCGCGGGCAGGCTGCAGTTCGCCGCCAGGATGTCGGCGACGGCCAGATCGCCGCCGCTCGCCTTCGACACCAGCTCGGCCACGCGCTCCCTCAGCATGCCTCCTCCCGCAGGCGGGCGACCTCCGCCGCGATCCCGGTGATCGTCGGCTCGTCGAAGAACACGTCGAAGGACAGCTCCACGTCCATCCGCTCGCGCACCTTCGCGATGATCTGGGTGATCGACAGCGAGTGCCCGCCGAGGTCGAACAGGTCCTCGTCCGGCCCGATCTCCGGCATGCCGAGCACCTCGCGCCAGATCTCGCCCACCTCCGCGAGGTACGGCACGGCGTCCGCCTCACCGGCCCATGCCGAGGGGGACGGCTTGTCTGCCCGGGCGAAGGACGGCTCGACCACGCCGTCGACCACCGGGGACGGCAGCGGCAGGTCGGCCACGTCGGCGTCCGGGGCGGCGGCCACCGCGCGCAGCAGGGCGAGCAGGTGCTCGGCGACCGTCTCGCAGCCGGAGCGGCTCAGCACGGCCGGGTTGAACTGCAGCCTGGCCGCGACGCCGTCCGGCGCGTCCACCACCTGCAGGTGCAGCGTGCCGCGCACCGCGTGGTTGAACGCCATCCAGTCCACCGACGCCTCGACGCCGGGGAACTCCGGCGTGCTCTCCTCACGCCTGCGGTAGCTGACCGACACCGGCGTCAGCGCGGTGCGCGGGCTCACGCCGCCGACCGCGCGCGCGAGCGGCACCTGCCGGTACCGGTAGGTGGCCCGCAGCTCGTCGCGTACGGAGCGGGCGAACGCGGCGAAGCTCCCGGCCGCGGCCGGGGCCGGCACCGGCAGCTCGTTCACGAACAGGCCGATGTGGCCCCGCGTCTCCTCGGTCCTGGTCGACAGGTCGACGGCCACCGCCGCGTCCTCGTTGCCGTAGGCAGCGAGCAGGGTGTGCACCGCGGCGAGCACCAGCTCGAACCGGGTGACGCCCATCTTGTCCGCGGCGACGGCGAGATCGGCGGGAAGCGCGAAGTCGATGGCGTCACCGGCCGCGGCGCGGGTCGAGACCCCGGACAGCCCGGGCAGCCGCAGGTCCTGCCGGTCGTGCCAGCGGCCGCCCCAGAACGCGGCGGCGTCGCCGAGCAGCTCGGCCACACGGGCGTTCTCCCGCTCGACGGCCTCGCCGTACGTCAGGGGGAGGGCCGGCGACGACAGCCCGGCGTAGGCCCCGGCCAGGCCGCGCACCAGGATGTCCTTCGACATGCCGTCGAAGACGGCGTGGTGGGCGACGAAGACGAGCAGGTGCCGCTCCGGCGCGAGCCGGAACACCGTGAACCGGGCGGTCGGCCCGGTTCCCAGGTCCAGGGCGAGCGACGCCTCACGGTCGATCAGCTCGCCGGGCTCACGCCCTGCGTCCTCGAACCCGGTGGCGTCCTCGAACCTGATCGGCGGCGGCACGGCGGCGGGCACCAGGCGCACCACGCCGTCCCGCTCCGCCAGGGCCGCGGCCAGCTGAGGATGCGCGCGGACCACGTCGCGGCAGGCGGCCAGCAGCCGGTCCACGTCGAGGGGGCCGTCGAACCGGATGGCCAGCGGCATGTGGTACACCCGGCCCCCGCAGCCCATCTGCTCCGTTATCCACATGCCGTGCTGTGCGAGGGACGCCTGCTCCCCCTCGTCGACGAGTGTCGGTGACATCTCACTTGCCTTCCGTCGTGCTGATCACGGAGTCGCCCAGCAGCGCGGGCAGCTCCTTCTTGATGACCTTGCCTGACTGGTTCCTGGGCAGGCTGTCGACCACGAGGACCCGTTCGGGCAGCTCGTGCCAGGCCAGCCGGTCCATCAGGAAGGCGCGCACCTCGCTTTCGGACAACCCTGGGCTTTCGGACAACCCTGGGCTCTCCGGCTGTCCCGGCGACCTGGGCACGACCGCGGCGCCCAGCACGGAGCCCAGCACCGGGTGCGGGAGCCCGAACACGGCCGCCTCCGCGATCCCCGGGTGCTCGTGAAGCGCGGCCTCCACCTGGAGCGTGGACACCTTGAACGCGCCGGTCTTGACCACGTCGCTCTCCCGGTCGACGAGGTAGAGGTAGCCGTCGGCGTCGACGTATCCGACGTCGCCCATGCGCACCCAGCCGTCGCGGAACGACCGGGCGCTCGCCTCGGCGTCGCCGTAGTAGGACCGGGTGGCGGTGGGCGAGCGCATCCACACCTCGCCGGTCTCCCCGGGCGGGAGCGGGTTGCCCTCCTCGTCCGTGATGCGCAGCGATCCGCCGAAGGCGGGCCGCCCCAGCGCGGCCGGCCGCGTCCGGTCGTAAATCATGATCGTCTGCGCGGGGGCGGCCTCGGTGGACGTGTAGTAGTTCGTCACGGTCGCGTTCGGGAAGGCCGCCGACAGACGTTCCGACAGGGCCGGGGGAAGCGCGGCCGCCGCCGACCCCAGCAGCACCACGCTGGACATGTCGTGCCGCTCGTGCAGCCCGGCGTCGAGCAGCTCGATCGCCATGGAGGGCACCAGGAACACGGTCCCGGGGCGGTAGGTCTCGATCAGCCGGGCGAACCTGCCGGGCGTGAACCGCGCCGGGGTCAGCACGGTCGGCCGGGCGTCCAGCGCGTTGATCAGCATGGTCTGGCCGGCGTTGGTGCCGATCGGGAAGGCGTGCAGCAGGTGGCGGGAGTGGGCGAACCTGCGGTGCTTGGGCTGCGTGACGCACCCGTACGCCAGGTTGGCGTGGCTGGCGCCGACCCCCTTGGGCCGCCCGGTCGTGCCGGAGGTGTAGAGGATCTGGGCCAGGTCGCCGGGCCGCACCCGCGGTCCTTCCGGCGCCGTCTCCTGGTCGAAGCCGGCCTCCAGCTCCGCCGGAGTCGCGGTCCACGGCTCCGCGGCCCGCTCCTCCGGCCCCGTCGGCGCCGTGAGGTCCCGGCCGAGCAGCACCGCCGAGGCCGAGCAGTGCCCGATCATGTAGCGCAGCTCGGCCGGGGCCAGCCGGTCCGACATCGGCACGGCCACCGCGCCCGCCTTGAGCACCCCGAAGAACGCCACGGCGAAGTCGATCCAGTCGCGGCTGCCGAAGTGCAGCGCCACCCGGTCGCCCGGGGCGACGCCCCGGTCCGCCAGTCCGGCGGCGAGCGCCGCCGACCTGCGGTCCCACTCGGCGAAGGTGAGCGTCCCGTGGCCCTCCACGATCATCGCGACGCCGTCGGGTTCCTGCCCCGCGCGCAGCCGCAGCAGCTCCGGCACGGTGAGCGCGGGCACGCCCCGCGTCCTCGTCGTCCCCGTCATGCGAGCTCCTTCTCGGGTTCGCGGGCCGCCCGCGCGTCCGCCCGTGTGTCCGTACGGGCCGCCGCGATGCGCTCGGTCAGGGCCTGGTAGCCGACGACGTCGTCCGGCAGGGCGTCGGGCACGTCGGTGTCGAACCGGCGCAGCACCCGGATCCGCAGCGCGACCAGCGCGATGACCGCGATCGCCACCGCGAAGCAGGCGTACATGAAGCCGATCCCGCGGCCGGCGCCGGTGCCGAGCACCGTGCCCGCCGTGTTGGCGAGCGGCCCGTCCGGGGCGAGCAGCGGCTCGAAGACCTGCGCGCCGTACGGCGCGACCAGGCCGAACCCGATCGGCAGGGTGGACCACGCGATCAGCGTGTTCAGCGCGATCACGCGGCCGTGGAACCGCTGCGGCACCTTGACCTGGATGATCGTGGCGTAGACGCCGTTCAGCAGGGTGAGGCACAGCGACATGCCGAACGCGCCGACCGCGATGAGGAACAGGTCCGCGCGCAGCCCGGTCAGCAGGCAGAACACCGACAGGGCGAGCGTGGACAGCAGCACGCCGAGCAACCGCCTGCGGCGGGGTCCGCCCCAGGCGGCCATGGCCAGGCCGCCGAGGAAGGCGCCGAGCCCGCCCGCGAACGACACCCGTCCGACCTCGGCCAGCGTCCCGAACGACAGCACCAGCGGCGAGATCATCATGAACAGCGGAGACAGGAAGATGTTCAGCACCGCGAAGTAGAACAGCATCGCGCGGAAGCCCCGGTTGCCCCAGGAGTGGCGGATGCCGCCCATCATCTCGGCGAGCACGCTCTCCCGCCGCTTCCAGGCCATCGTCGCCGGGAAGCGGATCAGCGCGACGGTGAGCGTGGCGACGACGTAGCTGACCACGTCGATGACAAGGATGCCCTCCAGCCCGATCGCCGCCATCAGCCCGACCGCGATCAGCGGCACGATGAGCTGCGCGGTGCCGGTGGCCATCTGGACGACGCCGTTGGCGTGCCCGAGGAACCGTTTCGGCACGAGCTGCGGGATCGCCGAGCCGTACGCCAGCCGTTGGAAGGTGAGCGCGACGGACAGGCAGACCAGCAGGGGATAGATGTGCCAGACCTGCAGGTTGCCGGTCCACAGCAGCAGGCCCAGCGCGAGCTGGGTGCCGCCGGCGGCCGCGTCCCCGGCGATCATCACCTTCCGCCGGTCGAACCGGTCGACGATGGTGCCGGCCAGCGGGGCGACGAGCATGCCGGGCAGCAGCCCGAGCACGGAGAACAGCGCGAACCGGGCGAGCGAACCGGTGGTGAGATAGATCCACAGCGGGATGGCGAACTCGGTCAGCGCGGAGCCGGTGATCGAGACGAGCTGCCCGGCCGCGACGACGAGGAAGCGCCGCATGCTCGGCGGCGGGCCGACGCGCACCCGCGTGCCCGCCGCGCCGTCCGGGTCGCCCCGCACCCCGCTCGCCGCGGCCTCGGCCGCGCCGCCCTCGGCATCGGCGGCCCTGTACGCAGCACTGGCGGACCGGCGCGAGACGCCCTGCAGCCACCAGGTGCGGCCCTCGTCCCGTTCCATCCCCTCCGTACGCCCGGAGGCGAGGGCGGCGTGGGTGCCGGTGACGATATCGGCCAATTCCTCGTTGCGGTACCGCAGGAAGAAGTGCCCGGCCTCGTCGAGGACGACGCATGCCGTCTCCTCTGACAGGCAGTGCCACTCTTTGTAACGTTCCTGGTAGAACTCGGCCGCCGGATCGCGCTCGCCGACCACGGAGATCACCGGTGCGCGCAGCGCCGGGCCGCCGGCCTCCTCGAAGATCCGCGTGAAGTACCGCTCGGCGGCACGGGTGCCCTCGCGGCGGTTGCGCACGATCAGCTTGACCTGTTCCCTGCCGAGGTCCTCCACGTCGAGCCCGGCCGCGGTCAGGGCGTTGACCCGCTGCTGGTCGCTGGTGAGGCGGTCGAAGAAGGCCCCGAGCCAGTTCAGGCCGCGGCCCGGGCGGGCGAAGGGGAACACGCCGCCGAGGTACAGCGCGTCGACGGCGCGGCCGTCCGCCTCCAGCCTCCTGGCCATCTCGGCGGACAGCATGACGCCGAGGCCGCAGTGGCCGTACAGCACGAGCGAGCCGCCGTTCCTGTCCATGATCTCGGAGATCTCGGCCACGCAGTCGAGGACGACCTCGTCGAACGGCCGGGCCTCCTCGCCCAGCTCATGACCGGGCACCGCGACCGAGTAGAGCGCCCAGTCGTCCGGCAGCGCGTCCGCGAGCGGCTGGTAGACGACCGCGCTGCCCCCGCCGTACGGCACGCACACCAGGGTGGTGGTGGCGGGCCTGGCGGGGGTGAGCCGGTGCAGCAGGGATCGCGGCACGTCGCCCTCGGCCGTGAGCAGCCGGGCCAGCTCCCGGACCGTGCGGTGCTTGAACACGTCGAGCACCGTGATCTGCCGGTCCGGATGCGCCTTGCGCAGCCGGGCGATGACCCGCATCGCCAGCAGCGAGTGGCCGCCCAGGGCGAAGAAGTCGTCGAGCGCCCCCACGCGCTCGACGTCCAGCACCTCCGCCCAGACGCGGGCCACGTCCTCCTCGGCGCCGGGCGCCGGGGCGACGTACTCGGCCGCCGGCACGTCGGCCTCCGGCTCGGGCAGCCGCGAGCGGTCCACCTTGCCGTGCGACTTGAGCGGCAGCTCGTCCAGCCAGGCGTACCTCGAGGGGACCATGTACGCGGGCAGCCGGTCGGCCAGCCACGCGCGCACGGCCGCGGTATCCGGTCGCGCGCCGTCCTCGGCGTTCCCGGCGTTCCCGGCGGCGGGGGCGGCGACGAGGTAGGCGACGAGCTGCTCGCCGCGCGGCTCGACCACGGCCTGGGCGACGTCCGGATGGTCGGCCAGCACCGACTCGACCTCGCCGAGCTCGACCCGGTAGCCGCGGATCTTCACCTGCAGGTCGCGGCGGCCGAGGAACTCCAGGTCCCCGGTGTCGGACCACCGGCCGAGGTCGCCGGTGCGGTACATGCGCGCCCCGGGCGGGCCGTACGGGTCGGGGAGGAACCGGTCGGCGGTCAGGCCGGGACGGTTCAGGTAGCCGCGGGCCAGCCGGTCGCCGCCGAGGTAGACCTCCCCCGGCACCCCCGCGGGCACCGGCCGCAACCGCTCGTCCAGCACGTACGCCCGCGCCCCGGGCAGCGGCGCGCCGATCGGCAGGCTCACGCTCGCCTCGGCCGGGCCGTCGGGAGCGGGCATCCGGGCGACGTCGTAGGTGGTCACGCCGACGGTGGCCTCGGTCGGCCCGTAGTGGTTGACGACCCGGCAGCGGCCCGTCGCCGCGAGCTCGGCCGCCCAGCCGCGCGGGGCCGCCTCGCCGCCCAGGAGCAGCAGCTTCCTGGGCAGCAGGTCGTCGGGCCCGGCGTCGGCGAGCAGCGCGGCGAGGTGTGACGGAGTGATCTTGAGGTAGTCGACGCCGGTCCGCCGGAAGATCTCCGCCAGCTCGGGACCGGCGGTGCGCGAGGGCACCAGGTGCAGGGTGCCGCCGGTCATCAGGCACAGGTAGAAGACCGTGACGCCGAAGTCGAAGGCGAGGGACTGGAGCAGGGCGAAGGACGAGCCGGGCTCCACGCCCAGCCGCTCGCGCACCCCGGCGAGGTAGACCATGACCTCGTGGTGCTGCACCGCGACGCCCTTGGGCCGCCCGGTGGTGCCGGAGGTGTAGATCACGTACGCGAGGTCGCCCGGCGCCGCCTGCTCCTCCTCGGCGGGGAGCTCCGGCGCGTCGCCTGTGTGATCGCCTGTGAGGTCGTCGAGGTGCACGGCGGTGATGTCGCCGGGCAGCCGGTCGCGCAGGTCCGGGCTGGTCACGACGATCGACGCCGCGGCGTCGGCCAGGACGTACTCGAGCCGCCCGCTTGGGTGCTCCGGGTCGAGCGGCAGGTAGGCCGCGCCCGCCTTGAGCACGCCGAGCACCGCGACCGCGAGCCCGGTGGACTGCTCCAGGCAGATCGCCACGCGGTCGTCGCGCCGCACGCCGAGTCCGCGCAGCCGCCGGGCCAGCCGGTCGGCCGCGGCGTCCAGCTCGGCGTAGGTGAGGGCGTCGCCGCCGCAGGCGACGGCGGTCGCGGACGGGGTGCGGGCCGCCTGAGCGGCGATCACCTCGTGGAGCGTCGACGCCCCGCCGAACGCGTCCTGCGGGGGTGCCACGGCTCCGGAGGCCGCTCCCGCGAACCCGAGCACGCGGTCGCGCTCGGCCGCCGGGAGCAGCTCCAGATCGGATACCCGGGCGTGGGGGTCGGCGGCGATCGACCTGAGCAGGTTCTCGAAGCACTCCGCCAGCCGCGCGATCGTGGCCGGTCGGAACAGCTCGGTGCGGTAGGTGATGTTGCCGCGCAGGCCGTCGCCCTGGTCCATCAGATACAGCGCGAGGTCGAACCGGCTGGCGGTCACCTCGAACGGGTACGCCGACATGGTCAGGCCCTGGGTGCGCAGCGGGGCCGACCGGTAGTTCTGCAGGGCGAACATCACCTGGAACACCGGCGACCTGCTCACGTCGCGCTCGACGCCGAGCTCGCCGACCAGCCGGTCGAAGGGCAGTTCCTGGTGCGCGTAGGCGTCCAGCGCCGTCTCGCGCACCCGGCCGAGCAGCTCGGTGAAGGTCGGGTCGCCGGACAGGTCGGCCCGCATCGGCAGCGAGTTGATGAAGAGCCCGACCACCCGCTCAAGCTCCGGCAGGTCGCGGCCCGAGACGGGCGATCCCACCGCGAAGTCGTCCTGGCCGGAGTACCGCGCGAGGAGCACCTGGAAGGCGGCGAGCAGCGTCATGTACAGCGTCGCGCCGTTCGCCCCGCCGAGCGCCGTGAGCGCGTCCACCAGCTCGCGGTCCAGCACGACGCCGTGGGCGGCGCCCGCCGAGCCCTGCTCCGGCGGGCGCGGCAGGTCGGTCGGCAGCTCGAGCGGCGGCAGCCCGGCCAGCCGCTCCCGCCAGTAACGGATGTCGTCCTCGTGGGTGCGTCCGCGTTCCCACAGCGCGTAGTCGCCGTACTGCACGGGCGGGGCGGCGAGACCGGCGTCGGTCCCGGTCCGGTACGCCTCGTGCAGGGCGAGCAGCTCCTCCATCACGATGTCGCACGACCAGCCGTCGGTGACGGCGTGGTGCATGGTCAGGAGCAGCACGTGCTCGCGGGCGCCGAGCCGGACCAGGAGCAGCCGCAGCAGCGGGCCGGTCGCCAGGTCGAACGGCCGGTCCAGCTGCTCCTGCACGGTCTCCCGCACGGTGGCGGGGTCGTCCGACAGCCGAAGCTCGACCACGGGCTCGTCGTCCAGCACGAGCTCCGGTGTGCCGTCGTCGGTGGTGACGAACCGGGTGCGCAGGCTCTCGTGGCGCCGGGCCACCTCGACGAGGGCGCGCTCCAGGGCCGCGTCGTCGATCTCACCGCCGTCCAGCCGGACGGCGAAGGCGACGGTGTAGGCCGTGGTGCCGGGGGCGTACTGCTCCAGGAACCACAGGCGCTCCTGGGCGTGCGAAAGCGGCGGGTGGGTGCCGACCGGCCGCGGCGGCACGGTGACGCTCGCGGCTTTCCCGGCCCTGAGCCGCTGCGCGAGCAGCGCCTGCTTGGCCGGTGAGAGGCCGGTCCGGGTCACGACGCCGGCACCTCGGTTGAAATTTGCATTAAGAACATGGCATTCCTTTGTGCGCTCTGCGCCCGGTACGCCGGCGATTCGATGCGAAGACGCGGACGACCAACGATCCGGCGGCGGAATCACCGCCGGTGAGCTTCCTGCCTGGTGCCTGGCGCGGCACGGAATACACTGCCGCTCGCGCCGGTGACCCCCCATTTCGGACGCGGTAGTGGGAACGCTCCCACGGCAGTGGAGGCTAGGGATGACGGCTTTCGTTCGTCAAGTGTCATGGAAGTTTCTGTCCGTTATTAGCCCCAAGGCGGGGAATGTGAGGATATTGCCGCAGATCACGGACAATGCGGTCGTAATCTCCCAAATTCGCCGTATGGCCAGGGATTGACAGGGCCCCTTACCGCACCTACCCTCCGTGGGAGCGCTCCCAGCCAGGGCGCTCCTGTCAATGGATGCTGGTGCTCCTGCCCATGGATGCTGTGGTGCTCCTGTCCCTGGCAGCGGGGCCCGGCGGCGTCGAGCGCGCCCTCGACCAGAGACGCACCAGGAGCGGACCACCTGTGATCGTCACCGCTGCACCGCCCCGGAGCCCGCGGCATGCCCTCAACGACGGGGACCTCCGCTCACTCCTCCTCATACGGCATTTCGAACGCGCCCTGCTCCGCCTGTTCGAGCAAGGCGTGCTGAGCGGCACCACCCACACCTGCCTCGGGCAGGAGTACGTCCCGGTCGCGATGTCGGCCCTGCTTCGCGACGACGACTTCGTGTTCAGCAACCACCGGGGGCACGGCCACTTCCTCGCCCGCCATCCCGACCCGCACGGCCTGCTCGCCGAGATCATGGGGCGGGAGGGCGCGCTGTGCGGCGGCGTCGGCGGCAGCCAGCACATCTACCACCGCCGTTTCCTGTCCACCGGGGTGCAGGGCGAGAGCCTGCCGGTGGCGACCGGAGTGGCCCTCAAACTGGCCGGCACCGGAGCGCTGGCCTGCGCGTACATCGGAGACGGCACCTGGGGCGAGGGCGCCGTCTACGAAGCGCTGAACATGGCGTCCCTCTGGCGGGTGCCGCTGCTCGTCGTGGTCGAGCACAACGGCATCGCCCAGTCGACCCCCACGTCGGCGCAGATGGCCGGCACGATCGCCGCCCGGGCGGCGGCCTTCGGCGTCCGCCACCACCACGTCACGTCCACCGACGTGGGCGAGATCACGCAGTCCCTCGCCCCGCTGGTCGACGCCGTACGGGCCGAGCCGTCCCCGCTGGTCGTCGAGTTCGCCACACACCGCCTCGGACCGCACAGCAAGGGCGACGACACCCGTCCGCCGGAGGAGATCCGCCGGGCGCGGGAGTCCGACTGGTACGACCGCTACGCCGAGGCCGATCCCGAGCGGTTCGCCCGGTTCGACCGGGAGCAGCGAGAGCTCGTCGAGCGCGTGGTCGCCGAGGTCTCCGCCCGGCCCGACGCCCGGCCGGGGGGAGCGGCGTGACCCGGGTCTCCGAGCACCTCAACCAGGCGCTGCACGATCTCATGGAGTCCGACCCCTCCGTCCACCTGCTGGGCGAGGACGTCAGCGACCCGTACGGCGGCGCGTTCAAGGTCACCCGGGGACTGTCCAGCCGGTTCGGCTCCCGCGTGAGGTCCACGCCGCTGAGCGAGGGCGCGATCGCCGGGGTCGGGGCCGGGCTGGCCCTGGCCGGCGACAAGGCCATCGTCGAGATCATGTTCGCCGACTTCGTGGCGCTGGCGTTCGACCAGATCACCAACTTCGCCGCCAAGTCCACCTCCATGTACGGCAGGCCCGTGCCGGTGCCGCTCGTGGTGCGCTGCCCCACGGGCGGAAACCGCGGTTACGGCCCGACCCACAGCCAGAACCCGCAGAAGCACTTCATCGGCGTGCCGGGCCTGTCCCTGTTCGAGATGACGCCGTTCCACGACGCGGGCGAGCTGTTCGCCCGGATGTTCGGGCTCGGGCGGCCCTGCCTGTTCTTCGAGGACAAGGTCCTGTACACGCGGCAGATGTACCGCACCGACGACCTGTTCCGGTTCGAGCTGGTGGACGACGTGGCACGGGTGCACGTCGACGGCGCGGGCCGGCCCGACTGCACGCTGGTCACCCACGGCGGGCTCGTCCACCGGGCCCTCGACGCCATGCGGGCGCTGCTCCTGGAGGACGACCTGGTCTGCGAGCTGCTGGTGCCCGCCCAGCTCTACCCCGTGCCCCATCTGCCGGGGCTGGAGGACGCGCCGCACGTCTGCGTCGTGGACGACGGCACCGAGGGCGGCACTTGGGCGGCCGAGGTGGCCACGGCGCTCTACCCGCGCCTGTGGGACCGCCTGCGCCGCCCGATCACGTTAATCAACTCGGCGGACGGGGTGATCCCCGCCGCCCCCCATCTGGAACGCGAGGTGCTCGTGCAGGCCGACAGCATCCGGGCCGCGGTGAGGGAGGCGCTGTCGTGACCGACTTCCGGGTGCCGAAGCTCAACAACAACGACACGTCGTACGTCCTGGTCGAGTGGCTGGCCGAGGACGGGCAGGCGGTGCGCGACGGCGAGCCGATCGTGCTGCTGGAGACGTCGAAGGCGACCGAGGAGGTCGAGGCCCCGGCGGACGGCGTCCTGCGGCGGCTGCTCGCCGAGGGGGCCGAGTGCGAGCCGGGGCAGGTGATCGCCCGCCTGCTCGGAAGCGCGGACGAGGCCGCCGGGGAGAGCGCGGGCGAGCCCGCCCGGCAGGCCGCCCAGGAAGCCGCGGACGAGGCCCCGGGCGGGCCGCAGACCCCGGCATCACCCGGCGACGTCTCCGGCGTGGTCGTCACGGCGCCCGCGCGCGAGCTGATCGAGGCGCACGGCATCGCCATGGAGCGGGTGTACGCCCTCGGCCGCAAGGTGATCAGGCGGACCGACGTCGAGGAGCTGCTCGGCGGGCAGGAGCCGTCCTCCTCCCCCGCAGCCACCGACGACGTTCCGGCCGCGAACGACGCGGCCGGGAACACCGCGGGCGGGGACGACGACGCGCAGTGGATCACGCTGTCGCGGGCGCAGCAGCGGACGGCGGAGGTGGTCGAGCGGTCCCTGCGCGAGATCCCGGCGGCCTTCACGGCGATGAACGTCGACGTGACCGAGGTCCTGTCGCTCGCCCGCGACCTCACCCGCCGGCTGCGCACGCTGGTCGGCCTGCCCGAGATGGTGGTGAAGGCGACCGGCGGGCTGCTCGACCGCTTCCCGATGTTCTTCGCGCAGCCCGGCCCCGGCCCGCGCGCGAGAAGGGCCGCCACCGCCGACGTGGGCGTGACGGTCGACGTGGGCCGGGGGCTGTTCATCCCGGTCGTCCGCGACACCGGCAACCGGCCGCTCGCCGAGATCGCCGGCGACCTGGTCGGCTTCCGCAAGACGGCGCTCACCGGGTCGTTCCGGGAACGCGACCTCCAGGGCGGCGCCATCACGCTCACCCTGCACACGCACGACGGCATCGTGTTCGCCGTCCCGATCGTCTTCCCCGGCCAGACGTGCGCGCTGTCGCTGACGGCGCCGCGCTCGGAGGTCGTCCAGGACGGTTCGGGCTTCGCCGTACGCAAGACCGCCACAATAGGCCTCGCATACGACCACCGTTACATCAACGGTCGCGATGCCGCGGAGTTCCTCGGCGAACTCCGCACGGCGCTCGAATCACCCGCGCGTTTCCTCACCGAGAATGGATGAAGCCATGAACTCACCCGCACGGTTTCCGGCCGACTTCGTCTGGGGCGCGTCCACCGCGGCGTACCAGATCGAGGGCGCGACCACGGAGGACGGCCGCGGGCCCTCGGTGTGGGACACGTTCTGCGCGGTCCCCGGCAACGTACGCGACGGCGACAGCGGGGAGCACGCCGCCGACCACTACCACCGCTACAACGAGGACCTCGACCTGATCGCCGATCTGGGCCTGGGCAGCTACCGCTTCTCCATCGCCTGGCCGCGGATCCAGCCGACCGGCTCGGGCAAGCCCAACCAGAAGGGCCTCGACTTCTACCGCCGGCTCGTGGACGGACTGGCCGAACGCGGCGTCCGTCCGATGGCCACGCTCTTCCACTGGGACCTGCCGCAGGAGCTGCAGGACCGAGGGGGCTGGGAGAACAGGGACACGGCCGAGCGCTTCGCCGAGTACGCCGAGATCTGCTTCGACGCCCTGGAGATCAGGGACTGGCTGACGATCAACGAGCCCAAGACCGTGGTCGACTGCGGTTACCGCTTCGGCAGCCACGCGCCGGGCTTCAAGGACGACGCGCGCGCGTTCGTCGCCTGCCACCACCTGCTGCTCGCCCACGGACTCGCCTCGCGGGTGCTGCACGAGCGGCACCCCGGACGCCGCATCGGGCCGGCGCTCAACCTGCACCCCACCTACGCGGCCGACGACACGCCGGAGGCGCGCGAGGCGGCCCACCACCAGGACGGGCTGGAGAACCGGCTCTACCTCGACCCCATCTTCAAGGGCCGTTACCCCGAGGACACGCTGCGCTGGATCTCCGAGCGCGGCCCGATGGCCGACCACATCCTCGACGGGGACCTCGGCGTCATCAGCGAGCCCATCGACGTCCTCGGCGTGCAGTACTACACCCCGGTCTTCGTGGACGGCAAGGGCGAGCGGGTCTTCCTGCACGAGCGGGCCCAGGCCGAGTGGCTGGAGATCTACCCCGAGGGCCTGCACGACGTCCTCGTCCGGGTGCAGCGGGACTACCCGGGCGTGCCGATGGTCATCACCGAGAACGGCCTGGCCACCGTGGACGGGGTCGACGCCGACGGCCGCGTCCGCGACGAGCGGCGGATCGCCTACCTGCGCGACCACCTGCGCGCGACGCTCCGCGCCATGGAGGCCGGCGCGCAGGTCGAGGGCTACCACGTGTGGTCGCTGCTCGACAACTTCGAGTGGGCCGAGGGGTACAGCCAGCGGTTCGGCATCGTGTACGTGGACTACACGACGCAGCAGCGCACTCCCAAAGACAGCGCGCTGTGGTACCGCGACGTCGTGAAGAGCGGCGAGCTGCGCTGACACCCGCGCGGGCCCGCCCGGCCGGCGAACAGCGCCCGATGAAGGCTCCTGATCGACGACACCCGACGAACAGGGCCCGGTGAACAGGGCCCGATAACAGGGGTCCGGCGGGCCCGGTGGGCCGGGCGGTTCTCGCGCCGCGCACCGGGCCGGCGGGCTTCTCGCCGGCGTCCCGGGCCTCTCCCCGGCGCGGGCACCGCCGCGCCGTGCGGCCACCCGGCGACCCGGCGTGCGGGCGGCCGGTCCGTCATTGCGACGGCCGATTTATCCATCGTCGCCGCCCGCGGCGCGCTGCCCGCCGGCCATTCCCACGGCACGGTTCCTGTCCGGCCGGGGCGTATTTCGCGTGCCCCGGCCGTGGTGCGCGGCGGCACGATGACGGCTGCCCGGAGCTGCTGAAACTTTCAGCACGGACTGGTGGGCGCTCGCCCATGCACGTGCATGTCATTACCGGTCTGCGGCAAATCGGTGCCGTTATACCGATCTACACGATAATCCTGAGAATAAGTTGACGCGCCCGCCGAAAAGACTTAACTTTACCCGCGATGGGAGCGCTCCCACGACTCCCCCACCCCGCTTGGATCAAGGGCGATGAGCTGGGATAAAGTCCCTGCATACCGTCAGATGACCCGCTTCTTGACGTCGCGTCAGCGAGAGGACTCCCCCGTGCCCGATTACACGATTGCCGGCGGCGGATACCAGGCCACGATCAGCGAGCGGGGCGGCGCGCTCCGAGTGCTGCGCCACGACGGCCGCGATCTGGTGACGAGCTGGCCGGAAGGCGGGCCGGTCCCCTACTACAGCGGCACCATCCTGGCCCCGTGGCCGAACCGGGTGGTCGGCGGCACGTACGTCTTCGAGGGGCAGCGCCGCCATCTGCCGGTCAACGAGCCCGACCGCGGCCACGCCCTGCACGGCCTCGTCGCCGGGCTCGACTGGAAGTGCGCGGAGCTGCTGTCGGTCGAGGACCACCACGGCCACGTACGGCTGACGCACGTCGTGGAGCCCACCGAGGGCTACCCGCACAGGATCGCCCTGGAGGTGCGGCACTCGGTGTCAGAGGAGGGCCTGTCGACCACGCTCACCGCGCAGAACGTGGGCGAGACGGCGGCGCCGTACGGCTGCGGGCCGCACCCGTGGCTGCTGGCCGGGCCCGACGTCACCGCCTACGAGCTCGGCCTGCCGGCCGGGCGGGTGCTGCTCACCGACGACCTGCTCGCCCCCACCGACCTGGTGGAGGTCGCGGGAACGCCGTACGACTTCAGGACGCCGCGCGTGATCGGGGACACCGCCGTCGACCACGCCTACACGGACGTGACGGAGGGGCGCGTGCGCGTGCTCGGGCCGGAGGGAGGGGTGGAGCTCACCTGGGACCCGGCGGTGCTGCCGTGGGTCCAGATCTGCACCGGCACGGGGCTCGGCCATCGGGGGCTGGCCGTGGAGCCGATGACCTGCCCGCCCGACGCGTTCAACTCGGGCACGGATCTGATCGTTTTGCAGCCGGGGGACAAGCACGAGGCCACGTGGACCATCGCGGTCACCATCGCGTCATTGGAAGGCTGAATGGACAGCAGGACGAAGAGGCGGTTGTCCCCCGCCCAGCTCGACGAGATCACCCGCGACGCGCTGGGCTGCGGGGTGACCTCGTCGGAGGAGCTCACCGACGGCTTCGCGAACGCCGTCTGGCGGCTCGGGCTCGACGACGGACGTCAGGTGGTGCTCAAGCTCGGGCCACCCCCCGACCTGCGGTTGCTGGCCTACGAGCGCCACCTGCTGCGCACCGAGGCGATGGTCTACCACCTCGCCCAGCCCGCGGGGCTGCCGATGCCCGCCCTGCTCAAGGCGTCGTTCGACGACCCGCTGCTGGGCGGCGACTACCTCATCCTGTCCGCGCTGGACGGGGAGCCGTGGAACCGGACGTCGCTCAGCCCCGCGGAGGAGCGTGCGCTGCGGTTCGAACTGGGCCGCCACCTCGCCCGCCTGCACGCCATCCCGGGCACGGGCGTCTTCGGCTACCCGTACGCCGGGCTGACCGGCCGGACGTGGCGGGAGGCGTTCCTCGTCATGGTCGGCGCCCTGCTCGACGACGCGGTCTACTACAACACCCCGCTCCCCGCGACGATCGTCGAGATCGTCGGGCTCGTCCACATGAACGCGCACGTCCTCGACCAGGTCACCACCCCGTCGCTGGTGCACTTCGACATGTGGCCGGGCAACGTGTTCCTGGACGGCGACAAGCGCGTCCAGGCGCTCATCGACCACGAGAGGGCGTTCTGGGGCGACCCGCTCGCCGACTTCGTCACCCCCACCATCTTCGGTGAGCTACGCGAGGACGATCCGTTGCTCGCGGGCTACCGGCAGGCGGCCGGCCCGCTGACGCTGGACCACGCCGCCCGCGTCAGGATCGCCCTCTACCGGGCCTACCTCTACCTGATCATGCTCGTGGAAGACGGCCCGCGGCAGTATCCGGAGGAGGCCTACGCCCCCACCAGGGACATCACCACGCGGTCACTGGCCGCCTGCCTCGACGTGCTGCGCGCGGGGTCCCGGAACCACGCGCACGTCTGAGGTCACGCCTCCAGCGTGAGGGACTGCGAGCCGCATCCGTTGCCGGTGTGCGGCTCGGAGTCGCCGGTCGCGGCGAGGGCCGCGGGCGCTCCCACGGTCAGCGACGCCACGAGGGACAAGACCATCGCCCCGGCCGCGACGCGGGGCAGGTGACTGACACGAGCACTCACAGCGCACTCCAGAAGGCCGACTCCACTGATCACAAAATAGCGGTCCCGCACGCGCTCCGGTAGGCCCACTCTGGCGGCCGGGACCCCCGCGTGAGATGATTTCAGCGGGTGATGAATTATGGAGACGACATGTGTGATCGCGGGCGGCGGGCCCGCGGGGGCCATGCTCGCGCTGCTCCTGGCCCGCGCGGGCGTCGATGTCACTCTGCTGGAGAAGCACGCGGACTTCCTGCGCGACTTCCGCGGTGACACCATCCATCCCTCGACCCTCCAGGTCCTGGACGAGATCGGCCTGGCCGAGGCGTTCCACCGGCTGCCGCACCGCAAGGCGTACACGATGTCCATGCGGACCGACGACGGCGAGGTGCCCATCGCCGACCTGCGGCGCCTGCCGGGCAAGTATCAGTACATCGCCTTCGTCCCGCAGTGGGACTTCCTCGACCTCCTCGTCCGCGAGGCGGGCGCGTATCCCAACTTCCACCTCCTGATGAACGCCAAGGTCGTCGATCTCGTACGGCACGACGGCGCGATCCGCGGGGTGCGCTACCGCGACGAGCGGGGCGAGGAGCACGAGATCCGGGCCGTGCTCACGGTCGCCGCCGACGGCCGGCACTCCGACGTGCGGCGGGCTGCCGGGCTGGCGCCGAGACGCTTCGGCGCGCCGATGGACGCCGTCTGGTTCCGGCTGCCGCGGGCGGAGGGCGATCCCGAGCAGCCGTTCCTGCGGGCGTCGACCGGACGGCTCATGGTCGCCATCAACAGGGAGACCTACTGGCAGCTCGCCTACCTCATCCCGAAGGGCGGCTTCACGGCGCTCGAGGCGAAGGGCGTCGACGCGCTGCGCCACGAGGTGGGACGGCTGCTGCCCTTCCTCGATGGCAGGACCTCCGAGCTGCACGGCTTCGACGAGACCGGCGTGCTCAGCGTCGAGGTGAACCGGCTCACGCGCTGGCACCTGCCCGGGCTGCTGCTGATCGGCGACGCGGCCCACGCGATGTCGCCGGTCTTCGGCGTCGGGATCAACCTCGCGGTGCAGGACGCGGTCGCGGCCGCCAACATCGTCGGGCCGGCGCTGCTGCGCGGCCGGGCCCCCACCGCGGTGCTCGCCAAAGTGGAGCGCCGCAGGAAGGTGCCGACGGCCGTCGTGCAGACCGCGCAGCGGGTGGTGCAGGAACGCCTCATCCGGCCGGCGCTCGCCGGTCCGGTGGCGTCGTTCCCCCCTCTCGCCCGCGTGCCGGTGGTGCGCTCGCTGGTGCCCCGGTTCATCGGGCTCGGCGTGCTGCCCGAGCACGTACGTCTTCCGCTGCGAGAAAAAAGATCTCAGCAAATGGACATGAAGGGGCCCACACGGGACGTGGTGCAATAACCTTGGTTCCCGTGAGCGCAACGAACCTCGACCCCGTGAGCGGCCTGGACACCGGGCGTGCCCTGGACATCTGGCGCGACCTGCCCGCGGCCCAGCAGCCGGACTGGCCGGACCCCGGCGAGCTGGACAAGGTCGTCGCGGAGCTGGCGTCCCTGCCCCCGCTGGTGTTCGCCGGCGAGTGCGACCAGCTCAAGGAGAGCATGGCCGCCGTGGCGCGCGGGGAGGCGTTCGTCCTGCAGGGCGGCGACTGCGCCGAGACCTTCGCGGGCGCGACGGCCGAGAACGTGCGCAACAAGCTCAAGACGCTGCTGCAGATGGCGATCGTGCTGACCTACGCCGGCCGGGTGCCGGTCGTGAAGATCGGCAGGCTCGCCGGGCAGTTCGCCAAGCCGCGTTCCAAGCCCACGGAGATCCGCGACGGCGTCGAGCTTCCGGCCTACCGGGGCGACATGGTGAACGGCTTCGACTTCACCGCCGAGGCGCGCCGTCCCGACCCCAACCGGCTGCTGCGCGCCTACCACTCCTCGGCCGTCACGCTGAACCTCGCGCGGGCCTTCACCAAGGGCGGCTACGCCGACCTGCGCCAGGTCCACGCGTGGAACCAGGACTTCGTCGCGGAGTCCCCCGCGGGGCGGCGCTACGAGCAGCTCGCGCGGGAGATCGACCAGGCGCTCTCGTTCATGCGGGCCTGCGGGGCCGATCCCGAGGAGTTCCACACCGTGGAGTTCTACTCCTCCCACGAGGCCCTGATCCTCGACTACGACCGGGCGCTCACCCGGATCGACTCGCGCACGGGCCTGCCGTACGACGTGTCGGCGCACATGGTGTGGATCGGCGAGCGCACCCGGCAGCTCGACGGCGCGCACGTCGAGTTCTTCAGCCGCATCCGCAACCCGATCGGCGTGAAGCTCGGCCCGACGACCACGCCCGAAGAGGCCATCGCGCTGATCGACAAGCTCAACCCGGACAACGAGCCCGGTCGGCTCACCTTCATCACCCGGATGGGCGCCGGCAAGGTCCGCGACGCGCTGCCGACGCTGGTGGAGAAGGTCAACGCGAGCGGCGCCACCGTGGCCTGGGTGTGCGACCCGATGCACGGCAACACCTTCGAGGCGCCGAGCGGCCACAAGACCCGCCGGCTCGACGACGTGCTGAACGAGGTCGCGGGCTTCTTCGAGGTGCACCACGCGCTCGGCACCCACCCCGGCGGCATCCACATCGAGTTCACCGGCGACGACGTGACCGAGTGCGTGGGCGGCGGGCACGCGATCGTGGAGGAGGACCTGGCGCTGCGGTACGAGACCGCGTGCGACCCCCGTCTCAACCGCGGCCAGTCGCTCGACCTCGCCTTCCGCGTCGCGGAGATGTACCGGTCGAGCTGATCCGCACCAGGCCCGGCTGGGCCGCCAGGTCCGCTGCCGGGTCCGCCGGCCCGGCCGTCTGAATCCGCCGTCGCCCTCCGATCACTCGGACGGGGTGACGGCGGTTTCCGTTTGGGCGGGGCCCGTTCCGTTTGCGGGCACAGCCCGTTCCGTTTGCGGGCACCGGCCCGACGCCTCAGGAGTTCTTGGCCTCCGCCTCGATCTGGGCGCGGATGGCGTCCATGTCGAGCGCGCGCAGCTGCCGGATCAGGTCATCGAGCGCCGGCGCCGGAAGGGCGCCCGGCTGGGCGAACACCACGATGCCGTCACGGATCGCCATGATCGTCGGAATCGCGGTGATCTCGAAGCCCTCCGACAGTGCCGGCTGCGCCTCGGTGTCGATCTTGCCGAAGGTGATGTCCTTGTGCTCCTCGGACGCCTTTTCGAAGATCGGCGCGAAAGACCGGCAGGGGCCGCACCAGGATGCCCAGAAATCGAGCAGTACGATGCCGTTGTCGGCGATGTCGTTGAAGTTCTTCTCGGTTACCTCGATGGTCGCCACGGGCGACTCCTTTCGCTCGGTCTTCAGCGGGCATAACCAGCCGGACAATCCCAGCATTCCATTTCGCGATGAGCCTCGTGTGATTGGGCAGGAGACCTCCTTGACCTAGAAGGAGCACCCGGATGACGACTCATGCCGTACGGCCGACCGACTTGACGGGTCAGAGGGGCACCGGCGCGCGGATCGCCTCATGGTTGTCGAGCACGGACCACAAGGTGATCGGCAACCTCTACATGATCACCTCCTTCTTCTTCTTCCTGGTCGGCGGCCTGGAAGCCATGGTCATCCGGGCGGAGCTCTTCGAGCCGGGCATGCAGTTCGTCACGTTGCAGCAGTACAACATGTTGTTCACGCTGCACGGCAGCGTCATGCTGCTGCTGTTCGCGACACCGTTGTTCGCCGGGTTCGCCAACGCGGTGATGCCCCTGCAGATCGGCGCGCCCGACGTGGCCTTCCCCCGGCTCAACATGGCCAGCTACTGGCTGTTCCTGTTCGGCGGCGTGATGGTGCTGGTGGCGTCGCTCACGGGCGGCGCTCCGACGTTCGGCTGGACGGCCTACACGCCGCTGTCGGCCGCGCCGTTCACCCCGCAGCTCGGCGGGGACCTGTGGATCATGGGCCTGGCGCTGTCCGGCCTCGGGACGATCCTCGGCTCCGTCAACTTCATCACGACGATCATGTGCATGCGCGCCCCGGGCATGACGATGTTCCGGATGCCGATCTTCACGTGGAACGTGTTCTTCACCTCGATCCTCGTGCTGCTGGCCTTCCCGGTGCTCGCCGCCGCGCTGCTGGCGCTGGAGATCGACCGCAAGACCGGCGCGCACATCTACGACCCGCAGACCGGCGGCCCGCTCCTGTGGCAGCACCTGTTCTGGTTCTTCGGCCATCCGGAGGTCTACATCATCGCGCTGCCGTTCTTCGGCATCGTCACCGAGGTGATCCCGGTCTTCAGCCGCAAGCCGCTGTTCGGGTACGTCGGGATGGTCGGCGCGACGATCGCGATCACCGCGCTGTCGGTCACCGTGTGGGCGCACCACATGTTCGCCACCGGCCGGGTGCTGCTGCCGTTCTTCTCGCTGATGACGTTCCTGATCGCCGTGCCCACCGGGGTGAAGTTCTTCAACTGGACCGGCACGATGTGGCGAGGTCATCTCTCGTTCGAGACGCCGATGCTGTGGTCGGTGGGCTTCCTCGTGACGTTCCTGCTCGGCGGCCTGACCGGGGTGATCCTGGCGTCGCCCCCGCTGGACTTCCACGTGACCGACAGCTACTTCGTGGTCGCCCACTTCCACTACGTGGTGTTCGGCACGGTGGTGTTCGCCATGTTCTCCGGCTTCTACTTCTGGTGGCCGAAGTTCACCGGGAGGATGCTCGACGAGCGGCTCGGGAAGATCCACTTCTGGATGCTGTTCATCGGGTTCCACCTGACGTTCCTCATCCAGCACTGGCTCGGCGCGCAGGGCATGCCGCGCCGGTACGGCGACTACGCGGCCAGCGACGGCTTCACCTGGATGCACCAGGTGTCGAGCGTGGGGGCGTTCCTGCTCGGGCTGTCCACCCTGCCGTTCCTCTACAACATCTGGTGGACCGTACGGCACGGGGAGAAGGTGACGGTGAACGACCCGTGGGGCCACGCCAACTCGCTGGAGTGGACGACGTCCTGCCCGCCGCCGCGCCACAACTTCGTGTCGATCCCGCCGATCCGCTCCGAGCGGCCCGCCTTCGACCTGCGCTATCCGCGCCTGGGCGGCAAGCCGGGCGAGCCGCCGGAGACCAAGCGGGACTTCGTCGATCCCAACGCCTGACGGACAGGAAGGGGCCCCCGTCGCCGGGGGCCCCTTCGCGTGCGGATCGTCAGCCCTTGCCGCCGGGCAGGTTCAGCCCGATCAGCAGCGGGTCGTGGTCGGAGGAGCGGAACGCGTCGGGCCGGTAGAGGCTCGGCGGGTTGTACTCCAGGTTGTAGTCGAGGATGCGCGACTCGTCGGCGTTGACGTGCCAGATGGTCGCCCCGGTCACCCGCTTGACCAGCTGCTTGCCGGCCATCGCGTGGTCCAGCTCGCCCGACAGCCCGCCGAACAGGTAGCTGTAGCGCTGGGCGGCGGGGACGAACCGCTTGGACAGGCTGGTCAGGCCGCCCGTCTCCAGGGTGTGGATCGGGTCCTCCTCGCCGTAGGCGTTGAGGTCGCCGATCACCAGCGGGTTCGGCAGGTCCATCGAGTCGATGAGGCCGAGCACGGCCTTGGCCTGCCGCACGCGCTCGGCGTTGTAGCAGCTCTGCCCGTCGCCCTGGTCGCTGTCGCCGCCGGTGGCCTCCTCGTCACAGCCCTTGGACTTGAAGTGGTTGACGAGCAGCGTGAAGGGCTGGCCGCCGCCCACTCGGCGGAAGGTCTGGATCAGCGGCGGCCGCCGGAAGACGGGGTCGGTGGACGACCGCGTCTCCCCGACGGGGGTCAGCTTCGCCGGCTTGTAGATCGCGGCGACGTGGATGGCGTCGGTGCCCGGGTAGGGGTGGGTCAGGGCGGCGTACGTGCCCGCGCCCACCTCGGCGTTCAGGGCGTCGACCAGCGCCTCGACGGCGGTCTGCCCGTTGTTCTCGACCTCCATGAGCCCGACGACGTCGGCGTCGAGGCCCTTGAGCGTGGCGACGATCTTCTTGAGCTGCCGCTGCTGCTCCTCGGCGGTGTCGGCGCCGCGCGAGCCGAGCGTCGTGAACCAGTTGAGCGTGTTGAGGCTCGCGACGCGGACGTTCCCGCCGACCGGCAGCGGCGCCGGCAGCCGGGGGTTGGTCCGCAGGAAGGTGATCTGCTTGGTCGGCTCCAGCCGGTAGGCCCCGAAGCCGTAGCTCAGCACGCCGGTGACGCCCAGCGCGGTGTCGCCGAGGCGGACGACCTGCGGCGTCGTGTAGGGGATCGTCGCCGGGTTCTCGGTGTTCGAGCCGTCGTCGACGAGCAGCGACCTGCGGGCGTCCAGGGCGGGGTCCACCCCCTCCCGGTCGGTCGGCTGGAACAGCCTGCCGCCGGCGGCGACCGTCACCTCGCCGTACCGGCCGAGGTTGTAGTGGTCGGTCACGGTCAGCGGCTCGGGGAAGGTCACGAGCACGTTCTCGTACGGCTCGAAGGTGGCGCCGTCGGCCCGCGGCAGGTCGTAGGCCTTCGGGGTGATCGTCCCGGTGCCGCAGACGTCCACCGCCGTGACCGGGGACAGCTCGGTGAGCCCGTTGAACTCGGTGACCCTGCCGGTGACGAGCACCCGGTCGCCGGCCTTGACATCCTTGAACGACGCCCGGGCGAACGCGAACAGGCCGTCGGAGGTGGCCGGGTCCGCGTCGGGCGTCGGGTCCTGGAAGTAGAAGCCGCTCTGCTGGCCGGTCTGCTGGAAGTCGCCGGTCACGATTCCCTCGACCCGGACGGTCTGCCCTGCGAGCGGGGAGGCGGCGCCGCTGCCCTGGACCTCGGCGATCTGCCGGTTCGCCGGCACGTCGCACGGGTCGGCGGAGGGAGTGGGCGACGGCGTCGGCGAGGCGGAGGGCGACACGGACGGCGAGACCGACGGCGATGCCGAGGGCGACGCGGAGGGGGTCGCGGAAGGGGTCGCGGACGGCGACGGCGAGGCGACGCCGCAGGGAGCCGGGGGCGTCGCCGTGTTGCGCGGCGCGGGCGTGCCCGCGGCGAAGTCGGCGGCGTTGTCGTCGGTGTCGGCACAGCCGCCGCCGGCGCGCACCGCGGCGGTGGAGTTGCTCAGGCCCGGGGCCGCCGCCGAGCCCTCGAAGTAGTTGGCCGTGCCGTACCCGACGAGGTCGGCGATCTGGGCGGTCTGCTCCGGTGTGCAGGGAGAGGAGCCGCCGTTGCAGGCCAGGCCGGTGGTCGAGCGGACCAGGGCGACCTTGCCGGCCGTGGCGCTCAGGCTGAGAGTGCCGACGGTGTCGGCGGCCGGCAGCGTACCGCTCGGCGTCGTTCCGGCGGACAGCTGGACCAGGTGATATCCGCCGGGGGCGAGCGAGCCCGACAGGTCCTGCTTCTGGGAGCCGAACTGGCCGGTCCCGGTGGCACTCGTGTACTGAAGGGACCAGCCGTCCAGCGAGATCGTGGCGGTGCCACGGTTGAACAGTTCGACGTAGTCGTTGGTGTAGGGGGCGCCGGAGTTGCCGCCGCCTCCGTACACCTGGCTGATCACCACGGCGCCCGGCTCGGCCGAGGCGGGCGCCGGCGACGCGACCGTGACGCCGGCGGTCAGGAGACCGGCGGCCGCGAGCGCGGCGACCGCGCGGAAGCCGCGTCTCGTGTCGCGGCCACCGAGGTGGTCATCGGGACAGGCCCGGGATAGAGCACGCATGCCCCGGACTTTAGGGGTAGACCACCGCGGCACCAGGACCATTAAGTGTCTTTATCACAAACTTGTATGAATTTGCCGATTACCTGACGTCGCAAACGTAGGCGTACTGCCCTTGCGCGTCGCGGTCCGGGATGGATCGGTCCTATCCGGTCAGCAGTGGACGACGGCCACCGGGCAGGTGACCGCGTCGATCAGCGGCCGGGTGACCGACCCGAGCCTGCCGAGCATCCCCCGGGCGCGGGTCGCGCCGACGACCAGCATGGTCGCGCCGGGTGAGGTGTCGGCCAGCACGTCGAGCACGGGCCCCTCGACCGGCTGGAGCAGGGTGTGCACGTCCGGATAGCGCGCGCGCCAGGGCTCCAGGGCGGATTCCAGGGCCTGGACGGCCTCCCTGCCGGGGACGTCGGACATCACCATGGGCGCCATGCCCGCGCTCCAGGCGGCGGCCGGGTAGCGCCAGGCGTGCACCGCGATCAGCGGCAGCCCGCGCAGGGCGGCCTCGTGGTAGGCGAAGGCGAGGACGTGGTCGTCGCCGCCGCCGACGCCGACGACGACGGGTCCGGGGTGCCTGCGATGCGGCAGCGGCCCCGTGCCGCGGACCACGATCACCGGGCAGTGGGCGTGCGTCGCGACGTGCCCCGCGACCGACCCCATCACGCGGCGGGCCGCGCCGCTCAGGCCGCGCGATCCCACGACGACGAGGCCGGCCGTCTCCGACAGCGCGACGAGCCGATCGGAGGCCGGCCCCTCGAACAGGTCCTCTCGCACGCGGACGCCGCTCGTGCACTGCCGGGCGCATTCCGCGCCGTGCCACAGCACGTGCTCGGCCGCGTGGTGCAGCGACTTGCGCGCCTCCTCGTCGCCCGCGTCGTACGGCGACTGCCAGGCGTGGCAGACGGTGATGGGCGAGTCCCTGAACTCGGCCTCGTCCATCGCCCAGTCGAGCGCCTGCATGGCGAAATCGGAGCCGTCGTACCCGACGACGATGCCCGGGTCGGCTGCTGGGCCGTCGGCTGGGCGGTTGGGGTCCATGCCCTCATGCTCCGCCCGGGCCGTACGGTCCGGCAGGGCGGAAAGTCCCGAGACCGGGAGGACATCCGGCCCCTGGCGTAGGTCGCGTCAGGACCGGCTGCCCGCCAGCACTCCGGGACGCCGGTCGTGCTCCATGCCGGGCAGCACGACGACGACCGGGCACCTGGCCCGCAGCAGGCAGGCGGACACGACCGGATTGAGCACGGGGTAAGGCTCCGACTCGGCCTCGTGCGCGCCCAGCACCAGCAGGTCGGCGCCCTCGGTCGCGCGCAGCAGGACCTGCGCCGGCGAACCTTCGACGACGACCGGTTCGACGTGGCGCTCGCCGAGTTCGGCGACGGCCTGGGCGGCGACGTCGAGGGCGGTCTTGTGCTCGTCCTCCCGTGAGGTGCGGCTCGCGATCGGCGCGTAGTGGGCGTGCAGCCCGCCCGTCCACTCCCAGGCGTACACCGCCTCGACCCGCGCACCGCGCAGCGAACCCTCGGCGGCGGCCCACCTCAATGCGGCCTGCGACGCCATCGACCCGTTGATGCCCACCACGATCTTCGGCTGGTTCACGTCCCGCCTCGCTCTCCGCTCTCAGTCTCGCCGACCAGGGTTAACAGGGTGTTGCCGCGGCGAAACGGTCAGAAGACACCGCCCACGAGCATCCCTGTACCCAGGAACACCGCCGGTACCTCTCGCCTCACCAGGGGCAGGCCATGTTTTGGGGGGCCGGGTCGCACCTGAGGACAGGGTATCTGCGAACCGGAGCGGTGCCGCTCCCGCCCTTTGCCGATCCGGAGGCGCTCGCCGGCCTTCTCGTTACCCGCTCCCCATTCTCAAGGACAGCGCACGGCGGCCCGGAGCGGCAGTGCCGTACGGCACGGGTCGTGCGGGACCTTCGGTCCCAGGTCAGGGATCACCCTGATGCGCCCCCGGGTGCCCCGGCCGTACGCTTGCCGCAGACCGGGGAGGAACGATGGGGAACGCGGGTCCGATCGACGAGTACGTCGCGTCGATGCGCCGTGCGCTGCGGGGCCCGGGCGGGGCCAGGCGCGACCTGCTGGCCGAGGCGCGCGACAGCCTGCTCGACGCGGCCGAGGCGTACGAGGACGAGGGTCTCCCCCGGGCCGAGGCCGAACGGCTGGCGGTCGCCGACTTCGGGACCGTGCCCGAGGTCGCGCCGGGCTTCCAGGGGGAGCTGACGGTGAGCCAGGGCCGCCGCACGGCCGCGCTGCTGTTCCTCAGCGTGCCGCTCATCGCGTTCATGTGGGCGGTGATCTGGCGGGTCTTCCCCGAGAGCCCGCATGTCGACGAGATCAAACCGGTGTGGTTCGGGCTGTTGGCCAGGACGGTGGATCTCCTCCAGCTCAGCGTGGGCGTGATGGGCGGCGTCGCGCTGCTCGCGTTCGGCCGCTGGGCGCGGCACATCCGCCGGCCCGCGCGGCTCACCCGGTGGCTGGGGTTGTTCGTCTGGATCCAGACGCCGCTGATCGGGGCGATGGGCCTGATGCTGGCGGCGGCCGCCCACGGCCCTGTGGGGTTCAGCGACTACCTTCCCGGGCTGGCCGTGTCCGCGGTCAGCTACGCGCTCAGCGTGTGGCAGCTGTACAGCGCCGCGCACTGCCTGCGGTGCACCAGGGCGGTCTCCGCGCTGAGCGCGGCGAATCTCAGCGCAGCGGATCGAGAACGCTCCCTATCGCGGTCGTGAACGACCGCCAGGCCGACCGCTCCCCCGCCAGGGCCTTGCGCCCGGTGTCGGTGAGGCGGTAGGTCCGCCGTTTGCGCCCCCCGTCGGAGGCCCACTCGCCGGCGAGCAGCCCGGCCCGCTCCAGCCTGCGCAGCGCGGGGTAGACCGTGCCCGTCGGCACGTCGAGTGCGCCGCCGCTGCGCTCACGCAGCGCCTCGATGATCGCGTAGCCGTGCAGCGGCTCGCGCTCCAGCACGGAGAGCAGCAGGGCGTCCATATGGCCCCGGAGCGCATCGGCGTTCACGCCCGCAGCCTATCCCGGTTCTTCACGCCTCCAGTGTATATGTAGGCTGTCTATATGTAGGCAGTCTACGTATAGGACGCCAAGGAGAGACCAATGGACGTCGTCGGCCTCGCTCGGCTGCAGTTCGCCGTGACCGGAAGCCTCCACTTCCTGTTCGTCGTGCTCACGCTCGGGCTGGCCCCACTGGTGGCGATCATGCACACTCGGTACGCCATCGGCGGGAATCCCCTGCACGAGCGGATGACCCGCTTCTGGGGACAGATCTACGTGATCAACTACGCGCTCGGCATCGTCACCGGGCTCGTGATGGAGTTCCAGTTCGGGCTGAGCTGGAGCGGGCTTTCGCACTACGCGGGCGACGTGTTCGGCGCGCCGCTGGCCATGGAGACGCTGCTGGCCTTCTTCCTGGAGTCCACGTTCCTCGGCCTGTGGATCTTCGGCTGGCACCGGCTGCCGCGCGGGCTCCACGTGGCCTGCATCTGGCTGGTGACGCTGACGGCGTACGCCTCGGCGCTGTTCATCATGGTCGCCAACTCCTTCCTGCAGAACCCGGTGGGCTCGGCAGAGGTGGGCGGGCGGCTCGTGCTGCGCGACTTCGGGGCGCTGCTCACCAACCCGACCCTCGTCTTCGCACTCCCCCACGTGCTGAGCGCCGGGTTGTGGACCGGCGGGTTCGTCGTGATGGGCGCCAGCGCCTACCACCTGTTCCGGCGCACCCCCGAGCGGGAGTTCTTCACCCGCTCCCTGCGCATCGGCGTGCTGACCGCCTTCGTCGGGTCGCTGTTCACCGTCGGGTTCGGCTACGCCCAGTTCGGGCCGGTCGGCGACGTCCAGCCGGACAAGTTCCACGGAGCGATCCCCGGCACCGCGCTCGGGCTGATGATCACGATCGGGCAGCTCGTCCAGTTCGCCGTGATGTTCGTGCTGACGCCGCTGCTCATCCGCGACCTGCTGGCCCGCTGGCGCTGGCTGCACCCGCTCCTCATGATCATGACCCCGCTGCCGTTCGTCGCGGCGATCGCCGGCTGGATGGTCCGTGAGGTCGGCCGCCAGCCCTGGCTGGTGTACGGCAAGCTCTCCGTGGCCGACGCCCTCACCCCCGGGCTGACCCGCGCGGACATCACCGCCTCCTTCGCGGGTTTCGCGGGCGTGCTCGGGCTGCTCGCCCTCGTCGACTACGTCCTCATCGCCCGTGCCGTACGGCGCGGCCCCGGACAGGTCGCGCTCGGCGCCGCGGACCTTCCCGTCACCGCCGAGCCCGTCCCCACCCACTCGCTGTAGAGGACACGCTCCCCATGGACATCTTCTGGTTCCTGACGTTCGCCGTGCTGCTGGCCGGCTACTTCGCCCTGGAGGGCTTCGACATCGGGCTCGGCGTGCTGCTGCCCGTGCTGGCCCGCTCCCCCGCCGCCCGCGACCGCCTCGTCGGGGCGATGGCCCCGTTCGTGCTCGCCAACGAGGTGTGGCTGGTCGCGCTCGCCGGCGTGCTGTTCGGCGCGTTCCCGGTGCTGGAGGGCCAGGCGCTGAGCCGCCTGTATCCCCTCGTCGTCGCCCTGCTGCTGGCGTGGATCGTGCGCGACGCGGGGCTGTGGTTCCGCCGCAGGGCCGGCGGCGCCGCCTGGCGGCTGGCGTGGGACGGCGCGCTGTGGGCGGGCTCGGCGGGGCTGGCGCTCGCCTGGGGCGCGATCCTGGTGGCCGTCGCGCGCGGCCTGCCCGCCTCGCCCTTCGACGTGCCGGGCGTCGCGGGAGGAGTGGCGCTGCTCGCGCTGCTCGCCTGGCACGGGCACACCTTCGCGGCCTGGCGCCTGCAGGACGGCCCGCGCGGGAGCGGGCGGGCGCTGCTGGTGTCGGCCTGCGCCGCCGCCGCGCCCGCGGTCCTGGTCATGGCGGCCGTGGCCGCCCCCATGCTCCGCAACGCCGCCCCGGATCAGACACTGACTGTGCTCAGTGTCATGGTGGTCCCGGTCGCCCCGATCCTCGTGGGCGCGCAAGTATGGGTGTGGCGCACCTTCTCCAGGGGCGCGCTGCCGACGTTCTTCTGATTGGGGACCGTTGCACAAGGATCTCCTCCGGCTGGCCCGCGCGGAGCGGAGCGTCCGCATCCATCTCGCCTGCTGCCTGGCGGCGGCGGTGGTGGCCGGGCTGCTCGTGCTCGTGCAGGCGGAACTGCTGGCCGGGGTGCTGTCGGGCCGGTTCGCGGTCGCCGCGCTGCTCCCCCTGGCGCTCGTCGTCGCCTGCCGCGGGCTGCTCGGATGGGCGCAGGGAGTGCTCGCCGGCCGCGCGGCCACCGCGCTGAAGTCGGCCCTGCGGCGGCTGCTCCTCGGCCGGGTGGAGGGTCTCGGCCCGGCGTACCGGTCGGGTGAGCTGGTGACGCTCGCGGGCCGGGGGCTCGACGCGCTCGACCCCTACCTGACGGGCTACCTGCCGTCGGTCGCCGTGGCCGGGGTCGTGCCGCTCGCGGTCGTGGTCCGGCTCTTCGCGGCCGACCTGGCCACCGCCGTGATCGTGGTGCTCACGCTGCCGCTGATCCCGATCTTCGGGGCGCTGGTCGGGTGGACCACCAAGACCGTGACAGAACGGCAGTGGCGCGCGCTGGCCCGCCTCGGCGGTCACTTCCTCGACGTCGTGCGCGGCCTGCCCACGCTGCGGGCGTTCGGCCGGGCCCGCTACCAGGCGTCGGTGATCCGCGAGGTGGCCGAGGCCCATCGCGCCGCGACCATGCGCACGCTGCGGGTGGCGTTCCTGTCGTCGCTGGTGCTCGAACTCGTGGCGTCGCTGTCGCTGGCGCTGGTGGCGGTGCCCGTGGGGCTGCGGCTGCTGTCGGGCTCGCTCGACCTGCGCACGGCGCTGCTCGTGCTGCTGCTGGCCCCCGAGGCGTACCTGCCGCTGCGCGCGATGGGCACCCGCTTCCACGCCGCCATGGAGGGCGTCGCCGCCGCCGACGAGGCGTTCGCGGTGATCAATCCGCCGCAGGAGGCCGGGCGGGAGAGCCGGCCGGCCGAAGCGGCGACGGGCACCGGGAAGGCACCAAGCGCGCGGAGCGCGAAAGAGGCAGGGAGCGCGGGGCGTTCCGCGGCGGCCGGCGGGCCGCCGGAGATTCGCCTGGAGGACGTCACCGTGCGCTACCCGGGCCGCGAGGAGACCGCGCTCGACCGCGTCTCGCTGGTCATCCGGCCGGGTGAGCGGGTGGCGATCGTGGGCCCGAGCGGCGCGGGCAAGAGCACGCTGCTGCACCTGCTGCTCGGGTTCGTGGCCCCGTCCGAGGGGCGGGTGCTGGCGGACGGAACGGATCTGGCCGGCCTCGACCTCGACGAGTGGCGGCGGCGGCTCGCCTTCGTGCCGCAGCGCCCGCACCTGTTCGCGACGTCTGTGGCCGACAACATCGCGCTCGGCTCGGCGGCCGGTCCTGACGAGATCGGCGCGGAGGAGATCAGGGCCGCCGCCGAGGCGGCGCAGGTCGCGGAGTTCGCCGGCGCCCTGCCGCAGGGGTATGACACCCCGCTCGGCGAGCGCGGCGCGAACCTGTCGGCGGGCCAGCGTCAGCGGGTCGCCCTGGCCAGGGCCTTCTGCCGCCCCGCCGCCCAGGTGCTGCTGCTGGACGAGCCCACGGCGCGGCTCGACGGCAGGAGCGAGGCGGCGATCGTGGCGGCCACACGCAGGCTGGCCGAGGGGCGCACAGCGATCATCGTCGCCCACCGTCCGGCGATGATCGACCTGGCCGACCGGGTCGTCCGCCTCGACGGCGGCGTCCTCGTTCCCGCGGTCGCGGCTCCCTCGATCTCCGCACAGGGCGGGGAGGCCCGATGAGCCGCGCGCAGACGACCCCGAAGACGACCTCGAAGACGGCCACGGGGACGGCCACGGCGGCCTCACCGCTGTCGGTGATCACCGGCACCGGCATGGGCCGGCGGCTCGTGCTCGCCGCGCTCGCCGGGGCGGCGGCCGACCTCGCGGGGGTCGCGCTCATCGCGTCGGCCGCCTGGCTGATCACCCGGGCCGCCGAGCAGCCGCCCCTGGCGGCGCTGTCGGTCGCAATCGTGGCCGTGCGGGCGTTCGCGACCACGCGTGGGGTGTTCCGGTACGGCGAGCGCCTGGCCGGGCACGACGTCGCGCTGCGCGCGCAGGCGGGCACCCGCGAGCGTCTCTACCGGGCGCTGATCCCGGCCGGGCCGCTGCAGCAGCGCGGGGCCGACCTGCTCAGCCGGATGGTGGACGACACCGACGCCGTGCAGGACCTGCTCGTCCGCTGCCTGCTGCCGGCCGCCGCCGCGCTGATCACCGGCGTCGCCGCCGTCGTCATCGCGGGCTTCCTGCTGCCCGCCGCCGCGTTCGTGCTCGCCGCGGGCCTGCTCGTCGCCGGGGTGCTGCTGCCCGCGGGCACGGCCGCCGCCGCGCGGCGCTGGTCGGCGCGGATCGCCCCGGCCCGCGCGGACCTGGCCGCCCGGGTGGCCGACCTGGTCCACGGTGCGGCCGACCTCGCGGCGTACGGCGCGCGTGACCGGGCGCTGTCGGCGGCGATGGACGCCGACGGGCGGCTGTCCCGGCTGGAGCGGGGGCAGGCCCGGATCAACGCCGCCGCGCTCGGCGTCGGCATGCTGACGCAGGGGCTGACCGTCGTCGCCGTGGTCCTGACGGCCCAGGCCGCCGGTCTCGGCCGGGTCGCGACCGCCGTGGCCGCCCTGACCTCGCTGGTCGCCTTCGAGCCCGCGCTGCCGCTGGCGGCGGCGGGCGAGCGGTTCGCGGGAGTGGTCGCGGCGCTGCGCAGGCTCAGGGAGACCGCCGCCACTCCCCCGGCGGTGCGCGAGCCCTCGGACCCCGCGCCCGCGCCCGAGCCGCCGCTGACGGTCGAGGTCGACGACCTCGTGGTGCGCCACGGCGGGCGCGAGCCCGCGCTGAAGGGCGTGAGCCTGACGCTGACGCCGGGCCGCCGGGTCGCGGTGGTCGGCCCGAGCGGCGCGGGCAAGAGCACCCTGCTGTCGGCGCTGATGCGGACGGTGGAGATCGAGTCCGGCGCGATCCGGCTCAACGGGACCGACGTGCGGCGCCTGTCCTCCGACGACGTTCGGGCGCTCATCACGGGCCTCACCCAGGACCCGTACGTCTTCCAGGCCACGGTCAGGGACAACCTGCGCCTGGCCGGTCCGCAGGCGCCCACGGAGGACATCGAGGCGGCGGTGCGGCGGGCCCGCCTGGGCGCCTGGACCGAGCGCACCGGCTGGGACACGGTGCTCGGCGAGGACGGCCGCACCGTTTCCGGCGGCCAGCTCCAGCGGCTCGCGCTGGCCCGGGCCCTGCTGTACGACCCGCCGGTGCTGCTGCTGGACGAGCCGGCCGAGGCCCTGGACGAGGAGACGGCCGACCTGCTGATGGCCGACCTGCTGGACGCCACCCGGGGCCGCACCACGCTGCTGGTCACCCACCGGCTGCGCGGCCTGGAACAGGTCGACGAGATCGTCGTGCTGGAGGGCGGCACGGTCACCCAGCGCGGCACGCACGCCGGCCTCGTCGCCGTGCCCGGTTACTACCGCGATCTGTGGGAGTCCGAGGCCCTCACCCGCCACCGCGGCTGAACGCTCCCGCCCCGCCACCTGCTCGCGTGAACCTTCCGTGAAGAAGGCATTGCGGATCTTGTCAGATGTAAGTAATTTTCAGACAACGCGATGACCTTGCATGGCATTTACCTACACGCATGGCGCTCGCCGAACTGGCTACGAGCCGACAGGGAGTCTCATGAAGAGAAGATGGATCGCGGGAGCGATCGGCGTGCTCGCGGTGGCGCTGGCGGCGTGCGCTCCCGGGGGCGGCGCATCCGACCAGGGCGGCGAGGCGGGCGGTGACAAGGTCACGCTGAGCCTGTGGTCGTGGCGGGTGGAGGACGTCAAGGCGTACGAGAAGATCCTCGCCAAGTTCGAGGAGTCGCACCCGAAGATCCACGTCGAGTTCAAGCCGTTCCAGGCCACCGAGTACAACAACATCCTGGCCACCGGCCTGTCCGGCACCGCCGGGCCTGACGTCGCCCAGCTGCGGGCCTACGGCGGGCTCCAGCCGCTGGTCGAGGCGGGCCAGCTGGTCCCGCTGGACGGCAAGGTCGCGGCGCTGTCCGGTTTCGACGCCAAGCTGCTGGAAGGCGCCAAGGGCCACAAGGACGGCAAGATCTACGGTGTGCCGTTCGCCTACCAGACGCTCCAGGTGCTCTACAACAAGAAGCTGTTCGGCGACAACGGCATCAAGCCCCCCGCCACCTGGGACGACATGATCGCAGCGGCGCAGAAGCTGAAGGCGGCCGGGATCACGCCGTTCGCCGTCGCGGCCGGTCCCGACGCGACCTGGACGCTGCCGATCGTCCACGAGATCTTCGGCAACGCCCGTTACGGCAGCGCGAAGTTCCGGGACGCGCTGCTGAGCGGCGCGAAGAAGTTCACCGACCCCGACTTCACGGCCTCCGTCAAGCTGCTCAAGGACCTGGAGCCGTACTTCCCCAAGGACGTGGCGGCCGTCAAGATCCCCGACGTCCAGGCGCTGTTCGCCACCGGAAAGGCCGCGATGTACCCCACGGGCAGCTTCGACCTGGCGCCCGTGCTCGCGCTCAACCCCAGCCTTGAGGTCGGCGCCTTCCAGGTGCCGCCGCCGCCCGGCTCCCCGGTGACCACCCCCGTCACCCCGGGCTGGGCCGACGGCTCGTTCGGCGTCAACGCCAAGTCGGCCCACCAGGCCGAGGCGCTCGAACTGGTCACGTGGATGGCGACGCCGGAGTTCGGGCAGCTCTACGCCGGCGAGCTGAAGCAGCTGTCCGCGGTCCCCGGCGTCACGCCGCCGGACCCGCTGCTGGCCGAGATGGCGAAGAACTACGCCGCCAACGGCGCGCCGTACACGCTGCTCGTCGACTTCCGGTACGGCCAGCCGAACGGTGACGCGGTCTTCCGGGACGAGGTGCAGAAGATGCTGGTCGGCCAGACCGATCCCAAGGCGGTCGCCGAGAGCGTGCAGAAGGGCGTCGAGCAGTGGTTCAAGCCGGGGAACTGAGCACGCCCCGGCGCCCCGCAGGGCGCTTCCCCGGACGCTTGTCCGGGCGTCGCGCGGCACGCACCGGCGCCGGCCGCCGGTACGTGCCGCGATGGCGGGTGCTGGCCGTGTTCCTGCTGCCCGCGCTCCTGCTCTACTCGGTCTTCATCGTCTATCCGCTGGTCACCGCGCTGGAGTACAGCTTCTTCGAGTGGCGCGGGATCCGGCAGGCGGGGTTCGCCGGGCTCGGCAACTACCGGGACCTGTTCGGCGTCTACCCCTACGACCAGCAGCTGTGGCGGGCGTTCGGGCACAACGCGCTGTTCTTCGCCGGGACGATGCTGATCCAGAACACCGTCGGCCTGCTGTTCGCCCTCCTGCTGTTCCGGTACGGCCGCGGCAAGCGGTTCCTGCAGGCCGCGTTCACCACGCCCTACCTGGTGGACCCGCTGGTCGTCGGCTACCTGTGGAGCCTGCTGCTCAACCCCACGTTCGGCCCGGTCAACTCGCTGCTCGAGGCCGTCGGCCTGGACTCCTGGGCGTTGCCCTGGCTGGGCGACACGCGTACGGCGCTGCCGATCGTCATCGTGGTCAACGCGTGGCAGTGGGTGGGCTTCCCCATGCTGCTGTTCTCCGCCGCGCTCGCCGGGATCCCGGCCGAGTATCACGAGGCGGCGAGGGTCGACGGCGCGTCGGCCTGGCAGTCCTTCCGGCGGGTGACGCTGCCGCTGCTCACCCCGGCGATCGGCGTGGTGAGCGTGCTGACGTTCATCGGCAACTTCAACGCCTTCGGGCTGGTCTACGCGATGGCCGGGTCGACCGGGTCCCCGGCGGGCTCGACCGACGTGCTCGGCCTGCTGTTCTACCGGGTCGCGTTCGTGGAGGGCGGCACGGAGGCGATCGGGCGGTCGTCGGCGCTCGCGGTGCTGATGTTCGTGTTCATCTTCGGGGTGTCGCTGCTGGCCGGCTCGTACTTCCGCCGCCGGGAGAGGAGCCTGCTGTGACGGCCCGGAGCCGGGCTCCGGGGCGCGTCGCCGTCCACCTGCTGCTGTGGGGGTACGCGGTCGTCGCGCTGCTGCCGCTGGCCGTCATGGTGCTCAACTCGCTGCGGCCCACGAGCGAGATCTTCACCGCGCCGCTGGGGCTCCCGGCGTCGCCCACGCTGCACAGTTACGGCCGGGTGTGGACGGAGGCGTCGTTCAGCACCTACCTGCTGAACTCGCTGGTCGTCACCTGCGGCGCGGTGCTGCTCGGCACGGCGGTCTCCGCGATGGCGGCCTATCCGCTGGCCCGCTACGACTTCGCCGGCAGCCGGGTGCTCGGGGCGTACTTCCTTGCGGGGCTGATGCTGCCGATCCGGCTGGGCCTGGTGCCGATCTTCTACCTGATGGACTCCATGGGCCTGATCGACTCGCTGCTCGGGCTCACGCTGCTGTACGCAGCGTCCGGGGTGCCGTTCTGCATGTTCGTGCTGTCGGCGTTCTACCGTTCCCTGCCCGGCGAGCTGGACGAGGCGGCCCGGCTCGACGGGGCCGGCGAGTTCCGGATCTTCGGGCAGATCATGCTGCCGCTGGTGCGGCCCGCGCTGGCGTCGGTGATGCTGTTCCAGTTCGTGCCCCTGTGGCATGAGTTCCTCTACCCGCTGGTGCTGCTGCGCTCGGACGAGAGGTTCACGATCCCGCGCGGGCTGTCGCAGTTCTTCGGCGAGTACACGACCGACTGGTCGGCGCTGTTCGCCGGGCTGGTTCTCGCCACGGCGCCGCTCTTCGTGCTGTTCGTCCTGGCGACCAAGCAGATCATCGCCGGGCTGACCGCCGGCATGAGCAAGTAGAAGGCAGGGTGGCGTGAGCCCCGGCGGAGACTACTCGAACGGGATTCTCGTGCGGCTGCGCGGCGCGATCCGGTCCCTGCGGCCCGCCGAGCAGCGGGTCGCGCGCGCGGTGCTGGCCGACCCCCAGGGCGTCGCGGACCGGCCGATCGGGGCGCTCGCCCGCGAGTGCGGCACCTCGGAGGCCACCGTGCTCCGCTTCTGCCGGGCCATCGGGCTGCGCGGCTACCCCGAGCTGCGGATCGCGCTCGCCCGGGAGGCGACGCTGGAGGCGTCGCGTGCCGGGAGCGCCCGCCCGCTCGACGGCGACATCAGCGCCGACGATCCGCTGGAGGAGATCGTCGCCAAGATCGGCTACAGCGACTCCCGCGCGGTCGCGGAGACCGCCGAGCACCTCGACATCGCCGCCCTGGAGCGCGCGGTCACCGCGATCGCCGGGGCCCGCCGTGTGGATCTCTACGGCGCCGGGGCGAGCGGCTTCGTCGCGGCCGATCTCCACCAGAAGCTGCACAGGATCGGCCTGATGGCCTTCGCCTGGCAGGACTTCCACAGCGCGCTCACCTCGGCCGCGCTGCTCGGCAGGAGCGACGTCGCGATCGGCATCTCGCACACCGGCACCACCGTCGACGTCCTCGACGCGCTGCGGCTCGCCGCCGATCGGCAGGCGACCACGATCGCGATCACGAACTTCGCCCCCTCGCCGATCACCGAGCTCGCCGACATCGTGCTGAGGACCGCGGCCCGCGAGACCCCGTTCCGGTTCGGCGCGATGGGCAGCAGGATCGCTCAGCTCACCGTCGTCGACTGCCTCTCGGTGGGGGTGGCCGCCCGGCGCACGTACGACGAGACCCTCACGGCCCTGGAGGACACCTTCCGCGCGATCAGCGGCCGCCGGCGCAAGTAGGCGCGCTTCCCGGAGAGAGGACACCGGAGAAAGGACGATCGCCGGCGGGCCGTCCCCCCAGAGGCCCGCCGGCGACGATCGTGGGCCGTCAGCCCGCGGACTGCTCCGCGAGCGCGGTGGTGATGGTGTTCTCCTTGCCGTCGCGCGTGAAGGTGATGGTCACCTTGTCGCCGGGGCGGGAGCTGCGGATGGTGCCGACCAGCGCCTCCGCGCTGTCCACCACCTTGTCGTTGATCTTGGTGATCAGGTCGCCCTCCTTGAGGCCGGCCTTCTCCGCCGGGCTGCCGGCCGTGATCGAGCTGACCACCGCGCCGGACGCGCCGCCGACCGCGTCGGCCACGCTCACACCGAGGAAGGCGTGCGTCGCCTTGCCGGTCTTGATGAGCTGGTCGGAGACGAGCTTCGCGGTGTTGATGGGGATCGCGAAGCCGACGCCGATGTTGCCGGAGCTGGAGCCCGAGGTGGCGATCGCCGTGTTGATCCCGACGACCTGCCCGCTGGTGTTCACCAGCGCGCCGCCGGAGTTGCCGGGGTTGATCGCGGCGTCGGTCTGGATCATGCCGCCGATCGTGTTGCCCTGGCTCTGCGGCTGCTGCTGCTCCATCCCCCAGGGGAACTGCGGCTGCTGCTGCTCTTCGGGGGCCTCGGTCAGCGTGCGGTCGAGGGCGCTCACGATGCCGGAGGTGACCGACCCCTCCAGGCCGAGCGGGCTGCCGATCGCGAGGACCCCGTCGCCGACCTGGAGCTTGTCGCTGTCGCCGAGGGAGGCGGGGGTCAGGCCGGACACGCCCTGCGCCTGGATGACCGCGAGGTCCGTGGTGGGGTCGGTGCCCTTGATGACGGCGTTGGCGGTCTTGCCGTCGCTGAACTTCACGGTGACCGTGCCGCCGTTTCCGCCGCCGATGCTCACCACGTGGTTGTTCGTCAGGATCAGACCGTCGGCCGACAGGATGACACCGGACCCCTCGCCGCCGGCCGTGGCGGTCTTCACCTCGATCGACACCACCGACGGCATGATCGCCTTGGCCACCGCGGCGATCGTGGTGGTCGAGGAGTTGGACACCCCCTTGACCACCGGGCTCGCGATCACCGTCTGCCCGCCGTTCACGCTGTTCGCGACGAGGGCCCCGGTGACCCCGCCGCCCAGCGCCACGGCCACGAGAGCGAGGCCCGCGCCCGCCTTCTGGCGTGCGCTCAGCGTGCCCTTCCGCGCCGGAGGCGGCGGAAACTGCGCCGTGTCATAAGGACCGCTCCCGTAGGCGCCGTACGACTGGTACGCCCCGGTGTACTGCCCGTGCTGCGGCGGAGTGCTTCCGAACTGGCTCCAGCCGTGACCGGGGAGTATCTGGGTGTTCTCGTCGCCGGGAACATGCTCATGTGAGCTCATCGCCATCCCCCTCAATGGATTCGCCGGTGATCCCGGCTCTCCGCCGGTACACGTAATACGATGACGCATCGGCGATAAGGTCACGCTAAGCGATCAGCGGTGGGGATCCCCGAGCGCCCTACGCGTACTTTATGTCAGCTCGTACGCGGCCAGTACTCGTCCCTGAGCAGGCGCTTGTACAGCTTGCCCGTTGGATGGCGGGGCAGCTCGTCACGGAAGTCGACCGACTTCGGGCACTTGTAGTGGGCCAGCCGTTCCCGGCAGTAGGCGATCAGCTCGGCCTCCAGGGCGGGACCGGCGCCGGCCGGGTCCGCCGGCTGGACGACGGCCTTGACCTGCTCGCCCATCTCGGGGTCCGGCACCCCGAAGACGGCCACGTCGGCCACCTTGGGATGCATCGCCAGCGCGTTCTCGGCCTCCTGCGGGTAGATGTTCACCCCGCCGGAGATGATCATGTACGAGCGCCGGTCGGTGAGGTAGAGGAACCCGTCCTCGTCCAGGTAGCCGATGTCCCCCAGCGTGGTCCAGCCGCGGCCCTTGGGGTCCTGGACCGACGCGGTCTTCCCTGGGTCGCCGTGATACTCGAACTTCGGGCCGTCGGAGAAGTAGACCGTGCCGTGCTCACCGGGCGGCAGCTCGCCACCGTCCTCGTCGCAGACGTGGGTGACCCCGAGCAGCGGCCGGCCCACCGTGCCCTTGTGGGCGAGCCAGTCGTCCGGTCCCGCGTACAGGAAGCAGTTGCCCTCGGTGCCCGCGTAGTACTCGTGGATGATCGGCCCCCACCACTCCATCATCCGCTCCTTGACCTCGACGGGACAGGGCGCGGCGGCGTGGATGGCGCAGCGCAGCGACGACAGGTCGTAGCGCTCGCGCACCTCCTCGGGCAGCTTGAGCATCTTGACGAACATCGTGGGCACCCACTGCGCGTGGGTGACGCGGTGCCGCTCGACGAGCGCCAGCGCCTCCTCGGGGTCGAACCTCTCCATCACCACCACGGTCGCGCCGAGGCGCTGGAAGGACATGCTGTAGCGCAGCGGAGCGGCGTGGTAGAGCGGCGCCGGCGACAGGTACACGCTGTCGGCCGAGGGCGCGAACAGGAGCTGGATGAGCCGCACCAGGGCCCCGGGGGCCTCCAGCGGCGCCCGGCTGAGCGGCGGCTTCACGCCCTTGGGACGTCCCGTGGTGCCCGACGAGTAGAGCATGTCGGCGCCCTGGCACTCGTCGTCGAGCGGCGTCGCGGGCTGCCCGGCCACGGCCTCCTCGTACGACGTGAAGCCGGGGGCGACGCCGTCGACCATGAGCCGCAGCTCGACCCCGGGCGTGGCCTCGGTGACGGCGCTCGCGACGCCGGCGAGCTTCGCCGAGGAGATGAAGACCCGCGCCCCGCAGTTGTCCACGATGTACGAAAGCTCGTCGGCCTGGAGACGGGAGCTGATCGCGGTGTAGTAGAGGCCCGAGCGATGCGCGGCCCACGCGATCACGAGGAAGAGCGGATGGTTCTCCAGCATGAAGGCGATGTGGTCGCCCGGCCGCAGGCCCGCGGCCCGCAGCAGGTGGGCGAGCCGGTTGGATTCCTCGTCGAGCTCACGAAAGGTGATCACGCGGCCGGAGCCCGCCATGATCACCGCCGGTTTGTCCGGCGTCACCGCCGCGATCGCCCCAGGGTGCATAACCGAACGCTACTCGGTTTGGTTTCGGCGCGGTAGGCGCGGACTCCCGATGCGCCCGCTCAGCTCTCCAGCGTCCGGTAGGGGTCGCGCAGCGGCCTGACGCGCTCGGCGAACGCGGCCTTGATCTCCGTCATCTTCGGCCCCGGCGCGTAGAAGCGGCCCTTCGTCTCGCCGTACGGCTGGAGCCACCCGGTGGCCGCCAGTTCTCGCAGGTCGCGAGCGGCCTGGCCCTGGCTCAGGCCCTCGTCGGCCTGGTACATGCCCCGCCGCAGCCGCCGGGAGACGAACACCTGGTAGAGCGCGGAGACCGTGCGCGGGTGCAGGCCCTGCGCCCCGGTCCGCTCCTCCAGCAGCATCCACACCTCGCCCGCCTCGGCGAGCCGGCGTCCCACCCGCTGCGCCTGCATGTGGTGGCAGCGCAGGACGAACCGCACCCACGAGAGGGTGTCCCCGTGCGGGCTCCACCGGCGGCGTCCCACCTCGCCGAGCACGTCATAGTAGTCGTAGGTGGTGCGGCCCTCGCCCAGCCACTCCTCGATCGAGGCGAACTCCGGCGTGGTGATCTGGTCGCGGCCGAGCACGAGCGTCTGCAGCGCCCGCGACATGCGCCCGTTGCCGTCCCGCCACGGGTGGATCTTGACGAGGTTGAGGTGCGCCATGGCGGCGCGCACGTAGCTGGGCGCGTCGAGGTCGCCCTCGTTGAGCCACTCGGCCAGCTCCGCCAGCAGGCCGGGGACCTGATCGTGGTCCGGGCCCTCGTAGACCACCTCGCCGGTGGCGGAGTTGCGCACGTAGATCCCGCCGGGGCGCACCGTGCCCGGCGTCTTGTCCACGTGGTGGCCGATCATCATGAAGTTGAGCGCGTGCAGCAGGCCCACGTCGTAGCGGAAGGCCCACGCGCGCGACAGGGTGCCGATGTAGGTGAGCGCCTGCCGATAGCCGGCGATCTCCCGGGCCACGGCCGCCGGGGTCTCCAGGGGGTCCTCGCCGGACATGATCGACTCGATGTCCTCGACGCTCGCGTGGTAGCCCTCGATGGAGTTGGACCCCTGGATCGCCCGCGCCTGCAACTGCCGCCGCAGCAGTCCGTCCCAGCGGTGGGCCTCGGCCAGCCGGTATTTCAGGTCGCGCCGCATCTCCTCGATCTCGGCGAGCACCTTCTCGTCCGCGGCCTCCAGCCTGGGTGTGCCGTACAACATGGGGCCATGACAGCATGGACGAATCATCCGGTCAAGCGACTGGATGATTCGTCCATGTATGTGCGCGTCAGGAGGCCGGGATGACCGAGCCCTTGAACGTGTCCTCGATGTACTTCTTCACCTCGGGGCCGGTCAGCAGTCCGGCCAGCGTCTTCACCCGGGGATCGCTCTCGTGCCCCTGCGCGACCACCAGGCCGTTGGCGTACGGGTTGCCCTCGGCCTTCTCCAGCACCAGCGCGTCGGAGGACGGGTTGAGGTTCGCCTCCAGCGCGTAGTTGCCGTTGATCACCGCGGCGTCGACGTCGTCGAGCGAGCGTGGGAGCTGGGCGGCCTCCAGCGGGCGGAAGGTCAGGTTCTTCGGGTTGCCGGTCACGTCGCGCTCGGTCGCGGCGGTGCCCACGCCGTCCTTGAGCGTGACCACGCCGTTGTCGGCGAGCAGCTTGAGCGCCCGGCCGAGGTTGGTGGCGTCGTTGGGCACCGCGACCGTGCCGCCCTGCGGCAGCGAGGCGAGATCCTTGACCTTCCTGGAGTACAGGCCGAGCGGCTCCAGGTGCACGGGGGCGACGAAGCTCAGCTTCGTGCCCTTCGAGGCGTTGAAGTCGTCCAGGTACGGCTTGTGCTGGAAGTAGTTGGCGTCGAGCTGGCCGTCCTGGAGCTGCAGGTTGGGCTGCACGTAGTCGCTGAACTCCACGATCTCCAGCTTGAGGCCCTTCGCGGCGGCCAGGTTGTCGGCCACGTACTTCAGGATCTGCGCGTGCGGCACCGGGCTCACGCCGACCTTGAGCGGGGCGTCCGCCGCCGCCGTGCCGGAGGCGGTCGCCCTGCCCGGCGACGAGGACCCGCAGGCGGACAACACGAGCGCGACCACGGCGGCGATGACGAGGCCGAGCGTTCTACGCATGGGACGAGACTCCTTAAGTGGGTTAACGGTGAGAAAGACGACGGGCGACGGCGTCGCCCAGGGTCTGCGCGAGCTGAACCACGACGACCAGGACGACCACGGTGACGACCATGAGCGCGGTCTCGAACCGCTGGTATCCGTAGCGGACGGCGAGGTCGCCGAGACCGCCGCCGCCGATCACTCCCGCCATGGCGGAGTAGGAGATGAGCGTGACCACGGTGACGGTCAGCCCGGCGACCAGGCCGGGCAGCGCCTCGGGCAGCAGGACGCGCGCCACGATCGTCACGCGGCCCGCCCCCATCGCCTCGGCCGCCTGCACGACGTCGCGGCCCACCTCGCGCAGCGCCGTCTCGACCAGCCGGGCGAAGAACGGCACCGCGCCGATCGTGAGCGGGACCACGGCGGCGGCGGTCCCGATCGTGGTTCCGGTGAGCACGCGGGTCACCGGGATGACCGCGATCATGAGGACGATGAAGGGCAGCGACCGCCCGACGTTCACGACCAGGCCGAGCACGCGCCGCACGGCGGGCGCGGGGAACAGCCCGCCCCGGTCCGTCCCGGCGAGGCAGACGCCGAGCGGCAGCCCGAACAGCACCGTGAACAGCGTGGACCAGCCCACCATCACGGCGGTCTGCCCGGTGGCCTCCCACAGCAGGGGGCTCATCTCCGACCAGGTCATGCGTCCTCCTCCACCAGCAGGCCGCGCTCGCGCAGGTCGGCGAGGGCGGCCGCCGCACCGGCTCCGGTGATCCGCAGCCGCAGCCGGCCCGCCGGGACCCCCGCGACCTGTTCGACCGCGCCTGCGGCGATGGCGACGTCCACGTCGTGCGTACGCGCCAGACGCGACAGCAGGGCCTGGTCCGCGGCCAGGGTGACCGTGACCGTGCCGGGCTCGGCGGGCGGCAGCGGGAACAGCTCGGCCGCCAGGCGCGACCCGGGCGTGGCGAGCAGCTCGGGGATGGGGCCCGCCTCGGCGATCCGCCCGTCGTTCATGATCGCCGCCGAGTCGCAGACGGCCTTGATGACGTCCATCTCATGGGTGATGAGCAGGATGGTCAGCCCCAGCTCCCGATTGAGCCGCCGCAGCAGGGCCAGGATCGACTGGGTCGTGGCGGGGTCGAGCGCTGAGGTGGCCTCGTCCGACAGCAGCACCGCCGGCTCGGCGGCGAGCGCCCGCGCGATGCCGACCCGCTGCTTCTGGCCGCCGGACAACTGCGCGGGGTAGGCCCCGGCGCGGTCGGCCAGGCCCACGAGGTCGAGCATCTCCGCGACGCGCCGGGCCCTGGCGGCCCGGCCGACGCCCATGACCTCCAGCGGGAAGGCCACGTTGCCCGCCACCGTGCGCGACGACAGCAGGGCGAAGTGCTGATGGATCATGCCGATGCGCTGGCGGGCGCGGCGCAGGTCGGCCGCGCCGAGGGCGGTCAGCTCGCGCCCGTCGACGGTCACCACGCCCTCGTCGGGACGCTCGAGCAGGTTGACGCAGCGCAGCAGGGTGCTCTTGCCGGCGCCGCTGCGCCCGAGCACGCCGAAGACCTCGCCCTTGCCGACGTGGAGGTCGACGCCGTCGAGCGCGACGACGTCGCCGTAGGCCTTGCGCAGGCCCGAAACCGTGATCACTTGCTGTCCCCGAAGAAGTTGGCGGCCGATTCCTCATGCACGCGCGCTAGCGCGTGCCGGGCGGGAAGGGCAGGTGCGTGATCCGTCGCAGGATCAGATCGGGCAGCGGGGAGAGCGTCATCGGTGAGTGCCTTCGTGGGAGGGGTGGGGGTCGCGGGCTTCAGGCCGCGCGACACCCTCGCTCGGGCGGGTTCACCAGGTTCGGTACGCTCACGACCGGCTGAAACAGGAGTGAGCTAATCCTTATTCCAGACCGGGAATGTGTGCTTGCTCACAGGGAAAGGCCCGCGCCTCCGGGACGGAGACGCGGGCCGTGCGGAGTGGGTCAGGCGACCGCCTGCCTGGCGACCGTCGCCGGGGTGAGGGCCAGGCCGAGGACCTCGCGGACGTCGCTCACCGCGTGGACGGTGAGGTCGGCCAGCACCTCGGCCGGGACGTCGTCCAGGTCGGGCTCGTTGCGCGCCGGGATGAGCACCGTGGTGATGCCCGCCCGGTGGGCGGCCAGCAGCTTCTGCTTCACCCCGCCGATCGGCAGCACCCGCCCGGTGAGGGACACCTCGCCCGTCATCGCGACGTCGGCGCGGACGGGCCGTCCCGACAGCAGCGAGGCCAGGGCGGTGGTCATCGTGACACCGGCCGACGGGCCGTCCTTCGGCACCGCGCCCGCGGGCACGTGGATGTGCACCGACCTGTCCTTGAGCGACCCGACCGGCAGCTCCAGCTCGGCGCCCCGCGACCGCAGGAAGGACAGCGCGATCTGCGCCGACTCCTTCATCACGTCGCCCAGCTGGCCGGTCAGGGTCACACCGGTCGCCCCGGTCTCCGGGTCGGCCAGCGACGCCTCGACATAGAGGACGTCGCCGCCCGCGCCGGTCACCGCGAGGCCGGTCGCCACGCCCGGCACCGCCGTACGCTGCCGGGCCTCCGGCAGGGACGACTCGGGCACGTGGCGCGGACGGCCCAGGTAGGAGACCAGGTCGTCGGCCGTGACCGTCGCCGGGAGCTCGGCCTCGCCGAGGGCGACCTTCGCCGTCACCTTGCGCAGGATCCTGGCGATCGAGCGCTCGAGAGAGCGGACGCCGGCCTCGCGGGTGTACTCGCCCGCCAGGCGGCGCAGCGCCGCGTCCTCCACCGTCACGTCGGCGGCGGTGAGGCCGGCCTTCTCCAGGTTGCGCGGGAAAAGGTGGTCGCGGGCGATGGCGACCTTCTCGTCCTCGGTGTAGCCGTCGAGCGTGACGATCTCCATGCGGTCGAGCAGCGGCCCCGGCACCTGCTCCAGCACGTTGGCCGTGGCGAGGAACAGCACGTCGCTCAGGTCGAGCTCGACCTCCAGGTAGTGGTCGCGGAAGGTGTGGTTCTGCGCCGGGTCGAGCACCTCGAGCAGCGCCGCCGTCGGGTCGCCCCGGTAGTCGGCGCCGACCTTGTCGATCTCGTCGAGCAGCACGACCGGGTTCATCGAGCCCGCCTCGCGGATGGCCCGGACGATGCGGCCGGGCAGCGCGCCCACGTACGTGCGCCGGTGACCGCGGATCTCCGCCTCGTCGCGGACGCCGCCGAGGGCGACGCGGACGAACTTCCTGCCCATCGCGCGGGCGACCGACTCGCCCAGCGAGGTCTTGCCGACTCCGGGAGGGCCGGCCAGCGCGAGGACGGCGCCGCTGCGCCGCCCGCCGACCACGCCGAGGCCCTGGTCGGCCCTGCGCTTGCGGACCGCGAGGTATTCCACGATGCGGTCCTTCACGTCGTCCAGGCCCGTGTGGTCGGCGTCGAGCACGGCGCGGGCCCCGGCGATGTCGTACTCGTCGGTCGTGTGGACGTTCCACGGGATGTCGAGGACGGTGTCGAGCCAGGTGCGGATCCAGCCGCTCTCGGGCGACTGGTCGGAGGCCCGCTCCAGCTTGTCGACCTCCTTGAGCGCGGCCTCCCTGACCTTCTCCGGCAGGTCGGCGGCCTCGATCCGGGCGCGGTAGTCCTCCTCCTCGTCGGAGGGGTCGCCGTTGAGCTCGGCGAGCTCCTTGCGCACGGCCGCGAGCTGCTGGCGGAGCAGGAACTCGCGCTGCTGCTTCTCCATGCCCTCCTGGACGTCCTTGCGAATGGTCTCCGCGACGTCCAGCTCGGCGAGGTGGTCGCGGGCCCAGCCGACCAGCTTGTCCAGCCGCTCGGCCGGGTCGGGGGTCTCCAGCAGCAGCAGCTTCTGCGGCGTCTGCAGCCAGGGGGCGTACCCCGCGCTGTCGGCGAGGACGGCGGGGTCCTTGATCTGGTTGACCGCGTCGACCACCTGCCACGCGCCCCGCTTCTGCAGGATCGTGGTGGTGAGGGCCTTGTACTCCTTGGCGAGCTCCTCGGCCCTCGACCCGGTCGCGACCGGCTCAAGCACGGTCGCCTCGACCCACAGCGCCGCGCCGGGGCCGGTGGTGCCGGTGCCGACGCGCATGCGGTCGACGCCGCGGACCACGGCCGCGGGCTCCCCGCCCGGCAGGCGGCCGACCTGTTCCACGACGGCGCTCACCCCCACCGGGCCGTAGCGGCCGTCTATGCGGGGCACCAGCAGGACCGTGCTCTCGCCGCTGGCACGGGCGGCGTCGATGGCGGCGCGGACCTCGGAGGCCGACAGATCGAGGGGCACGACCATGCCGGGCAGGACGACCTCGTCGTCGAGCGGGAGGACGGGAAGGATCTGGGACATCAGCACTCCACTAGGTTGAGTTATGTCGGCTCAACTAACAGGAGTCCGATCCTGTTCCCTGTTCTGCGTCAGTTCGCTGTGAGCGATCGTAATTGTGTAATCCGCTGTGCCGCGGCGACACGTTCACTCCTCCGGGTAACGCATGATGGCGTCCATGACATCCGGAAACATCCGGCTTCGCTCCGTGCCAGGCCGGTGGGTGCTGCTGACCACGGTCCTCGGGTCGGGTATGGCGACGCTCGACGGCACCGTGGTCAACGTGGCGCTTCCCGCTCTCGGGCGCGACCTGCACGCCGGGATGTCCGGCCTCCAGTGGACCGTGAACGCGTACACGCTCACGATGGCCGCGCTCATCCTGCTCGGCGGATCGCTGGGCGACCGGCTCGGCAGGCGGCGGATCTTCGTCGCCGGGGTGGTCTGGTTCGCCCTGGCCTCCGCACTCTGCGGGGCCGCGCCGAACACGCCCGTGCTCGTGCTCGCCCGTGCGCTCCAGGGCGTCGGCGCGGCCCTGCTGATCCCCGGGTCCCTGGCGATCATCCAGGCGAGCTACGTGCCGGACGACCGGCCGCGCGCCGTCGGCGCCTGGTCGGGGCTGGGCGGCGTCGCCGCCGCCCTCGGGCCGCTGCTCGGCGGCTGGCTCGTGGAGGCGGCCGGCTGGCGGTGGGTGTTCCTGCTCAACCTGCCCCTCGCGGCCGTCGTGGTCGGCGTCGCCGCCCGGCACGTGCCCGAGACCCGGGACACAGGACCGCACGGCCGCTTCGACGTGCTCGGGACCGTCCTCGCCGCACCCGCGCTGGCCGGGCTGACGTACGGCCTGATCCTGGCGGGCGACGGGCTGGTGCCGCTGACCGCCGGGCTCGTCCTGGCCGCCTGCTTCGTGGTGGTGGAGATCCGGCGCTCCCCTCAGTCCCTCGTCCCCGTGGGGGTCTTCGCCTCGCGGGAGTTCACCGCGGTCAACGTCGTCACGCTGGTCATGTACGCGGCGATGGGCCTGGTGTTCTTCCTGCTGGTCGTCCAGCTCCAGGTGTCGGCCGGGTTCTCTCCCGTCGCCGCCGGGTCGGCGATGCTCCCGGTCACGATCCTCATGCTGCTGCTGTCGCCGCGGGCCGGCGAGTTGGCGAGGCGGGTGGGCCCACGCCTTCCCATGACGGGAGGGATCCTCCTGTGCGCGGCCGGGCTGCTGCTGATGAGCCGCATCGCCCCGGGCTCGTCCTATCTCGACGTGCTGCTCCCGGCGATCGTGTTCGGGCTCGGCCTGTCCGCCGCCGTCGCCCCGCTCACCGCGACCGTGCTCGCCACGGCGGAGGAGCGGTACGCGGGCGTGGCGAGCGGGATCAACAACGCCCTGGCCAGGTCGGGCGGCCTCCTGGCCGTCGCCGCCGTCCCGCCGCTGGTGGGGCTGACGGGCGACGCCTACGACTCCCCTGCGGCGTTCACCCGGGGGTTCCACACCTCGATCCTGGTCGGCGCGGCCATGATGGCCGTCGCGGCGGTCATCACGTTCGTCACGATCAGGACGAACGTCCTCGCGGCCGCGCCCAAACCACCCGCCCCCGGCTGCCCGGTCGACGCACCGCCTCTCGGCCACCGCCCCCCGGTGAGCTGAGGCGTCCGAGGCGCGGTTCACGTGCAGGGCTAACGGCTGGGGTCGAGCACCAGCTTGCCCGTCGTACGGCGCCCGGCGAGGTCCTCGTGCGCCCGCCTGACCTGCGACATCGGGTAGTCGCCGCCGGGGACGACGCGCAGTCGCCCGTCGGCGACCTGTGCCGCCATCTCGGCGTACGCCTCGGTGAGCACCTCGGGCCGGGCGAACGCGTGCGTCAGCCAGAAGCCGCTGACGGTGAGGGAGCGGCGCTGCAGCGCGCGGGGGGACACCTTCTCCGGCTCCACCCTGCCGGCCATACCGTAGTAGGCGAGCCTGCCGAACGGCGCGAGCGCGGCGAGGCTCTGGTCGGTGACACGGCCGCCGGTCATCTCGAGGACGACGTCCACCTGCCGCCCGCCGTTCGCCTCGCACAGCGCCGCCGTGAGATCGCGGGTCGCGGGGTCGACCGCGGCGTCGGCGCCGAGGGACAGCGCGAGCGCCCGCTTCTCCGGGGTGCTCGCCGTGGCGATCACCCGGGCCGCGCCGCGCGCCCTCGCCAGTTGCACGGCCAGCGAGCCGACGCCGCCCGCCGCCGCGTGCACGACGACGCTGTCCCCGGGCTGCACGCGGGCGACCCGGCCGACCAGCCACCAGGCCGTCAGCCCCTGCGCCAGCAGGGCGACGGCCGCCACGTCGTCGACCCCGTCCGGCACCGGGAAGGCGGCGTCCTCGGTTATCGCGGCCTTCTCCGCGTATCCGCCGCTCTCGACGATCGCGGCCAGGCGCCGCCCGTCGGCGGTGCGGCCGACGACCTCGCCGCCGGGCACCAGTGGCAGCGCGACCGACGCGATGTAGGCGTTCTCGCGCAGCAGCGTGTCCGCGAAGTTCACCCCGCAGCGGGCCACGTCGAGGAGCACCTGGCCGTCGTGCGGCCGGGGCTCCGGCACCTCGCGTACCGCGACCACCTCCGGGCCGCCGAACTCCGTTATCTGTACGGCTCGCATGGCTCCGCCTTTCCTAGGAACTAAGTCCCCTTTGGTACTGAGTACCATAAGGGACGATGCTCCCGAGCGCTAGACTGCCGCTATGTCCCGGCCCAGCCTTCGGGAGCGCAAACAACAGCGCGCCCGTGACGAGATCGTCGAAGCCGCCTACGCGCTGTTCGCCGAGCGCGGGTACGCCGCGGTGACCGTCGCCGACATCGCCGAGCGGGCCGAGGTCGGGCGCACCACCTTCTTCCGCTATTTCGGCGACAAACAGGAAGTCGTCTTCGCCAACGAGCAGGACTGGCTGGACGACATCGGACGGCGCCACAGAGAGCTGCGCCCGGACCGGCCTCCCTCGCTCGCAGAAGCGCTGTCCCTGTTGCGGGCGACCACCGAGGCCGTCTGCGAGCAGGTGACCCGCGACCCGCGGCGCTACGCCGAGCGCGAGCGGCTGATCGCCGGCAACCCCGAGCTCGGCGACCGCGCGGCCCGCAAACAGCGGCGCCTGGCCGAGTCGCTGAGCGAGATCCTGCGCGAGCAGGGCGCGTCGGCCGAGACGGCCGCCTTGGCCCCGCGCGTCGCACTGGCCTGTTACATCGCCGGCCGCGAGGTCGCCGGCGCCGACCCGGCCGCGCTCAGGCCGAACGTCGCCGCGGCGTTCGACGCCCTCGGCATCCGCTGAGACCGAGCTACCCGGAGGTGCGGGTGTCGTACGACGCGCGGTTGGCGAGCACGTCGTCCATGTGCGTCTCGGCCCAGGCCTTGACGTCGCGCACCAATCGGTGCAGGGAGAGACCGAGGTCGGTCAGCTCGTAGGAGACCGTGACGGGCACGGTCGGCGTCGCGGTGCGGGTGATCAGACCGTCACGCTCCAGGGAGCGCAGCGTCTGCGTGAGCATCTTCTGACTGACGCCGGCCAGCAGGCGCGACAGCTCCGAGTAGCGCATCGACCGGGGCTCGCCGGCGCAGTCGGCGCCCAGCTGATGCGAGCCGGCGCCACCCAGCGCGGACAGGATCAGCGTGACCCATTTGTCGGAGATCCGGTCGAGCAGCTTGCGGCTGGGACACGCCGCCAGGAAAGCGTCATACTCCGCCTTGGCCTGTGCCCTCTTCTGGGCCGCCGTCATCGTCGCCATCGACCGCTCCTCTCACCCGTGGGTGCCTTACGCACTCCGAAGTGCGTACTTCCCGTGAGGAAGTTACCCACCAATACTGATGCAGCAAGCCGTTAGGCACCACCCAGCTCACCATGAAAGACAGAGGCATGAGCACGCTCTCCCCTTCGCTTCCCGGCGGCACCTGGACTCTGGGCGACCTGACCGTCACCCGTTTCGGCTACGGCGCCATGCAGCTCGCCGGCCCCGGGGTCATGGGCCCGCCCGCCGACCACGGCGGCGCACTCGCGGTCCTCCGCGAGGTCGCCGACCTCGGAATCACGCACATCGACACCAGCGGCGCCTACGGACCGCGTGTCACCAACCAGCTGATCCGTGAAGCGCTGCACCCATACCCGCAATCGCTGCACATCGCGACCAAGGTCGGCGCGACCCGCGACGAGCACGGCGGCTGGCCCCCGGCCCGACAGCCCGAGGATCTGCGCCGCGCCGTCCACGAGAACCTGGAAACCCTCGGCCTGGAGGTGCTCGACCTGGTCAACCTCCGGCTCGGCGACGCCCAGGGACCCCGGCCCGGCTCGATCGCCGAGCCGTTCGAGACGCTCGTCGAACTCCAGCGGCAGGGCCTGATCCGGCATCTCGGACTGAGCAACGCGACGGCGGAACAGGTCGCGGAGGCACAGGCGATCGCGCCGATCGTGTGCGTGCAGAACATGTACAACCTCGCCTATCGCCAGGACGACGAGCTGATCGACGAGCTCGCCGAAGAGGGCGTCGCCTACGTGCCGTTCTTCCCGCTCGGCGGCTTCAGCCCACTGCAGTCCTCGGCGCTGTCGGCCGTGGCCGCCCGGTTGGATGCGACGCCGATGTCCGTCGCCCTGGCCTGGTTGCTGCGGCGGTCGCCGAACATCCTGCTGATTCCCGGCACGTCGTCGGTGGCGCACCTGCGCGAGAACGCCGCCGGCGCCGGGCTCTCGCTCTCCGACGAGGATCTCGCCGAGCTGGACAAGATCGGCCGCTAGCGGGCATCCGCGGGTCCCCCACGCTCATGCCGACGGCCCTGCCGGGGACCGTCAAGGACACAGCTCAGACCAGCAGCGCCTTGAGGTCCTCGCGCAGGGCGGCGGCGTCGCGGAAGTGGACGGCGGCGAGCCCCGCCTGCTCGGCCGCCGCGACGTTCTCCAGCCGGTCGTCCACGAAGACGAGGTCGCCGGGGGCCAGCCCGAGCCAGGCCACGGTCTCATGGAAGATCTCCGGCTCCGGCTTCACCAGGCCCATCCGGCCGCTGTAGAAGCGCGGGCCGATCGGCCGCATGAACGGCAGCGTGTCGATGCTCTCGGCGATGCAGACCGGCATGTTGGACAGCAGCGCCATGGGCACCCCGACGCCGGCCAGCTCGTCGATGATCGCCACGGTCTCCTCGTTGGGCCGCGACCAGCTCGCCGCGTCGAGGGCGACGATCGCGTCCAGCTCGGCTCCGTCCACCGGCCTGCCGTACACGTGGGACCAGTACGCGGCGGGGTCGAGCGAGCCCCGGTCGAAGTCGAGCCGCACCTCCCAGTAGCGGTCCTCGAACCCGGGGTCACCTCCCGCCATGCGCGCGACGTCCTCGGGGGCCTGGGGAAGCGACACGACGTTGCCGTAGTCGAAAAGCACAGTCTTCATGGTCGTACGATCATAGCCCGTGTTCGGAACTCAGGTCACGTAGGGCTTGAGGTATCCGTTGGCACTTCCGCAGCGCAGGTAGTTGCGCACGGTGTGGAAGTCGAGCCAGTCGATGTCGCAGGAGACGTCCCTCTCGACGCCGTCGAAGCACGGCGCGAGCATGGCCGGGATCGCGGCGATGTCGTCCTTGTCGGCGATGTTGATCCAGCGGCGCACCCCCGGCGGCCGCGCCCCGCGCCCCCGCACCGGGACCGGGGCGAGCCGTTCGAAGACGACGTCGCGCATGCCGAGCGGGCTGCCCAGCGTCACCAGCAACTCGACCGAGAGGTCCGGGTGCGCCCACAGCGCCTCGTACGTCACGACGCTGCCGAGGGAGTGGGCGACCACCGCCCGGGGACGGCGCCTGCGCACGACGTCGGCCACCGCGTCACGGGCCCGCACGCGCGGGTCCGCGCCACCCAGGTAGGCGGCCACCTCCGGGCAGAAGTCCTGGGCGAAACGCACCGCCTGCGGGCCCATCCTGGTCAGCAGCCACTCGGCCAGCCGGTGCGCGAGACCGGTGAGCGACTCCCCCGCCGCGTCGCGGAACGGACCGCCGAGCTGGACCGCCCAGTCGGCGAGGACCAGCTTGGCCGGCACCTCCATCTGCCGCGGCGGCTTCGGCGGCCCGCCGTGCAGGTGGTGGGCGTAGTAGGCGATCTCGGCGAAGTAGTCGCCGGCGCCGTCCGCCCGACCGGTCAGACCCTGGTGCAGGTAGGCGTTCCACTTGGCCCGCATGACCTCGGCGGCGCCGCCCGCCGACCCGCCGGCCTCCTCGTAGTAGTGATACTTGCCGATGCCGTGGACGCCCACGATCGAGGCCATGCTCCCGCCCATCCCTGTCGCCCCCATCTGGGGTCTGCGGATACCGGGGGCCACTGTGCACGACGCGATGGACCGCGACAACCACCCGCCGCGTTTACGGTGATAAATGGAGAGCGGCGGTGATATTCACCCCGATAAGTTGGTCGTCCCCGTCCGTACGCCAAGGGAGAGAACCGATGTCAGGCCCGTTGCACGTGCGCGGCTCGGTCGTCGTGCCCGAGGCGGAGCTCGCCTGGCGCTTCTCCCGCTCCTCCGGCCCGGGCGGCCAGGGCGTCAACACCACCGACAGCCGGGTCGAGCTGAGCTTCGACCTCGCGCACACCACCGCGGTCGGCCCGGCCCTGCGGGCCCGCGCGCTCGAACGGCTCGCCGCCCGCCTGGTGGACGGCGTGATCACGGTGGCGGCCTCCGAGCATCGTTCGCAGCTGCGCAACCGGGAGGCGGCGCGGGAACGACTCGCCGCCCTCCTCCGCGACGCCATCGCGCCGCCGCCCAAGCGGCGCCGTCCCACCAAGCCGTCGAAGGGCGCGGTCGAGCGCCGCCTGGCGGCGAAGAAACAACGCTCCGACCTCAAGCGCCTGCGCCGTACGGAGGACTGACCCGCGGCGCGCTGTCGCGCAGGTGCCGGATGCCCATGTCCAGCGCCGCCTCCAGATGGGTGAGCCGTCCGGTGGACAGGTGGAGCAGCACGCCGCCCTGGATGCCCGCGAGCAGCGCGGCCGCCGCCTGCCCGGGATCGATGCCCGGGTCGATCTCGCCCGCGGCCTGCATGTGCCGCACGCCGGCCGCGATCTCCGCCTCCCACCGGAGCATCAGCTCGGTCACCACCGCCTGGGCGCCCGGTGTGCTGTGGCCCACCTGCGACATCACCACGTTGAGCGGGCACTGCCGCCCCTGCTCGCGGTAGCGCTCCACCACGCGGTCGCGCCAGGCCCGCCAGGCCGCCCACGAGGTGAGCTCGCCGAGGTGGGGCTGCTGGTCGGCGAGCACCCGGTCGGCCTCGAAGCGGGCCACGGCCAGCAGCAGCTCCTCCTTGCCGCCGGGGAAGTAGTGGAACAGCTGGCTCTTGCTGGTGCGCGTCCGGGCGCGGACGTCGTCGAGGGTCGTGTCCATCACCCCGCGCTCGCGGATCGTCTCGGCGGCTCCCTCGACGATCCGCTGCCGGGTGGCGGCTCCCTTCGTGGTCAGCGTTCGCACCGCAGCCTCCGTACAGCCTCCGTCGTCTGGACTTGCCGGTCCATTCTGCCGCCCCAGGAGGCGGCGCGGCCACCACCGCCTCGTCAGCCGGCGCCGATGCACACGAAGCCGGCCGCTGCGGCGGCCGTCCGCGGGTCGTCGCCCCGTACGGCCCGCTGGGCCTCGGCGAGGGCGGCGGCGGGCGGGCGCCCGGCGGCCAGCCGTTCGTGGAAGGCCACCATGACAGGGGTCGTCGCCGCGTCGGGGATCGGCAGCACCGAGGCGACGAGCTGGCACGTGCCGCGGGCGAGGAACGCCACGGCGAGGCCCATCAGCTCGTCGCCGGTGCGCACCACGGAACGGCCGCTGTCGCAGGCCGCGAGCACCAGCGTGCGCGGCACCCGCGGCAGCCGTTCCACGTCGTAGGCCATCAGCGGCCCGTCGGCGAGGGCGATGCCCGAGAACAGCGGGTTCTCCGCCGACAGGTGGCCGTGCGCGGCGAGATGCGCGAGCCCGGCCCGCGACAGGGCGGCCGAGACCGCCTCGACCGACGCCGCGGCTCCCGCGAGCACGGTGCCGTCGTGAATCGCGCCGACCGCCGCCGCCTCGGGCCCCGCGGCCGGCAGCCGCGGGCCCGCCACCGCGACCACCCGTCCCCCGTCCGCCGACGCGAGGCGGGTCCGGGCGAGGTGCCACAGCGTCGCGGACGGCGCGACGGTCACGGGCCGTCCGGCGCAGGACGGCAGGAGGGACCAGGGCAGGCTGTGCAGCGGTCCGGTGGGCACCACGACGAGCGGGCGGTCGCCGATCTCCGCCAGTGGCCCGAGCAGCAGGGCGTCGAGCCGGGCGGCCGCGGCGTCCAGCAGCGCGGCGGACGCGGCCAGCATCTCGGGCCGGGCGCCCGGCCGCGCGTCGCGCCGCACGGCGAACGTCAGCCGCTCGATCAGGTCGGCCGCCTCGGCCGTCGCCCCGAGGCGCCGGACGCCCACGCGGCCGTCCACCAGGGTGAGCACGTGCAGGTCGGCACCCCGGCGGACGTACTCGACCAGCGCCCACGAGCCGAGCGAGGCGGCGAGGTCCCGGGGCGTGACCGGGGCGGCGGACGCGTGGCCGGGAGTGCCGGCGAGCTGACGGCTGCGGTCGCGGATGCGCCGTTCCAGGTCCGCCTGCCGGGCGAGCAGCGGGGCGGGCGCCGCCGCCTGACCGGCCAGGTCCCTCGTCACGGAGCGCAGCCGGGCCAGCAGTGCGGTCAGCACCGGGTCGTCGGGCGGACGGACCGGCGCGGCCCGCAGACGGCTGGCCCGGGCGCGCTCCGACCACTCGAGGAGGCCGTCGGGGCGACCGGCCTCGAAGGCCACCTCCAGTCCCAGCGCCACCAGGTCGGCCCGGTGCGCCGCCGCGTGCACCCGCAGGTCGGTGGCCCCCATCGCCGAGGCGTGCTCGTCCAGGACCCGCAGGCCCGTCCGTACGGCGGCGAGCACGCCGCGCGCGTCCCCCTCGGCCCGCCGTTGCAGCGCCCGCGCATACCAGCCGCGCGCCCGGACGAGCGCCGGCCCCCGGGACCGGGAGGCCGACGCGGCCCGGCTCAGGTAGCCGGCGGCCACGTCCCCCGTCCGGGAGCGCCGCTCGGCGGTCACCTGGGCGGCCACGATCGCGGCGTCCAGCGCCGCCGCGGGCCATCCCGCCGCGTCCAGGGTCGCGACCATGACGTCGATGACCGCCGCCGGGAGGCGCGGCCGGCGGCCGGCGGCGCGCTGGGCGGACAGGACGGACAGCCGTGCCAGCTCCGTCCATTCCCGCCGCCCCTGGGCACGGAAGCGGCGCAGCGCCACACGGGCGTGGCCGAGCGCGGCTTCCGGATCTCCGGACAGGATCTCGGCCTGCGCGAGCAGCACCTGCACCTCGGGCACCTTGAGCGAGCGGCGCTCGCGGCGGTAGGCGTCCACCGCGCGGGCGGCGGCCGCCTTCGCCTCGGCCGTGAGCCCCGCCGACAGCAGCAGTTCGGCCCGGTCCTGGTGCAGCGTGCCCAGCTGAGCGCCGTGCGCGCCGATGATGCGCTCGGCCCGGTCGAGGTGGCGCAGCGCGGCCGGTACGTCGCCCCGCAGCGTCTCCATGAGACCGAGGTTGTTGGCGATCAGGCCGATCGTCAGCGGGCGGCCGAGCTCGCGCGCCAGCGTCTCCGCCTCCAGCAGGTCGCGTTCGGCCGCGGCGAAGGCGTGGCGGTCGGAGTGGACGAGGGCCCGGTTGATCAGCATCCGCTGCACACCGAGCAGGTCGGCGTGCCGGCGCAGCACCTGCAGCGCCGCCTCGAACTCGGCGAGCGACTCGTCGAGGCGGCCGATCACGTGCAGCACGATCCCGCGCTGCGCGCGGGCGCGGGCGGCCGCCATACCGGTCAGATCCGGCAGGGCGGCGTCGATCTCGCGCAGCGCGGCCTGCGGCCTGCCCCGTTGCAGGACCGCGAAGGCGAGCTTGTACCGCGCCTCGGCGGCCAGGTCGGCGCGGCCGGCCCGCATGCCCCAGGCGGCGGCGCGGCTCAGGTGCCTGACGGCGTTGTCGAGCTCGCCCACGTGCAGGAGCGCGTGCCCCCAGGCGCGTTCGGCCGTGGACGCCGCCACGGCGTGGCCCGCGCGCGCCGCGCGCCGGGCGGCCCTCTCGGCCGCCGGGAGGCCCGAGACGGGGTCGCGGTCGACCGCGGCCAGCGCCGCCTCGGCCTCGGCCAGCGGTTCATCCGCGGACTCCGGCGGCCCGCCGTCGCGGTCGGCGGGAACGGCGGGGGCGCGTGCTGGAGCGTTCCCATCGGCCCTTGCGCCCGGCGGCGTTTCCTGCGTTGGATGTATCACGGCCAGGCCCTCGTGGTTCCGTCTGAGGAAGTTCGCGTTCCGGACAAGTCACGACCCCGGGAAGGACATTATCCAGATGCCAGTCGACGCGGGCACCACATCGCACCAACCGGACCAACTCATCGTCGACCTCCTGCACCTGGAGGTCGTCGAGCGCATGCTGAGCGACTTCGGCGTCGTGCACGCCGCCCTCGCCCCCGACGACCGGGACGAGCTCCTCGGACTGGCCCGCCTGCGCGACCTCAAGGACGCCGACGACGATCCCGTCGAGGTCGGCGAGCTCCTCGCCCTGCTGCGGGAGAAGGCGGCCGCCGACCGCGGCGGCTGGGTGCCGACGATCGGCAAGAACCGGGTCGTGGACGCGGTCATCGGGGACGGCCACAAACCCATGTCCCTGCCGGACGGCGCGGTCCTGGCGAGCGGCCACAAGCCCATGTCCCTGGGCGAGTTCGACGTGCTGGGGCACAAGCCGATGGACGGCGGGCAGCCGGAGCCCGTCGGCCCGGCCGACCTTCCACAGCCGCTGGCCGGGCACGAGGACGCCGGGCGCGGCGTGCGGGTCGGCGTCGTCGACACCCCGCTCGCGTCCGCGGAACCGGGCACGGCGGAGCACCCGCTTCCGTACCGCTCGGGGCATTCCGCGTTCGTGCGCAGCCTCATCCGGCGGGAGGCGCCGGCCGCGGAGCTCTCCGTCGAGGGGGTCCTCGACCCCGGCACGGGCCGGGCCGACTCCTGGGACACGGCCCGGGCCATGCTGCGGCTGGCGGCCGCCTTCCAGCCGGACGTCCTCAACCTGTCCCTCGGCTGCTTCACGCTGTCCGGGGGGCCGCCGCTGGTCATCGCCCGCGCGATCGAGCGGCTCGCCCCGCGGGTGCTGGTCGTGGCCGCCGCGGGCAACCACGGCGCGCTCGCCCACCTCAGCTCCGGGCGCAGCCGGCGCTCGGCCTGCTGGCCGGCCGCCGTCCCGCCCGTCGTCGCGGTCGGCGCGTACGGCACGGTGGACGGGCACCCGGTCATGCCCGGCTGGAGCCCTGACCTCCCGTGGGTGGCGTGCCTGGCGCCCGGGAAGGGGGTCGTGGGCGCGTACCTCACAGGAGAGGTCGACATCGACGGCCGCCGCCAGACCTTCCAGGGCCACGCCCGGTGGAGCGGCACCTCCTTCTCGGCCGCCCTCGTCAGCGGCGCGGTCGCCGCCCGCACGGTCCCGGGCTCGGTGACGCCCCGGCAGGCGCTGGACAAGCTCCTTGCCGAGGCCGCCGAGGTCCGGCCCTACCCGCTTGAGGGCTGACGGGTCATGCGCGACGATCCGGTCGTCGTCGACCTCGTGCTCCGGGCGCGCGAGGGCGACGCCGCGGCGTGGGACACCATCGTCGAGCGGTACGCGCCGCTGGTCTGGGGGGTGTGCGGCCGGTACGGCGTGACCGGCAGCGACGCGGACGACGTCGCCGGCGGCGTCTGGCTGCGGCTGGTGGAGCGCCTCGGCACGCTGCACGAGCCGGCCGCCCTTCCCGGCTGGCTCGTCCGCACCACCCAGCGACAGTGCCTGCAGCTGCTGCGCGCCCGTAAGCGGCAGGTTCCGGTGGACGCCCCCGAGCCGGGCGCCCGCGAGGAGGAGGACGGCGTGGACGGCGAGATACTGGTGGCGGAGCGGCGGCACGCCCTGCGCACGGCCTTCGCCGAGCTGCCGGCCCGGTGCCGGGAGCTGCTGGGCATGCTGTTCGCCGAGCCGCCGGCCTCCTACAACGAGATCAGCGCGGCGCTCGGCGTCCCGGTGGGGGCGATCGGCCCCACCCGCGGGCGCTGCCTGGATAGGCTGCGCAGAAGCCGGGCACTGGCCGCTCTCGAGCTGGCATAGGCGGTCGACGCGGACGGGAGCGACGGCGTGACGGACGTACCGAGCTGGTGGGACGACGACGACCGGCTGCTCGATGAGCTGGGGCACGCGGTGCGCGAGGCCCGGGTGCCCGAGTCCTTCGTGCGCGCCGGGAAGGCGGCCTTCGCCTGGCGGACCGCCGACGCCGAGCTGGCCGAGCTGCGGCTCGACTCCCTGCTCCCGGCGCGGGAGCCGGCGGGCCTGCGCGACGAGCCGCGGCCGGACGGTTCGGGGCCGCGCGTGCTGAGCTTCGCCGCCGGCGAGCTGTCCATCGAGGCCGAGATCCATCCCGACGCGGTGCGCGGGCAGCTCGTGCCCGCACAACCCGGCGCGGTCCTCGTGCGGGACGACGACGGCCCCGTCCGGGAGGTCCCGGTCGACGAGGTCGGCTGGTTCGTGATCGAGCCGGTCCCGGCCCGGCGCTTCCGGCTGCACGTCCGCACGAACGCCGGGGCCACCGTCATCACCGGCTGGATCGAGCCCCGGCCGTAGGCGACCGCCGCCCGCCGGAGAACTCGCGCGGATTCGCTGTATCACCGGTCCCCCTGCGCCATCCGTCGTGTGACAGACCACCGCGTCAGCGGTGACGTACGCACCGGAAGGACCAGGATCGTGAGCGATCCCGCACGCGCGATGAGCAAGGAAGACGCCTACGCCGAGCTGCTCGACCTGCAGTCGGGCGACGTGATCCGGCTGGAGGGGGAGGGCAGCCCGGAGAGGGTGAGCCTGGACGGCTGGGACGGCGAGCAGCCCCAGGACGGCAACGTCGCCGGAGTCGTCGTCCGCTACCTGGCGTCGGGCACGGTGACGTCCGGGCAGCCCAGCCGCCCGGCGGCGCCCGACCGGCTGGACCCCCGCAACGCGCTCGCCCTGGTGCGGCTGTGCCAGTGGCTGAAGGACACCTACAACGTCGTCGAGCTGTACCACCTCGGCATCTCCGGCGGCGGCGTCGACGCCCAGGGCCGCCCGCGCACCGACTGCCACGGGCAGGGCCGCGCGGTCGACTTCGCCGGCGTCAAGGCGGTCGCCGAGGACGGCGAGGAATGGACGCTCACCGTCAACGACGACTGGGGGACCGTGTCGACCGCCGCGACTCCCGGCGGGAACTGGCCGCCCGGGACCGGGTCCGACACGTCCTACCGGCTCGACGACGAGGACGCCGACCCGTTCACGCGGGACTTCTGGCGCGCCGTGTACGAGTTCGTCGCCTCGGAGTGGCAGGACCGCACCGACGGCCCCGACGGGCTGGACACGCCCACGTCCATCGGCGAGCGCAGCTTCATCATGCACCCCGACCACCCGGCCACCTCCCCAGGGACGCCGCACGGCCGGGAGGCCCACAAGAACCACATCCACATGCAGATCGGCGTCACAGGAACGGCGGCCTGAGCATGCGCAACCTCACCTTCTGCGACATCCGGCTGCACCCCTCGACGGTGGACTCCGCGTTCGAGGAGGCCATGACCGGCGACGTCATGCCGGGCGCGGGCGACCCGCCGCACCCGCCCGGCACGCTGTTCGTGCGCAGCCTGTACCGCGAGGCCGGCTACGGGTTCCCGCCGGCGTACCGCTGCGTCGTGAACTCGATCCTGGTCGGCGACACCGGGTTCTTCGGCATGCGCCCCCGGATCGCCCGGCTCGGCGCCGACGTCAAGGAGCCGCGCGTGCGGCCCGTCGCGGGCGCGGTGCCGGACGACGAGACGGCGCTGGACGTGCTGCGGACGCGGGACGGCCACTCGCTGGTGATGGCCGCCGTCCACCTCCCGCTGCGGATGATCCAGGAGACCTTCGAGAAGGAGCTGGTGGCCGCGCTCGAGGAGGAGGTCACCGTGCCGTCCCGGTTCAGCGCGGTGTCCGGCGCGATCTGGACGCGCGACGACGAGGCCGTCAACGGCCGGGTCGAGTACCTCGTCGCCGCGACGGGCGACTTCGCCGAGCTGCGGCTGCGGCCCCGGACGGTCGAGCGGATCGAGGCGGCCGGCGGCAGGCTGGTCGAGTCGCGCGGGTTCCACCACGTCGGCACGGTGTCGGACGAGCCCGCGCCGCAGGCCGGGGGATGACCGCCGTGGACAAGCTCTGCGGGTTCGTCGCCCCGTCCGGGGCGAAGGCGTACTTCTTCACCGGCGAGCGCTACATCCGCTACGACGTCGAGGCCGACGGCGCCGACGAGGGCTACCCGCTGGCGATCGCCGACCAGTGGCCCGGCCTGTTCGAGGCGGACATCGACGCCGCCCTGCCGTGGAGCGACGGCTCGGTCTTCTTCTTCCGCGGCGACCAGTGCCTGTCGTACGACATCGAGAACGGGATCGTGCTGGACGGCCCGCGGCCGATCGCCGAGATGTGGCCCGGGCTCTTCGAGTCCGGCATCGACGCCGCGATCCTGTGGGGCAGCGGCAACGCCTACTTCTTCTCCGGGGAGGAGTACCAGGAGTTCGACGGCGCGACCGGCCGGATCGACCCGGAGGTCAAGCCGGTCGCCGACGACTGGCCTGGAGCGTTCCCGCGGATCGAGACGGCGCTGTGGTGGCCCAGCGGCAACCCGTACATCTTTTCCGGGAACGAGTACGCGAGGCTCGACCCGGACGACGGGTCGGTGGCCGAGGGCTTCCCCCGGTCCATCGAGGACTGGCCGGGGCTGCCGATCGGGCCGCCGGCCGAGGACGTTCCCGAGCCTGTCGCACCGGACGGGCCGACCGGCTCGGCGCGCTCGGTCAGGGACTTCTTCCCCGAGTTCAGCGCGCCGTTGGAGGGCCGGCTCCCCTACCTCTACCAGGACGTCAAAGGCCTGGTCACCACGGGCGTCGGCAACCTCGTCGACTCCCCCGAGGAGGCGGCCGCCCTGCCGTTCGTGCACAAGGACACCGGGACGCCCGCCACCCGCGCGGAGATCGTGGCCGAGTGGCACCGGATCAAGGACGCGCCCGGCCTCGCGAAGAAGGGCCACCTGGCGGCCAAGGCCATCCACACCCTGGAGCTGCCCGACGCCGCGATCGACGAGCTCGTCCGCAAGAGGTTCGACGTCAACGAGGCCCGGCTGTCGGCCTTCTTCCCCGGGTGGGCGGACTGGCCCGCCGACGCCCGGCTCGGGGCGCACAGCATCGCCTGGACGGGCTCGTTCTTCCCCACCCGCTGGCCGGGCTTCAACGCCGCCGCGAACGCGGGCCGGTGGGAGGACGCGGCGGCCCAGTCCCACCTGCGGGAGGACGGCAACCCCGGCCTCGCCCCGCGGAACCGGGCGAACCTCCGGCTGTTCCGCAACGCGGCCGCCGTGGTCGCCCGCGGCCTCGACCCGTCCCTCATCTACTACCCCGCCGCCCTGTGAGCGGCCCCCACACAGTTCAGGAGCCAGCGATGGTGAACCCAGCAGGACCGATCATGGCCGGCGGCTTCGAGACCGTCACCCTCAACGACGCCGGCGTCGAATACTCCCTCGTCTTCCTTCCCGACAAGCACAACGACGAGCTCCAGGCCCAGGGGGCCAACCCCGTCTTCTACTGGCTGCCGGAGCGGATGCGCCTGGCGCGCAAGCCGAACGGCGACCTCAGGCTCAGCTTCCTGCACTTCCTCGGCGTGCAGGACGGCCAGACGAACCTCGGCGTGGCCCCCGGGCAGACCCGGGAGACCTCGGGCGGGGTGCTCAGCTTCGCGATGACCGGCGCGCCGCCCGAGGGCGTCCTCCGGGACGCGCACAAGCAGATCCTGGAACGGATGCAGCAGGGCAGCCGGGACCGGTTCTGGCAGGTCAAGCCGGGCGTGGCCGACCGGTCCACGATCGCCGACATCCGGCCGATCCCGATCAGGAGCTCCACCCTGCGCCTGATGATCACCGACCAGGACGGCACGCAGGGCGGCAACGCCGGCGACCCGTTCTTCGTCACCGCCCAGGGCGCCGGAAACGGCTCCCTCATCCCCACCGCCGAGCACCCGTTCGTCGTCAACCTCGGCACGTTCGCGGCGGCGCAGGTGGAGCAGGGGCTGCTGGGCACCGAGGTGCCCATCGCGGTGACGGCCGACCTCACGCTGCCGCTGTGGGCGCCGATCACGCGGCTGCACATGACCGCCAACTGGGAGCGGGTGTTCAGCCACTTCACGGCCCAGGCCAACGCCAGCTGGTGGTGGAGCTCGGTCGACCTCAAGGCCACCTGGAACACGCTGCGGATGAACGGCGACATCAAGGTCGAGCTGGAGATGGACCGGACCATTCCCGGCGCGGACAACAAGGAGGCGATGGTCACCAAATACATCGACATGCTCGTGGCGATGTGGCTGGACCAGGCGAAGCAAGTGATCTTCCAGCCGATGCCGGAGGTCCAGGACCCGGGCCCGCCGAAGTCCGGCGGGCTGCTCAACCTCTTCGGCTGGGGCTTCGGCGCGGGGTTCAACCTCAACTTCCGCCAGGATCGGGTGGAGATCGCCAACTCCTTCACCTTCGAGGTCGACGAGATGTACGCGCAGCCGAGCACGATGGGCGGCAACGTGGACGGCGTGGCCGACCTGCTGGCCGCCCACCCGGAGCTCAAGAGCCGCTATCTGCGCACGCTGTACCTGGACAACTGGGAACGCAAGATCACCACGGTCTGCCGCCCCGTCATCAAGTGGCCGGACCCCGACCACGGCGTGAGCGGCGACCCGGTGAAGTTCGCCAGCGTCCAGATCGGCTACCCGGGCGTGAACGGCGAGATCGCGTGGTCCGCCCACGACTTCCTGCCGCCGCCGCGCCCGCAGGAGGTCGACGCGACGACCGACGTGCACGGCGAGGGCGCCCCCGTCGGGGAGACCACCCCGCTCGCCCCCGCCTCCTCGGCGACCCTCGTCTACGCCAGCGGCGCGACCAGCGAGGTCTTCTTCGCCCGGCAGACCCAGAAGAAGGCGGAGGAGGTCGCCGGCGCCCCGGAGGGGTGGCGCCCCGACAAGGTGTTCGTCCGGCGCACCATCCAGTTCGACGAGGCGCCGTCCGCCCTCGACGACCGGTTCTCCCGGATCATCGTCGAGGCCAACGAGGTGGACCTCGACCCGGGCCCGTTCGGCACGCTCACCGACAGCCTGAACGTGGCCGTGCGCGCCGACAACGCCGGCGCACTCGTGCTCGCCCCGATCTCGATCAACCGGGACCTGACGGCGAGCAACCAGATCGTCGAGGTGCAGGTGCAGCCCAAGGGCGAGGGCCCCGACGGCGGCGAGCGCCCGATCGTGACGTTCACCTTCACCATGGCCGACACCGGGGAGAACTACAAGGAACGCCGGTTCGCCCTGTACACGGGACAGCCGGGACGGCCGCCAGCGTACCGGTACCGGGCGCGCGTGATCATCAAGGGCACGCTGTTCGAGGACGGGGACGAGTGGATCGGGCCCTGGACGGACGGCGAGGGCAGCGGCGACCTGTCCGTGCGGGTGCCGAAGAAGACCGATCCCGGCGTCACCGTCGTGAGCCAGGGCTGACCGGGATGAACACGCCAGGAGTCCCGGCCGACGAGCCGGGCCCCCGCGTCGGAGCGGCCGACCGGAGCGAGCCCCTGCTGCCGGACTCGCAGCTGGGCTCGCCCTGGTGGGCGCCCGCGCCGGAGCTCGTGCCCGCCTCCGAGGGCACGTTCCGGTTCCTGTTCCGCGTCACCGGTCACGACGACGAGGGCTCGCCCGTCCTCAGCGCGACGGTCACCGCCGTGCTGCGCTTCCCTCCGCCGCCCGCCGGCGCCCAGACCGTCCCGTGGACGGACGTGAGCGTACGGCTGCGCATCCCGTTCGTGGACGCCGACACCGGCCGGCCGACCTCCACCGAGCTCCCGGTCGACGTGGACCGGCACGACGGCCTCGTCCACTGCCGGGCCGAGATCAGCGGAGCCGTGGCCAGGGCCGCGTACGGCGCGCTGAGCACGCCGGGCTTCCAGCCGGACGACGGAGCGGGAGTCATCGTCAGCACGAGCTTCGTCGGCGTGCAGGAGACGCTCGCCGCGTGGGCCCTCTCCGGGGAGGGCCCCGACAGGCCGGACAGTCTGGAGATCGTGCCGGTCCGGGGATGGCCGTTCGAGGAGCCGCTCCGCGAGGAGCACCCGATCCCCGAGGAGCACCCGAACTGGTCGGACGTGGTGACCACCGAGGTCCGCGTCCCCGGCGAGCTCACGACCGCCGGGCGGGGCGCCGTCCGGCTGACCGAGGTCTCGCCGCCCTTCACGGAGTCTGCGCTCACGGAGGCGCTCACGGAGCCGGCGCTCACGGACTCGGCGGTGGCGGGGCCGGCCCTCCTGGCGGAGGCGCCGGCGGAGGATCTGCCGGCCCTGCTGACCCTCGCCCGGGTGCCGCTTCCTTTGCCGCGCGCCGGCCGGCGCCTGGTGCTCCGCGACGACCTCGACGGACGGCGCGACGGGATCCTCGACGGGACCACGGGATCGGAAGGGCCCGACCCCCGCGGACTCGCCACGGACCCCCCGTCGTTCACCATGGACATGGGCGTGTCCGTGACCCGCTCGCACCGCCTGCCGCTGCTGGTGCCGTGCCGCGACAACCCCGGCCTGTACCGGCAGGACGTCGGGAGCGGAGAGCCCGTGATCGTCGGCTGCCAGGACGCCTTCCAGCTCGGCCGCGTCCCGGCCCGGCGGTTCGCGCCGGCTCCGCGCCTGGACCGCGACCACCGCTACTCGGTGTGGGAGTCGCTCCAGCAGCCGGCCACGTACCTCGTCGTGCCCGCCCACTACCGGGTGGCCCGCGACGTGGCCGGCCGCCCCCAGCTGGAGTGGCTGCAGGTGTTCGACGCGACCGTGGACGCGGGCCTGCCGTGCCGGCTTCAAGCCCGGTGCGTGCCCGACCTGTCGGCGGCCGAGCTCGCCGAGCTGGACTCGCTGCTGCGCGCGGACGCCGGCGGGCGCGACGTCCGCGTGCTGCTCCCCACGTCCCCCTCGGTGGGGTCGACCGGGGTGTCGGTGCGGTCGAGCACGTTGGAGGGCGGCCTGCGCGCCGTCCTGGACGACGACGCCATCCGTCTGGCGCTGCACGTGGACTACGACGACGCTGTCGTGGCGGTCGCCCAGTTGCGCGGGGGCGACGCGGTCTCGCAGGTCGTCTTCGACACCGGCGACTCCTCCACCTCGATCGCGACCACGGTGCACCTGGACGTGGACGAGCTGGCCGGCCCGTATCCGGGCGGGCCGGTACGGGTCACCGCGACCGGGCTGCGCAACGACGCCGACACGGCGGCCGCGGTGACGGCCCTCTGGGTGCGGCCGCCGGTCGGGGGGTGGCAGCGCGTCCCGCTCGACCCACCGGCGCGCGTGCCCGCCCACGGGGACCTCGCGCTGCCCGCCGCCGTCCAGGACGGGGCCGTCGTGCCGCAGGCGGTGCTCGACCCCGCGGACCCCGCCCAGCTGGTCGTCCGCAACGTCTACCTGGAGAACCTGCACACGGCCGTCCTCATCCGGCGGGACGTGGACCTGCGGGCCGCGGGCGTCGCCGGCGTGGGACTGGTCTTCGCGGTGTCCGGCATCGAGGTCGCGCGGGCCGTCCTCCCCGCGGACGCGCCCACGCTCGAGGTCACCCTGGTGCAGCCGCTGGTCGCCGACCGTTCGACGTTCGACCGTAAGGTCGCCGTGTCCGTCACGCTCACGCGGGACGACGGCACCGTACGGCCGGCGGCGACCGGCCCGGTGGTCGTGGACCTGGCGGCCGGCGCGATCGTCCGGCTGTCCCGGCTGATGGGGGTGTGACCGCCTACCGGGCCGGCGCCGTGCCGCCAGGAAGGTCGGCTCCCCCTGTCGCGGGCCGCAGGCGCGCGAGCATGGCGAGCGCCCGCTCCGACGGGCTTCCCGGATCGGCCTGGAAGATGACGAGCTGCTGGCCTGGGGCGCTGTTGACCGTGAAGGTCTCGTAGGAGAGCGTCAGCTCGCCCACCACGGGGTGGTGGAAGCGCTTACGCTCCGCACGCCGAGGCAGGACGTCGTGGCGAGCCCATATCCGTACGAAATCGGCGCTCTGGTCGGACAGCTCGTCCACGAGCAGGGGCAGGAAGGGGTCCTCGGGGTCGGTGCCGGCGGTGGCGCGCAGTTGCGCCACCTTCATCGCCGCCGACTTCTCCCATTCCGGATAGAAGGCGCGTGCCTCGGGGTTGAGGAAGCACAGGCGCAGGAGGTTGCCGTTGTGGTCGAGGCCGTCATAGAGGGCGTCGGCCATGCCGTTGGTCGCGAGCACGTCCATCCAGCGGCCGAGGATGAACGCCGGGGTGGCGTCCCATAGCCGCAGCAGGCGGAGCAGGCCGAGGCTGACCTGCTCCTCCCGGCGGACCGGCCGGGGCCGGGGCCGCGGGTGGGCGAGCTCGTACAGGTGCTCGGTGGCGGCGTCGTCGAGGTCCAGCACCCGGGCGAGCGCGTTGAGGACCTGCTCGGACGGGCGGCGTTCCCTGCCCTGCTCCAGCCGCACGTAGTAGTCGTTGCTGACGCAGGCGAGCATGGCCACCTCTTCCCTGCGCAGTCCAGGGGTACGGCGGCGCCCCATTCGCGTCAGCCCGGCGTCTTCCAGGCTCGCGGCCTCGCGGCGAGCCCGGAGAAAATCTCCAAGGAGTCGCTGACGGTCCACTTTGTCAGCATATGCCGTTTATAGGCGATTTTCGAGAGCATTCCGGGCCGTCAGGACGACCGGCGTTTGGGTGGCCGCGTCACACCCAGGATGGACGCTCATAGGAAGACCACAGCCTTAACCAGGTGGGCTCCCTGGACGGACGATGGCCGCGTACATGGAAAGACGGCTCCCAGCCCCAGCGGGCGACCTCCCGTGAAGAGGAGCAACCATCGTGCGCTACGAGGGCGCGGAGTCGGGTTGCCTCCCAGAAGGAGCCCTCTCGTGCGAAACACCCTGAATCCTGCCTGCGTCCCTTCGTCCATGGCCGAACTCATCACAGCGCTCCGCCGGCAGATCGTCGACGCGCTGCTGGCGGCCGCGATCCTCTCTTTCACCATCCCGACGACGCTCCTGGGTCTGTCCTTCTCCTTGTGGGGCCCGATTCCGGATTGGATCGAGATCACCATCGAGGTGATCACCGCGGGCACCGTGCTGATCCGCCGGCGCACCGGACTGCCCATGATCATCGCGTCGATCCTCTGCGCCGTCGTCACCGGGCAGATCGTGCCCATGGCCTTCGCCGCGTACTCGATGACGGCGGACAGCAAGATGCGTCACTGGCAGCTGGTGACCATCCCTCTGATCGCGGCCGCCACTGCCGTCGACTACGTGGACCCCGGGACGGACGACTTCCTTTACCTCTGCCTGGTGCGCGCGCTGGCGCTCATCTTCCTGCCCGCGCTGGTCGGCACGTGGGTGCGCGGCTATCGCGGGATGATCTCGGAGTTGCGGGCGGGGACGCGGGAACGCGAGCGGCGGGCCGCCTTCCGGGAGCGCCGCAAGATCGCGCGAGAACTGCACGACACCGTGACGCACGCGGTCACCGTGATGGTCCTCAACGCGGGGATCATCCGCGACGAAGCGGACCCCGAGGTCGGTAGCCTCGCCACCGCTATCGAGGACAAGGGCGTGGAGGCCCTCGGCGAGCTGCGCGAGCTGCTCGCGGTGCTCCGGCGCGAGGACGGGCCCCGGATGATGACGACGGGGGCGAGGGCGATCCCTGCCCTCGTGGAGGAGGCGGCCGCCACGGGCACCCAGGTCAGCCTCGACTTCGACCTGCCGGACATCGGCCTCCCCGCCCAGGTCGGGCACGCCTGCTACCGGGTCGTGCAGGAGGGGCTGAGCAATGTCAGGAAGCATGCTCCCGGGTCCCGGGTGCGTGTCGTCTGCGAGGCCCGCGACGGTGTCGTGACCGTCTCGGTGGTGAACGGCAGGGACGAGGGCCGAGCGCGGATGTCCCTCCAGCGCCTGCTTCCCCACTCGGGTTTCGGCCTGGCGGGGCTCGAAGAGCGCGTCGCGATCCTGAACGGCCGGTTGGAGAGAGGGGGGACTCCTGACGGCGGCTTCATGCTGGTGGCGCGGATCCCCTTCCACCCCGCCGACGCCTGGTTCTCCGGCGACCTCGCCGACGAGGCGGCACGCGGCGAGAGCTCGTGAGGCGGCCGGCTCGCCGAGCTCCACGCCGGGCCGGACCGCGTCGCCTACGACAGCTGTGCGACCATCCCGGCGAACTCCTCCGGGGAAACGATCCGCACGCCGAGGGATTCGGCCTTCGCCCGCTTGGACCCCGCGTTCTCTCCCGCCACGACCAATGAGGTCTTCGCCGAGACGCTGGACGACGCCCGGCCTCCGGCCCGTTCGACCAGCTCGTTCATCTCGTTGCGGGACAGTGCCGCCAGCGGCCCGCTCATCGCGCCCGTGACCACGACCGTCATCCCGGTCAGTGGCAGAGCACCCGGCTCGTCGCCGCCCTGCGCCTGGGTGGTCATGCCGCCCTCGTCACCGGCCACCGCCGTCACACCGGGCTCGACCATGTTCACCCCGGCGCGGACGAGCTTGTCGATGAGGTCGCTCAGCTCGGCCAGCTCGGCGACGATCACGGGCGCCTTCTCCGGGCCGATGCCGTCCACCTCCTGGAACGCCTCGGCGTCGGCCGCACGGATGGCCTCCATGGTGCCGAAGTGCCGGGCGATGCGGCGGCTCATCGAGCGCCCCGTCCCCCTGACCCCGAGCGCGCAGAACACCCGGCTGAGCGGTCTGGTCTTGGCCCTGCCGACGGCGCTCAGGAGGTTGTCGGTGGACACCTCCCCCATCCTCTCCAGGTCCAGCAGCCGATCGCGGGTGAGGAAGAACAGGTCGCCGAAGTCGGCGATCAAGCCGGCGTCCAGCATCTGCTGGATGCGGTTGTCGGCCAGCCCTTCCACGTCCAGCTGGTCACGGCCGACCGCGTACCGGATCGAGGCGATCGCGCGGCAGTCTCGGCCTCGCACGCACCTCCACCGCTCCTGCGACGTGTCGATCTCACCGCCGCAGGTCGGGCACACCTCCGGGAACACGATGGGCTGCTCGTCGCCGGTGCGCAGGTGCACCACCGGGGACTCCACCCGCGGGATCACGTCGCCGGCCTTATAGACGACCACGCTGTCCCCCAGCATCAACCCACGACGCTCGATGTCGGAGGGGTTGTGCAGCGTCGCGTACGTCACGACGGAGCCGTCCAGCTCCACCGGCTCGAGAACGGCCCGCGGGGCGATCACGCCGGTCCGGCCGGTGTTCCACTCCACCCCGACCAGCTTCGTGATCTTCTGCACGGCGGGCAGCTTGTACGCGATCGCCCACCGCGGCGCCCGCGACCCGAACCCCGCCTGCGCCTGGTCCGCCGCGTCGTCCGCCTTGATCACGATGCCGTCGATCCCGAACGGCAACCCCGGGCGCGCGGCCGCGATCTCCTCGACTCTCCGCTGCACCCGCTCCACGGTCGTCGCGACGATCCCGGCGACCGCCGTCCCGGCGGTGGTCTGCACGCCCTGCCCGGCGACCCAGTCCATCACCTGGCTGTGCGGCAGCTCCCGGAGCCGGGTCGCGAGGTCGGACGTGTCATCGGGCAGCGGCAGCGCGCCGTACCCGAAGAACGTCAGCTCGCACACGTACGGCCGGTCCTGCGCCCGCAACGTGCCCGCGGCGGCACTGCGCGGGTTCGCGAACGTGGTGCCGTCGTGCGCCTGCCGTTTCGCACACGCCTCCTCGAACTGCCGGGCGGTCATCATCACCTCGCCACGCAGCTCCACGGTGACCGGGTCGGCCAGCCGCCCGGGGAGACCGGCGATCGTGCCGATCGCGTGCGACACGTCCTCACCCGCGCTCCCGTCGCCGCGGGTGACCAACTGGACGAGGCGGCCGTCGCGGTAGCGGGCGGCGATCGCCAGCCCGTCGAGCTTCGGCTCCACCGACCACGAGGTCACCGGACGGCCGAGCCGGCGTTCCAGCGAGGCGGTCCAGCCGGCCAGCTCCTCGGGCCCGAACACGTTGTCCAGGCTGAGCATGGGCACGATGTGCGGGACGTCGCCCACGACCGCGCCACCCGCGACCTTGCCCGTCGGCGAGGCCTCCAGCACCCGATCGGGATGAGCCTTCTCGTAGGCGGCGATGCCGCGGACGAGCCTGTCGTAGGCGTCGTCGTCCAGTGGGGACGTGCCGTCACCGTAGTAGGCGGCGGCCGCGTCGGCCGCCAGCTGGACCGCCTCGGCGTAGGCGGTCTCGTCGAGGATCGCGTCGATGGGGGGCGCTTCAGTCATGCGGTCATCGTGCCGGGCGGGACCGACAAAAGGCGGCCGTCACGCGCGGTTCACCAGCTGATTGCGGCCGCCACCGGCAGGTGGTCGCTGCCGGTCGCGGGCAGCACCCACGAGCTCCGCGGCTTCACGCCGCGGACCAGGATCTGGTCGATCCGCACGACCGGGAACGTCGCCGGCCAGCTGAAGCCGAAGCCGTCCCCGGCCACCTCCTGGGCCGAGCGCAGCTGCGAGGTGACGCCGGCGAACGCCCGGTCGTCCATGGTGCCGTTCAGGTCGCCGATGAGCACCACCCGCTCGTTCTTCTCGGCGGCGATGGCCTCGCCGAGTGCCTGCGCGCCCCTGTCCCGCGAGTCCGTCCAGAAGCCCGCCCTGGTGTTCACCCGTGCGGACCCCAGGTGGGCCACGTACACCGCCAGAGGGCCCCGGTCCGTGGCCACCGTGGTGCGCAGCGCCCGGTTGTAGGCCAGCTTGACGCCGGCCGGCTTGGTGTCCGCCAGCGGCCCGTAGTCCATCTCGGTGTCGACCGGCCGGGTGCCCGACAGCGGCAGCTTGCTCCACAGCCCTACCGTGCCCCGCACCGTGTGGTAGGGGTACGCCGTCGCCAGCTCCTTCTCGTACGTGCCCCGGGCCTGTTCGGTCACCTCCACAAGGGCCAGCACGTCCGCCCCCGAGGCGGCCAGGTCGCGGGCGGTGCCGGCCGGGTCGGGATTGGCCGCGCCGACGTTGTGGCCGGCCACGATGAGGTCGCCGCCCGGGCGGGACTTGCCGGCGAGCAGCCCGCCGAAGAGGTTCAGCCACACCATGACCGGCACCAGCAGCGCGAGCACCGCGGAGGCGGAGCGGCGCCACAGCGCCCCGGCCAGCAGCACCGGGACGAACAGGCCGAACCACGGCAGGAAGGTCTCCACCAGGCTGCCGAGGTTTCCGATCCGGTTCGGGATCTGTGCGTGCAGCAGCATGAACAGGCCCAGCAGCAGTGCCAGCGCCGCGAGCACCGGGGCGCGCTTCCAGGGGCCCGGACGAGAGACGGCGCGCATCGCCCGGCGGATGCGCCCGCGCCGGGTCCCCGCGCCGGGATCCCGGCGGCCGGTGTCGCTCTGTCCGGTCTCCGCCGTGTCCACCGTCGTCATCGTCTGTCCTCGCTCGCTGCCGGTCACGCCGGGGCCGCCGGCCGTCGAGCACTGGACGCCCGCCGGTCGACCCCGTCCACTGTCGACCGGCCGTGTCCCCGCCTCGTCCGCGCCGTGTCATGGTTGTGTCACGGTCGCGCCGGACTCCCGGGCGGCCCGCAGCGCAGGCACCGCTCCTAGGCGGACAGACCGGCCTCGTCGAAGGCGAAGACGCCACCGACGACCGTGGCGAGCACGGCGACGTCCTTGATCCGCTCGGGGGCGACCGCGAACAGGTCGTCGCCCAGGACGACGAAGTCGGCGAGCTTGCCGCGTGACAGCGTGCCCTTGTGCCGCTCCTCCCCGGCGGCGTACGCCGAGCCGATCGTGTACGCGCGCAGCGCCTGCTCCGCGGTGAGGGACTCGGCGGGGGTGAACGGCACGCCGCTCGCCGTACGGCGGTTGACCAGGTCGTGGATGCCGAGCAGCGGGGCGCCGTCGGCCACCGGGCAGTCGGAGCTGCCCGGGACGACGATGCCGGCCTCCAGGAACGACCTCTGCCGGTAGCAGCCGAGCGCGCGCTCGGGGCCGAGGGCGGCGAGCATGCCGTCGCCGAGCTCGGAGACGAACCTGCCCTGCGGCACCGGGATGACGCCGAGCCTGGCGATCCTCGCCACCTGGGCGTCGCTGGTCACCGCGCAGTGCTCGACGCGGTGGCGGGCGTCGGGCCGGGGATGGCGGGCCTGCGCCTCCTCGTAGGCGTCGAGGACCACGTCGATCGCGTGGTCGCCGATGGCGTGGGTGGCGATCTGCCAGCCCGACGCGTGCGCCCGCAGGATGAAGGCGCGCAGGGCCTCGGCGTCCTCCTGCAGCAGTCCCCGGTTGCCCGGCTCCCCCTCGTAGTCGCAGCACATGGCCGCGGTGCGGCCGATGAGCGAGCCGTCGGAGAACAGCTTCACCGGCCCGATCCGCAGCCGCTCGTCGCCGATGCCGGTGCGGAATCCGAGGTCGAGCCCGAACCAGTCGTCGCCGATGTCGTGCAGGTTGGGCGAGCCGGGCATCAGCGTGGCGCGCTGCGGCAGCACGCCCCGCCGCACGGCCTCCTGGAAGGCCGCGAGGTCCCAGGCGCCGTTGCCGGCCAGCCCGCGTCCGATCCCCGGCTCGGTGAAGCTGGTCAGGCCCTCGCCGGCCGCCACCCGGCCGGCCAGCGCGATGCCCTCGACGAAGTCCTCGAACGGCACCGGGCGCAGCACGGCGTCCGCCAGGCCCTGGGCCTGCTCCGCCAGCAGCCCGTCGGGCCGGCCGCCGGCGTCCCGCCCGACTGTGCCGCCGGGGACGTCCGGCACGTCCTCGACGCGTTCGAAGCCCATGCGGGCGAACGCCGCGGTGTTCGCCACGCCCATGTGGCCCGAGACGTGCTGGAGCCAGACGGGCCGGCCGCCGGCCGCCCGGTCGAGCGCCTCGCGGCTCGGGTGCGCCCCGCCCAGCTTGTTCTGGTCGTAGCCCGCGCCCTTGACCCACGCGTCCTGCGGCAGGCCCGCGGCGCGCTCGGCGACCTTCGCGTACAGCTCGCCGAGCGTCCGCACCTGACCGTCGCGCAGGTCCAGCTCGCGCAGCCGCTGGCCCCGCATGCTCAGGTGGTGGTGGGCGTCGTTGAACCCCGGCACCACCGGCGCCCCGCCGAGGTCGACGACGGCGTCGGCGGTGAGCCCGTCCAGGTCCTCGTCCAGCCCCGCGATCCTCCCGGCGAACACGCCGAGCCGGGTCGCGGCGGGCCGATCGGGGTCCAGGGTGGTGAACCGGCCGTTGACGAACAGGACGTCCAGACGCATGGTGCTTCCCTTCGAAGTCGCTCAGGCGGCCGTGGCGACGGTGCGGGCCTTCGCCGCGGCGGCGGAGCGGCGCCGCAGGCCGGCGACGCACGCCATCGTCAGCAGGATGATCACGATGTACTGCGCCACGACGAGCCAGATCGATCCCGACCAGGTCAGCAGCGCCTGGGCGATGAGCGGGGTGGTGCCGCCGATCAGCGCGCCGCACAACTGGTAGGACAGCGAGATGCCGGTGTAGCGCACCCTCGCCGGGAACGCCTCGGCGAGGAAGCCCGCCAGCGCCGCGTACGACGCGCCGCCGAACACGATGCTCAGGGCGAGGCCCAGCGTGGCCAGCGGCGCGGAGCCGGTGCCGACCAGCAGGAACGTCACCGGCGTCATGACGATCAGCACGGTGAACGCCGCCAGCATGAACTTCGCGGCTCCCCAGCGCTGGCCGAGCACGGCCCCCACGGGCTGCGTGACGAACTGCACGACCGCCACGACGAGCAGCACGTTCAGCATCGTGCCCTTCGCGATGCCGAGGTCGGTGGTGGCCCACGACAGGATGAAGGTGTTGGTGAAGTACGCCGACGCGATGCCGACGCCGCTCGCCCCGATGCCGAGCAGCACCAGCGGCCAGGCCGTGCGGAACACCTCGGCGACGGGGAGCTTGGCGACCTCCCGCTGCTCGCGCATCCGCACGAACTCCGGCGACTCCTCGACCCGCAGCCGGATGACGAGCCCGATCACGAGCAGGACGGCGGAGGCGAGGAACGGGATGCGCCAGCCGTACGACAGGAACGCGTCGTCGGGCAGCAGGCTGACCAGCGCGAACATCCCGGTGGCGAGGATCGAGCCCGCGGGCGAGCCCTGCTGGGCGAACGCCGCGTAGAAGATGCGCTTGGGACCGGCGTGCTCGGCGGCGATCAGCACGGCGCCGCCCCACTCGCCGCCCACCGCGATGCCCTGCACCAGGCGCAGCGCGGCCAGCAGCGCGGGCGCGGCCATGCCGACGGACGCGTACGTGGGCAGCACGCCCACCAAGGTCGTCGCGCCGCCCATGAGGAGCAGCGTGGTGATGAGCGTGCCCTTGCGGCCGATGCGGTCGCCGAGGTGTCCGAAGATCACACCGCCGAGCGGGCGGGCCAGGAACCCGACCCAGAACGTGGCGAAGGACGCCATGACGCCCGCCGTGGGGCTGGCCTCGGGGAAGAACAGCTTGCTGAACACCAGCGCCGAGGCCGTGCCGTAGATGTAGAAGTCGTACCACTCGATGGAGGTGCCGACGAAGGAGGCGATGCCCGCGCCGCGGGCCTTGCTCGTACTCAATTGCGTATCACCAGGGGGACTAGGCGAAGTGATGCAGTCGGGAAAGCGGCACCTCGGTGGCGGGGTCCACGTGGACCTCGGTCCCGTCCACCAGGACGGGACCGGGCTCCCGTGACACCTTGACCCGCGGCGTCGCCGTGTTGCGGCACATGTCGGCCCTGGTCAGGCCGCGCGCGCGGCGGATGGCCGCGTAACGCAGGCCCGCGGGCAGCGCCTCACGGGCGTCCGCGGAGTCCAGCGCCTCGTGGGCGACGAAGATCCGCGACAGGCGGGCCGGCGCGTCGCCGAGCCCGCCGAAGTACGGGCGGTAGACGCGGGGCTGGGTCAGCCGGGTCGAGCCCGAGCCGCTGCCGGACACGCCCCAGGCGACGAAGCCGGCCTTGATCACGAGCTCGGGCTTGGTGCCGAACCACGCCGGGTTCCACAGCACGATGTCGGCCAGCCGCCCCGGCTGGAGCGTGCCGACCTCGTGCGCGATCCCGTGGGCGACGGCGGGGTTGAGTGTGAGCTTGGCCAGATAACGCAGGACCCGCGCGTTGTCCGGCTGCGCGGTGTCCGGCTGCGTCGCCCCCGTGCGCAGCGCCTGCAGGTGGGCGAGCTGCCAGGTCCTGCGGATCGTCTCCGCGACCCGTCCCATGCCCATCGAGTCGGAGTTGACGATGCTGATGGCGCCGAGGTCGTGCAGCGCGTTCTCGGCGGCGATGGCGTGCGCCCTGATCCGGCTGCGGGTCACCTCGACGTCGCTGCCGATGTGGTGGTTCTGCCGGTGGACGGTCATCGTCATCGGGAACAGCTCGCCGACCGTGTTGGTGGTGTAGGGGATGGTCGGCGTCGTGGACGACGGCAGGATGTTCGGCTCGGAGAGGATCTTGAGCAGGTCGGGGTGGCCGCCGCCGCCCTCCACGTGGTAGGCGTGCACCGTGCGGCCCCGGGTGGCGGCGACCGTGTCGGCGAGGTAGCCCGACTCGTTCATCGAGTCGGTGTGCAGCGCGACCGGCAGGTCCGCCTGCTCGGCGACCCCGAGGCAGGTGTCCACGATCCGGGGCGTCGCGCCGAAGTCCTCGTGGATCTTGAAGCCCCCGGCGCCGGCGAGCACGGCCTCTTCAAGGAGCCTGGGCGAACTGGAGGAGCCGCGGGCGAGGAAGGCGACGTTCATCGGGGTGCCCCGCCAAGCGCTCATCAGCGTGTGCAGGTTGTGCGCGGGGTTGCAGCCCACGTCCCAGACGCCGCCGAGGCCCATGCCCACGACGGTCGTCACGCCGGAGGCGAGCGCCGCCGGGGCGATCTCGGGCGAGGACAGGTGCACGTGCGAGTCGATGACGCCCGGCGTCGCGATGAGGCCCTCGCCGGTGACGATCGCCGTGTGGGAGTCGATCGCGAAATCCCCGACACCGATGCTGACGACACGGCCGTCCTTGACGCCGATGGCCGTCTTGCGCACGCCGAGCACCGGGTCGAGCAGCACGACGTTGGTGACGACCAGGTCGAGCGCCGACTCCCTGTCGGCGCGCGGCGAGGCCAGCAGCCCGTCCCGCAGCGTCTTGCCGCACCCGCCCAGCAACTCGTCGCCGTACGGCGTGTCGTCGCGCTCGACCTCGATCCACAGGCAGGTGTCGCCGAGCCGTACGCGGTCGCCCGTGGTCGGGCCGTAGATCCTCGCGTAGGTCTCCCTCGGGATGGTCGTCACGCCTTCACCACCTCCACGAGCCGCTCCACTCCGGGAGGGAAGGCGAGCGCCGTGCCCGCCGGGATGTCCAGGCGCATGCCCTCCGCCTGCGCCCGGTCGAAGGACAGGGCGGGGTTGACCTGGTCGAGCGGGAAGTGCGAGGAGACGTAGACGATCTGCTCGCCCTCGTTGCGCACGGTGAGCCGCCCCCGGTCGCGCCCCGGGTTGAGGCACAGCTCCCCGTCGGCGGTCTCCACCGCGCCGGGGCCGCGCCCGTCCCCCACACCGAAGGGGGTGTCGACGCAGACCAGGGCCGTACCGTTGGGGAACAGCGCCTCGACCTGCACCTGCGGCACCAGGTCGGGCACGCCCTCCATCACGTCGTCCGCGGTGAGCAGCGACCTCGCCGCCGCCACGACCTCCTCCAGGGACGCGCCGTCCCAGGCGCGTTCGAGGATCTCGTCGCAGAGCAGGGCGATGGCCTCCGGGGCGTTGAGCCGCCTGCCCCGGGCCCGGCGCCGCCGCGCCAGTTCCGCGACCGTGAAGAGGGTGAGCCGCTCCTGCTCGCGAGGCGTCAGGTGCACAGTCCGCCCTCGCTTTCGTCTCCGCTCGATGGCCCGTCCTTGCGGGCGAGTCAACCGTAGGCGCAGGCCAGGGGCTTGCCCAACGGCATTCCGTCGCGGAAATCGGCGGCTAGATTGTGCAGGTGAACACTCCCCCTCCGGCCCCGGTGACCGAGCTCGCGCTGCGCTGCCTCGACGACATCGACGACATCGTCGAGGGGTGGCTGGCCGAGGTCGAGCTCGTCGACCCCTACGGGTCACCCGACCCGCCCGTCTCCCGTGACGAACTGCGGGGCACGGCGCTGACCGGGCTGGACATGCTGCTGCGGCACATCGCCACGGGATCGGTCGCCCCCGGCATGGCGGGGGTCTCCGAGCGCGTCGGAGAGCGCAGGGCCGGCCAGGGGGTGCCGCTGGAGTCGCTGCTGGCCGCCGCGCGGCTCGACGCCCGGGTGCTCTGGCAGGCCATGAACGCGCGGGCGACGCCGGAGGCGCTGCCCGGCCTGATCGCCGGGGCCCACCTGGTCTGGGAGGCGGTGGAGCAGCACGTGACCGGGCTGATGACCGGCTACCAGCGGGCGGTGCTGGAGATGGGGCGGCAGCGGGAGGACCAGCGCAGGGCCTGGTTCACCCGGCTCATGGACAACCAGGGCCGCAACCCCGACGTGGTGCGCGACGCCGGCCGGGTCCTCGGGTTCGACCCGTCGCTGCCGCTCCTCGCCGTGGTCGCCCATCCCGGGGAGGGGGCGGCGCTGCGCGCGGCGGCGTCGGGAATGGCCGCGGGCACGGCAGGAAGCAGGGTGCACTGCTACCGCCACGAGTCGCCGACCGGCGACGTGCTGATCGTGCAGCCGCCGGCCCGGGCAGCCGATCCGCCGCGGTCGGTCCTCGCCGCGCTCGCGGGGGTGCGCTGCGGCGTCTCCCCCGTCGTCCCCGGCCTGTCGGAGGTCCCCCGCGCCGTACGGCTCGCCTCGGCGGCCGCGGGGGCGTCGCGGGCCGGTGCGGGACCACGGCGGCTGGAGGACGCCTGGCTGGACGTCTTCGTCGCCGGCGGCCGGGAGCTGGCGGCCGAGCTCGCCCAGCAGGTGCTCGGCCCGCTGTCCGCCCTGGGCGGGTCGGAGGGCGAGCGGCTGCTGGAGACCGTGCGAATCCATCTGGCCGGCTCGGGCTCGGTCGCCGACACGGCCGCGGCCCTCTACTGCCATCGCAACACCGTGCAGCACCGCTTCGCGCGCTTCCGCGAGCTCACCGGCCGGGACGTGCGCGTCCCCGAGGACGCCGCCGTCGTCGCCCTCGCGCTGCGCGCCGCCGACGCGCTCTCCTAGCCGCCTGTCCTAGAGCCTGCGGTCTTCCATCTCCCAGATGTGGTCGACCACGTGCCAGACGATGCGGCGGGCGGCGTACCGGACGGGCCAGCCCTCACCACCGGGAGGAAAGGCCTCCGCGGGCCGTTCGAGCACCCGCGCGATGTCCTCGCGCATGGCGGTCAGATCGGCCTCGCCCGTGAAGGGCTTGTACCGCACGCCGATCTTCCGGGCGTACGCGCGCTCGGCCTCCACGACGTGGGCGACCATCTTGTCCCTGTCCCTGCCGCCGCCTCTGGGGCCCTTGCGCAGCTCCTCCGGGGACGCCGCGGCCGTCTCGGCGAGCACCGCCCACGCGGCCCGGGCCAGGGCGGCCGCACGCGCGGCCTCCGGCGCGTCCACCGGCTCCCGGTCGAAGCCCGGGATGGCGGAGATCGCGCCGAAGTCCGTCGTGCTGTCGCCCTTGACCCGCTCGACGACCGCCGGGTCCCCCGGCGCGAACTCCAGCCCCGCCCGCTCGGCGATCACCCGGAAGCGCGGCGTGTAGTCCACGAGCGTGTCGAGCGCGGCCTCCTCCGTCCTGCCGATGCGGCACCAGCCCGGCCAGTCGATCGAGCAGGCGAAGACCTTCTTGGGGCCGATTTCCAGGTAGACGCGATGGTTCATGCCGTCAGCATGGCACCCGTACGTGACAGAACCTGTCAGGTTCAGACCAGGTCGATGAGGTCGGCCACGGAGTTGACCACCTGGGTGGGCCGGAACGGATACCGGTCGATCTGGTCCTTCTGCGTGACGCCGGTCAGCACCAGGATCGTGTGCAGACCGGCCTCGATGCCGCAGACCACGTCGGTGTCCATGCGGTCGCCGATCATCGCGGTGGTCTCGCTGTGCGCGTCGATCCGGTTGAGCGCGCTGCGCATCATCATCGGGTTGGGCTTGCCGACGAAGTAGGGCTCCACCCCGGTGGCCTTGGTGATCATCGCGGCCACCGCGCCGCAGGCCGGCAGCGAGCCCTCGGTCGAGGGGCCGATGGGGTCGGGGTTGGTCGCGATGAAGCGGGCGCCGTTGTCGATCAGCCGGATCGCCCGCGTTATCGACGTGAAGCTGTAGGTGCGGGTCTCGCCCAGCACCACGTAGTCGGGGTCGAGGTCGGTCAGCACGTAGCCGACCTCGTGCAGGGCCGTGGTCAGCCCCGCCTCGCCGATCACGTACGCCGAGCCCTCGGGCCGCTGGTCGGCGAGGAACTTGGCGGTGGCCAGCGCGGAGGTCCAGATCGCCTCGGGCGGCACCTCCAGCCCGGCCGCGCGCAACCGTACGGACAGGTCCCGGGGGGTGTAGATCGAGTTGTTCGTCAGGACCAGGAACCGCTTCCCCGACTCCTTCAGCCGCCTGATGAACTCGTCGGCACCCGGCACCGGCTGCCCCTCGTGGACCAGCACCCCGTCCATGTCGGACAGCCACGACTCGATGGGCTTTCGCTCGCTCATGTGTCCAAGCATGGCAGGTGACGGCACGGCGAAGCACATCCCTCACCGTGTCCAGAAATATCCTGATGCGACCTCAGGTTGGGGGTGGCATGAGCGAGGACATCATTCGCGGGGTGCCGCGCGGGACGGCCGAGGTGCCGCTGTCGATCCTGGAGCTCGCGACCGTCGGCGAGGGCTCCACGCCCGCCGAGGCGCTGCGCGACGCCACCGAACTGGCCCGCCGGGCCGAAGAGTGGGGATACCACCGCATCTGGGTCGCCGAACACCACGGAATGCCCGGAGTGGCCAGTTCCTCCCCGGCCGTGCTCATCGCGCATCTCGCGGCGGCGACCCGGTCGATCCGGATCGGCTCCGGCGGCGTGATGCTGCCCAACCACGCCCCACTGGTGATCGCCGAGCAGTTCGGCACGCTGCACGCGCTGCACCCCGGCCGCATCGACCTCGGCCTTGGCCGCGCCCCGGGAACCGACATGGCCACGGCGAACGCGCTGCGCCGCTCGGCCGAAGTGGATCCCGACGAGTTCCCCCAGCAGGTGGCCGAGCTGACGGGCTTCCTCGACGGCTCCTTCCCGCCCGGCCATCCGTACGAGAGGATCCGGGCCGTGCCCGGCGGCGCCGACTCGGCGACCACGGGCCGGCCGCCGATCTGGCTGCTCGGCTCCAGCGGGTTCAGCGCCAGGCTGGCCGGGCTGCTCGGGCTGCCGTTCGCCTTCGCCCACCACTTCAGCGCCGCCAACACCGAGCCCGCGCTCGACCTCTACCGCTCCTCGTTCCGGCCCTCGGAGGTGCTCGACCGGCCGTACGCGCTGATCGGGGTCGCGGCCGTCGCGGCCGACACCGACGAGGAGGCGCTGCGCCAGACCATGCCGGGCGCGCTGTCGTGGCTGCGCCTGCGCCAGGGCCGGCCCGGCCGTACGCCCACTCCGGAGGAGGCGGAGGCGTACCCGTACACCCCGATGGAGCGGGAGTTCGTCCGCGAACGGCTCTCGACGGTGGTGCACGGCGACCCGCAGACCGTGCGGGACGGGCTGGAGGAGCTGCGCAAGCGCACCGGGGCCGACGAACTGATGATCACCACGCAGGTCCACGGCGGCGCGGCGCGCCTGCGCTCCTACGAGCTCATCGCCCGCGCGTACGGCATGATCCCCTGATCCCCCGATCTCCGGCGGAAGCGGTCGCGGGACGAATCGCGGAGACCGCGAACATCCGCGGCCCGCCGGTCATCCAAATCACCGAAGACCGGAGGAGAGGGGCTCCTCCGGGGTTCGGGAAAGGAATGACCATGATCCTACGGGGGATCCGCAACGGCGCCCTGGCCCTGTCCGCGGCGGCGCTGCTGACCGTCGCCGCCGCCGCTCAGGCCGGCGCCGCGTCCGCCGCCCCGGCGTCCGTGAGCGCCGCGAGCTGTGCCCGCGTCAACCACTCGTCCGGCTACGTCACCCAGACCGTGAAGGTGACCAACAACTGCGGCTACACCGTCTCCTTCTCCGTCCGGCGCGTGGGGCCCGACAGTCCCTGCTACATCGTCCGCCCTGGTCACTACCGCACGTACAAGTGGGGCAACGGGCTGAACTACCAGGGCATCAGGTGGAACTGCTCCTGAGCTTCGCCTCGCGGACGCCCGCTCCGGCGGGCGTCCGCCCATAACGACGACGCCCGGGAGTGGAGGCGGAGCGGAAGGCTTCAGGCCGTGAGGCTCACCGGTGGACTCACCGGGGGGCGAGGGCTTCCAGGGCCTCCTCCGCGCGGCGCATGGAGTCGCGGGGGTCGGCCTCGGGGTTGCCGATCTCCGGGTCGAAGTTGAGGTCGTGGAAGACCTCGGTCACGCCCTTGGCCGCGAGCGCCTCGACGTCCCGCCGGATCTTGTCGTACGACCCGGTCAGCGGGCCCTCGTCCTCCGGGCGGACACGGGTGACGCCGCGGACGACGAACCGCAGCGCGTCGGGGTCGCGGCCCGCCTGCCGGGCCGCATCCTTGACGATGGCGATCTGCTGGTCGATCGAGCCCAGGTCGGCGCGGCTGGAACTGATCCAGCCGTCGGCGATCCGCCCGGCCCGCTCCAGCGCCACCCGGGCCGTGCCGCCGAGCATGACCGGCGGCGGCGTGGCCGGCTTGGGGTCCTGGTGCGAGCGCGGCACCTCGTAGAACTCGCCCTTGTGCTCGACGACGTCCTCGGTCCACAGCCGCCGCAGCAGGCCGACGTACTCCTCGCCGCGCCTGCCCCGCCGTTCCATCGGCACGCCGGAGGCGGCGAACTCCTCGGGCAGCCAGCCGAGCCCCAGGCCCACGTCGAGCCTGCCGCCCGACACCTCCTGGAGCGAGGCGAGCTGCTTGGCCATCAGCACCGGCGAGACGAAGGGCAGGTTGAGCACGGCCACCCCGAGCCGTACCCGCTCGGTGACGCCCGCCAGGTAGGCGAGCGCGACGACGGGGTCGTGCACGCTCCGGTAGACCGGCCCCATCGGGTTGCCGACGGGATAGAGCACGCGCTGGAACGTCCACACCCCGTGGTAGCCGAGCTCGTCCGCGCGGCGCGCGATCCGCCTCATATTCTCCGGCGTCGCCCACGAGCCCGACACCGGCACCGAAAACCCAATCCTCATAACGGCACCCTAGGGTGTCCTCCGTGATCGAGGAACTGGCGCGGCTGGCGCGCCGCGACGGGCCGGTGACGGTGCTCAAGCAGACCCGCGTGCTCGTCGTCAGGGCAGGCGACGTCGTCGTCAAGGCCCATCCCCCCGGCACCGACGAACGCGCCCTGCGCGCCCGCCTCGACGCCGCCGCGAACCTGCCCGGCGTCATGCTGGCCCCTCTCGGCCTCGAACGGCTGGACGGCAGGCTCGTCACGATCTGGCCCGCCGGCGAACCGCTGACCATCGCCGACGTCGACGCGGGGACGACCCCGTGGGAGGAGGGCGGCCGGCTGCTCGCCCTGCTGCACTCCCGGCCGGCGCCCCCGGAGCTGCCGCCCGCCGGAGGACCGTCACGGTTACCCCGGGCGATGGCCGACCTGGCGGCGGCAGGCGTCCCCGACCCCGTCGCGGCGCCCATCCGGGCGGCGTACGCCACGCTGCCGCCGGTCCGGGAGGGCGGCACGCTGACGCACGGCGACTGGCACCTCGGCCAGATCGTCCGGCACGACGGCGCGTGGCTGCTGATCGACCCCGACGACCTGGGCGCGGGCGACCCCGCGTGGGACCTGGCCCGCCCGGCCGCGTGGTACGCCGCCGGCCTGCTCGACCCGCGGGACTGGGAGCGTTTCCTGACCGCCTACCTCGCGGCCGGCGGGACCGCCGTCTCCGCGGACGACCCGTGGCGGGAACTCGACGCGCCGGCCCGGGCGTTGACCGTCCAACTGGCCGCGACGGCGGTGGCCACGGCGGCGCGAGCGGGGGAACCGCCCGACGACGCCGCCGGGGCCCTGGTGTCCGCCTGTGGGAGGATCGTCGCGGCCACGGAGGCCGAGACCTGACCGAGGGAGAGTTCGTCACATGGAGTGCCCCAAGTGCCGTGGACGGATGCGGACGTTCGACCGCAACGGGGTCCACATCGAGCAGTGCGACAACTGCCGGGGGATTTTCCTGGACTACGGCGAGCTGGAGACGCTGACCCGGATGGAGTCCCAGTGGGCCCAGCAGCACTACGCTCCCCCGCCGCCGGCGCACGGAGGGCCGGCCTGGGGCGGCCACCACGGAGGCCACTACGGCCACCGGCGCAACAGCTGGGTCGGCATGCTGTTCTCCAGCTGACCCCTTCACCGAGGCTTCAGACGGAGGCCGCGGCCCGGGTCCGGGTCGCGGCCTCCGCCGTGCCGTCCGCGGTGTCCGGTCACGCCGGGAAGGCGTCCGGGTCCACCTCGCTCGTGGTGGCGTTCCCGCCGAACACGGCGTCGAGGGTGAGCGTCCAGTCGCTCCACCTCACGCTGTAGCCGGAGTAGACGGTGTGGAATTTCAGCGCGTCGTCGAACTTGGAGAAACCGCAGTCCCTGGTGAAGGCACGGATGCCTCTGTCGTAGTCCACTCCGGTGGTGAAATAGACGCGGTAGGTGCCGTCCTTGATGTTCGCGACCTTCGCGGTCGACCCCTTGCGCACGTAGAAGCTGACCGCCTTACGACCGCCGCGCACGAGGGTCACGACCCCGTCCTGCGTGCCGCCGTTCTTCACGGTCAGGCTGCCCCGGCCGCCGCGGATCGCCGAGAGCAGCACCGTGCCGTTGCCGGGGCGGCGGGCGCGCTGGGCCGGCGGCTTGATCTGGACCACCGGATAGTCCCCGGCCTTGGCGAGGTCGCCCGCGGACGCCTTGAGCGCCGTGAACTCGCCCGACCGGCCGAGCCTGGCCAGCACGGCCGTCCCGCTGCACAGGGCGTGCGACGTCACGTCCTCGTCCAGCGAGCCGAGCCTGCCGCCCAGGCCGCGCAGCGCCGCGACGTAGTCGGCGTGCTCGGGGGCGACGTCCGCGGGAGGCCGCAGGCCGCCGAGCCGGTCCAACGCGGATTCCACGGCGCTTTCCGCCCGGCTGATGCGCTGGTGCAGCGACCGGAAGGTCCGCGCCTTGGCGATGGCGGCGAGCGTCGTGCGGGCCGGGCGGCCGGCGGCGTCGAGCGCGCTCCGGTACGCCTCCGGGGTCAACGCCGGCGGCCCGGAGGCGGAGGCGGCGGCGGACGGCGCCGTCTCCTCGTCGGAGGCGGCCTTTCCCGAGCCGCCGGGCGATCCCGTGCAGGCCGCGAGCGTGACGGACGCGGCCAGCACGGCGCCGGCCGGGACGATGCGTGAGAAGGTCCGGGGGGAGATCACGCGAAACACTGTCAGCCGGTGAGCGGACGCTGTCAACACGGGGTCATGCCGACGACGTCACCCCCTCCGGGCCCAGGGTGAGCCACCGGGTGATGCCGATCGACTCCAGGAACGGCAGGTCGTGGGAGACCACCACGAGCGCTCCCCGGTAGGCCGACAGCGCCTGCCCGAGCTGGCGCACGCTGGCCAGGTCGAGGTTGTTGGTCGGCTCGTCCAGCAGCAGGAGCCGCGGCGCGGGCTCGGCCAGCAGCAGCGAGGCCAGCACGGCACGGAAGCGCTCGCCTCCCGAGAGCGTGCCGGCCGGCCGTTCGGCCCGTGCGCCCCGGAACAGGAACCGGGCGAGCCCGGCCCTGACGGCGTTGACCGACGCCGCCGGTGCGACCGCCCGCACGTTGTCGACCAGGCTGAGCTCGTCGTCGAGCACGTCGAGCCGCTGCGGCAGGTAGCGCACCGGAACGTTGAGCCGGACCGAGCCCTCACCCGGCGGAATCTCCCCCAGGATCGTGCGCAGCAGCGTCGTCTTGCCCGAGCCGTTCGGTCCCAGCAGGGCGACCCGTTCCGGGCCGCGGACGACCAGGTCGCCGATCGGCCCGGCGGCGGTGCGCAGACCGTCCAGTTCGAGCACGGTGCGCCCGGCCGGCACCTCGGTGGCGGGCAGCGCCACCCGGATCTCGGCGTCGTCGCGCACCGCCTCCTCCGCCTCGGCCAGCCGTTCGCGGGCGGCCGCCACCTTCCCCTCGTGCATCGTGCGGTGCTTGCCCGCCGCGACCTGGGCCTGGCGTTTGCGCTCCTGCATGATGATCTTCGGCTCGCGCTTCTGCTCGTACATCTTGTTGCCGTAGCGCACCCGCCGCGCCAGCTTGGTCTGCGCCTCGACCAGCTCGCGACGCTGGCGGCGCAGGTCGCCCTCGGCCACGCGGACCATCCGCTCGGCGGCCTCCCGCTCGACCGCGAGCACCTCCTCATACTCGCTGAGCGGGCCGCCGAACGTGCGGCGGGCGGGCAGGTCGGCGATCTGGTCCACCAGGTCGAGCAGCGCACGGTCGTGGCTGACGACGACCAGCGTCCTCGCCCACGACGAGACGGCGTCGTACAGGCGCCGCCGCGCGTCGAGGTCGAGGTTGTTGGTCGGCTCGTCGAGCAGCAGCACGTCGGGCTCGGCGAGGAAGCGCGCGGCGAGGCCGACCATGACGGTCTCGCCGCCCGAGAGCGTCGCGACCGTCCGGTCGAGGTCCACCGCCGTCAGCCCGAGGCGGTCGAGCTCGGCCCGGGCGCGCTCCTCGACGTCCCAGACCACCGCGTCGTAGTTCGCCTCGCTCAGATCGCCCCGCTCGATGGCGTGCAGCGCCTCCCGCGCGGGCGTGATCCCCAGCAGGTCGGCCACCGTACGGCTCGCGCCGAGCGGGAGGTTCTGCGGCAGGTAGCCCAGCCGCCCCGTGACCGACACAGAGCCGTCCGTCGGCGTCAGCTCTCCGGCGATCAGCTTGAGCAGGGTGGACTTGCCGCTGCCGTTGACGCCGATGAGCCCGGTCCTGCCGGGGCCGAAAGCGAAGTCGAGCTCCTCGAAGACGGACGTCCCGTCGGGCCAGGAAAACGACAGATCCGTACAGACAATGGAATAAGACATGAGGCGGCTCCGGGTATCCCCAAGGGTGAAATGGCGAACGAACCGTGGAGACACCGCGGGCACGGGCCGCGAGGCGAGGGTCTGCCTGAGGTCGCTGCGCCGGACCACCGATGGCGGCCGTGGGCGCGGTGTCGAGACCTCAGAGCTCCAAATGACCCTCCAGGGTGCGGCGGCAGGACGTCCGTCACCGTAACGCGGGCGGGGGAAGTAATGCCACCGAATTAATCGGCCGGGCACGGAGCCGCCACCGGGCCGCCATCCGGCGGCCTCCTTGCCGGCGAGGGCGGGCCGTAGTCTCACCCGTCCCTCGAGGTGACAAAAGACCTACCCCGCTCCACGGGTTCGGGACCTTGTCGGTAAGGTGAACCTGCCCTAAGTTAGGTTAGGCTTACCGACCGTCCGGAGGACGATGTGTTCGCGAGTTACCTCATCGGCCTTCGAGAGGGCCTCGAGGCCACTCTCGTGGTCTCCATCCTGGTGGCCTTCCTCGTCAAGAGCGACCGCCGCGAGCGGCTGCCCATGGTCTGGGCCGGTGTCGGCGCCGCCGTCGCTTTGTCCGTCGCGTTCGGCGCGCTGCTGACCTTCACCGCGGCGCACCTCGGCACTCAGCAGCAGGAGATGTTCGACGCCGTGACGTCCCTGGCGGCGACCGTCTTCGTCACCTTCATGATCTTCTGGATGCGCACGGCGGCCCGCAAGATGTCGGGCGAGTTGCGGGAGAAGATGGGCGCGGCCCTGGAACTCGGGGCCACCGCCGTGGTCGTGGTGGCGTTCCTGTCCGTCGCGCGCGAGGGCCTGGAGACCGCGCTGCTGTGGTTCGCCGCCGTCCAGGGCGCGACCAGCAGCGCGAGCCCGCTGATCGGCATCACGCTCGGATTGCTGACCGCGGTCGCGCTGGGCTGGGGGCTCTACCGCAGCGCCCTGCGGATCAACCTCACGAAGTTCTTCACCTGGACGGGCCTGCTGCTGGTCCTGGTCGCCGCCGGGATCTTCAAGTATGGCGTCCACGATCTGCAGGAGTCGGGGCTGGTGCCCGGCCTGAGCACCCAGGCCTTCGACATCAGCGGCGTGCTCGACCCCACCGCCTGGTACTCGACCCTGCTGAGCGGGATGTTCAACATCACCCCGCAGCCCAGCGTGCTTGAGGCCGTCGCCTGGGTCGTCTACCTGGTTCCCGTCCTCATCCTGTTCCTGCGGCCCGCGGCCAAGACGCCGGCGAGCCCCGCTTCCAAGTCTCCCCAGCCCGCTTCCTGACCGGAGTCCACCGACATGCGCACCCCCACCGTCCTGGCCGCCGCGGCGCTGGCCCTCGCCGGCCTCACCGCCTGCTCGTCCACGGGCGCCGGCACCACGACCGAGGCGACCGCGGCCGGCGACGGGAAGATCACCGTGGCCGCCACCGACACCGAGTGCAAGGTGGCGAAGTCCGACCTGGCCGCCGGCACCTCGACCTTCTCGATCACCAACAACGGCACGAAGGTGACCGAGTTCTACGTGTACGCGGCCGGCGACCGCGTCATGGGCGAGGTCGAGAACATCGTGCCCGGTCTGACCCGCGAGGTCGTGGTGGAGCTTCCCGCGGGCGTGTACGAGACCGCCTGCAAGCCCGGGATGACCGGCAAGGGCATCCGCGGCCCCCTCAAGGTCAGCGGCGAGCACAAGCCGCTGACCGGCGACGCCAAGCTCGCCGAGGCCGTGGCCAGTTACAAGCGCTACATCAAGAGCCAGTCCGACACGCTGCTCGACAAGACCAAGGAGTTCACCGAGGCCGTCAAGGCCGGCGACGTGGCCAAGGCCAAGGAGCTCTACCCGGTCGCCCGCACCTACTGGGAGCGGATCGAGCCGGTCGCCGAGGTCTTCGGCGACCTCGACCCGGCCATCGACGCGCGGGAGAACGACGTGGCCGACGGCGAGGAGTGGACCGGCTTCCACCGCATCGAGAAGGACCTGTGGGTCAAGAAGGACGTCGGCGGCGACGGTCCGATCGCCGACAAGCTGATGGCCGACGTGAACACGATCGTGACGAAGTCCGCGACGGTCGACCTGTCCCCCATACAGCTCGCCAACGGCGCCAAGGGGCTGCTCGACGAGGTGGCCACCGGCAAGATCACCGGCGAGGAGGACCGCTACTCGCACACGGACCTGTGGGACTTCGACGCCAACCTGCAGGGTTCGAAGGCCGCCGTCCAGGCGCTGCGCCCGGTGCTGGAGGAGCGCGACGCCGAGCTGGTGAAGACGCTCGACGCGAAGTTCGCCGACGCCGAGAAAACGCTCGCCGCCCACCGCAGCGGCGACGGCTGGAAGCTGCACACGGACCTGTCCAAGGACGATCTCAAGGCGCTGTCCGACGCGATCAACGCCCTGGCCGAGCCGATCAGCAAGGTGGCCTCGGTGGTGGCCCGATGAGCCCGCGCACCTCGCAGGACGGCGACTCGGGGCACAGCGGCATCAGCCGCAGGCGGCTGTTCGGCCTCGGCGCCGCGGGGGTGGCCGCCGTCGGGGCCGGCGCCGTCGTCACCCGGTCGTTCGCGCAGGAGCCGGTCGCCCACGCGGCCTCGGCCACCGACCCCGTGCCCTTCTACGGCCCGCACCAGGCGGGCGTCACCACTCCCGCCCAGGACCGGCTGCACTTCGTGGCGTTCGACGTGATCACGAAGAAGAAGGCCGAGCTGGTGGAGCTGCTCCAGGAGTGGTCCGCCGCCGCGGCCCGGATGACCCAGGGCAAGGACGCCGGCACGTTCGGCGCCGTGGGCGGGGCGCCCGAGGCGCCGCCGGACGACACGGGCGAGGCGCTCGGCCTGCCCGCCTCCGGCCTGACGCTGACCATCGGCTTCGGCCCCTCGCTGTTCGACGAGCGGTTCGGCCTCGCCGACCGCAGGCCGCCCGCGCTCGCCGACCTGCCCGCCTTCCCCGGTGAGGACCTGCAGCCCGAGATCTCCGGCGGGGACATCTGCGTGCAGGCGTGCGCGCACGACCCGCAGGTGGCGGTGCACGCCATCCGCAACCTCGCCAGGATCGGCTTCGGCAAGGTCTCCGTCCGCTACTCGCAGCTCGGGTTCGGGCGCACCTCGTCCACCTCGCGGGCGCAGGCGACGCCGCGCAACCTCATGGGCTTCAAGGACGGCACCAACAACCTCAAGCTCGAAGACACGGCCATGCTGCGCGACCACCTGTGGGCCGCGCCCGGCGACGGCCCGGCCTGGATGGACGGCGGCACCTACCTGGTGACCCGCAAGATCCGGATGCACATCGAGACCTGGGACCGCGCCCCGCTGGCCGAGCAGGAGGCCATCTTCGGCCGCGACAAGGGCAAGGGCGCGCCGCTCACCGGGCGCGAGGAGTTCGACGCGCCGGACTTCGCCAAGAAGGGCCCGGACGGAACTCCGGTGATCGCCGCCAACGCGCACGTACGGCTCGCGCACCCCGACGCCCACGGCGGCGCGCGGCTGCTGCGGCGCGGTTACAACTTCGTGGACGGCTCCGACGGCCTCGGGCGGCTCGACGCGGGCCTGTTCTTCATGGCCTACCAGCGCGATCCCCGCAAGCAGTTCGTCCCCATCCAGCGGATGCTGTCGCAGAAGGACGCGCTGAACGAGTACATCAAGCACGTCTCCAGCGGCCTGTTCGCCTGCCCGCCCGGAGTGGTCGACGGCGGCGACTACTGGGGCCGCACGCTGTTCGCCTGACGCTCCGCCGCCTTCCACGTCAACCGGGATGTGTATAGTCCCGGTTATGCGGATGGGCGAGGGCGTCGAGTGGGGACTGCACTGCTGTGTGACGCTGGGCTGGCTCGACGATCAGGCCCCCGTGTCGATCCGCCGGCTGGCCGCCTGGTTCGACCTGCCGCAGGAGTACCTGAAGAAGCGGCTGCAGCCACTCGCCCGCGCCGGGATCCTCGTCTCCACCCCCGGCGTCCGGGGCGGCTGGTCGCTCGCCCGGCCACCCGAGCGGATCACGGTGATGGACGTCGTCACCGCGGTGGAGGGGCCGCTCGAAGCGTTCCGCTGCACGGAGATCCGCAAGCGTGGCGTGAGCGGGCGTGACGCCGGCCCCGAGTTCGACCGGCCCTGCGGCATCTCCGGGCTCATGCGCCGGGCGGAGCTGGCGTGGCGGCGCGAACTGGCCGGCCGGACGATCGCCGACCTGATGGAGCAGGCCCCCGCAGGTGCGGCGCGCACCCGCCGCAACTACGGCCGCATGACCGACTGATCCCCCACTTTGGCACGGAGCGTTTTCATGGACAAAACCGGGACATTGCATATCCCCGTTAGCCGGCGTGAGGCCGCGCCGCGAGGACTGAACTCGGCCCTCGTGCTGGCCCTCGGGACGTTCGCGGTCGGGACCGACGCGTACGTGGTTGCCGGGTTCCTGCCCGCGATGGCGCACTCGTTGCGCGTGACGGAGGGCACCGCCGGGCAGTCGGCGACGGCGTTCGCCATCGCCTACGCCGTGCTGTCGCCCGTCCTGGCCACGGCGCTGGCCCGCGTGCCGCGCCGGGCCCTGCTGGTCGGCGCCCTGGCCGTGCTCGCCCTGGCCAACCTCGCCTCGGCGCTGGCGCCGGACTTCGGCGCGCTGATGGTCACGCGGGTGCTGGCCGCGTCCGGCGCGGCCGCGTTCACCCCGAACGCGGGCGCGGTGGCCGCGTCGCTGGTCGCGCCCGCGCAGCGGGCCAGGGCGCTGGCCGTGGTGGTCGGCGGCCTGACCGTCGCCACCGCCCTCGGCGTGCCCCTGGGCAACCTGGCCGGGAAGATCCTCGACTGGCGAGCCGCGCTCGGCCTGGTCGCGGCGCTGTGCGGGGTCTGCGCGCTGGGCGTGTTCGCCGCGATGCCCGCGTTGCCCGGCAATCCGCGCATCCCGCTGCGGGAGCGGCTGGCGGCGCTGCGGCAGCCCGGGGTGGTCGCCGTGCTGCCGCTGACCGTGCTCGGACTGGCCGCCAGTTACGGGCTCTACGCCTTCGCCGTTCCCGTGATGCACGCACTGGGAGCCGGGGTGCGGGCGGAGACCTGGCTGCTGTTCCTGTACGGCGTCGGCGCGGTCGCGGGCAACCTGGTGGCGGGCGCCATGGTGGACCGGCACGGCCCCATCCCCGTGCAGGCCGTGGGGTTCACCGTGCTGACCGGGACGCTGGCGGTCTCCGCCTGGGCGGCCGGGGCGGGCACGCACTGGCTGCCGCTGGCCGCCGTGCTGATGACGGCCTGGGGCGCGGCGACCTGGTTCCAGACCCCGGCGCAGCAGGTCCGGCTGATCAACGCGGCGCCCGGGGAGACCGCCGTGGTCGTCGGCCTGAACTCCTCGGCCCTGTACGCCGGGATCGGCCTCGGCACGGCGCTGGCCGGCGCCCTGCTTCCGGTCGGCCCGCCCGTGGCGCTCGCCGTCTGCGCGGGGCTGGCCCTGGTGTGCCTGCCCTATCTGGGCGCCACCCGCCGCTACCGCTGATCACCTACCGCTGATCACTACCGATCGTCACAGGCGCGACTCGTACACCGCCCTGGCCTTCTCGATCAGGTCGAGGTGGTCGCGAAGCTGGGCCCTGGTCCGCAGCCGCGCCCTGCCCCTGACCAGCTCGTCGAGCAGGTCGAGCCAGCGCAGGCACCAGCGCACGTCCTCCTCTCTCGCCACGTGCCGTCCGCGCACGTCGAGGTAGACCGGGCTGGTGTGGGCGTACGCGCGCCCGCGCGGGGAGCGCGGATGGGGGCCGCCGCGGACCACGGCGACCACGTAGGTGGCGTCCGCCACGGACAGCGACGCGGTGATCTCCTGGCCCGGCCCCTCGGCGAGCACGCCGGCCGCGGTCCTGATCTCGATGTGCTCCACCTCCGGCCCGACGGCCCTGGCCCGGATCTCGACCATCTCGCCGCCCTCCAGGCCGAGCGTCTCCCCCGGCCCCAGGCCGTCCACCGTGAGCTCCAGCCAGGGGCCGGTGGTGGCGAACGTGCGGCCCCGGCGCACGGCCTCGGCGAACGACTCGGCGCTGAGCGGCCCGTCCACGCGGGCGTAGACGCGCTCCCAGCCCGGGGGGCTGGAGACCGTGTCCTGGCGGGTGAACGACAGCATGGTGTCGGTGCCGGCGAGCGCGGCGAGCCGGTTGCCCGCGCCGACCAGCCTCCGGTAGACCTCGGCGGTTCCCGGCGCGGGCGACAGGTCGCTGAAGTGCAGCACCTCCACTCCGTCGACCAGGCCGAGCGCGGCGTCCACCACCAGAGCGCGGCCGGTGCAGTTCCTCGCCCCGTTCGCGGCCACGTCCTCCGGTGAGGAGACCGGGCCGTGGAAGGGGTGGGCGTACCCCAGCACCGCGCGCGGCTCCCGCAGGTCGCCGCAGACCGCCGCGTTGGGCGGCCAGTCGGCGTCGGCGCCGAAGCCCGTGTGGTAGACGGCGGGCGGCGCGGCCACGCCGAAGACGTGGACGTGCCCGAACAGGTCGTTGCGATACTCCACGCCCATCCGGGCCACGTGCCCGGCGTCCGACCACGGCAGGTCGCGCCCGGCCCAGTGCTGGAGCGCCTCCCGGTCGTAGACCCGGTCGCCCGCGACGTTCCCGGCGACGAGGTTGAGCAGATGCAGGTCCTCGCCGAGCTGCGCGGCGGCCGCCTCCGCCGGGGCGGCGACGAGGTCGCCCGCCCAGTTCATGTGGACGTGCAGGTCGGCGCCGTACCAGCCGCGGGCGGCGGCGTCGTACAGCCGCTGCGGCGCGAGCCCGACCAGCGTCTCCTCCCCCGTCCTGGGGACGACCGTCGTCTCGGCGATGCCGTACTCCATGCCGCGCGTGACCCGGATCGTGACCGGCTCGCAGGGCACGGCGAGCACGATGTCGTCGCCGTGGAAGAACGGCATGTCGTCGTTGTCGCGCCGTTCCGGCACTCCCTCCGGATACCACCCCTGGCCGTCGGACGACGTGACGCTCCACCGGCACGGGAAGCCCGCCCGCAACCGCAGCCGCGCGGCGGGCGCGGGCCGGGTCAGCCCCGACAGGTCCACCTCCTCGCCGTCCACCGTGAGCACGGTCGCGGTCGTCACGTCGAGGAGCTTGGCCCCGCCCGCCGCGATCCCGTACGGCACGCCGTCGGCCGCCACCTCCACCGGGTGCGGCAGCGCGGAGTCGACCAGCAGGATGACGGACGCCGGCCCCGGGGACAGCAGCGGCCGGGCCGGGCCGTGCTCCAGGCGGTGCTTCAGTCGGTCGCCGTCCGCGGTCAGCCGCAGCGCCACCAGGCCCCGGGGGACCTGGCCGTCCAGCGTGTCACGGAACTCCGCGTCGAGGTCGGGCCTGACGCTCATCCGGTCGGCCTCCTCGGGAAACCGCAGGAACGGCATCATCCGGACGTAGCCCAGCGGCGGCTCTCCCCAGGTGATCCCGTGTGCGGACAGTAACGCGCGGTACTCCCGCAGAGCGCGCTCCACCTGCGGCGGCATCATCGGATCGTGGTTCATCGCACCTCCCCGTAATCGAAAGCGGCCACATGGTGGCACGGTTTCGGCGCGGGAAAACGTGCAACAGTGCATTCCCGGTCACACGGGTAGCGATCTTTCTCACCCGGGAGGAAAGGTGATCCCCCGGGTGTCATGAGAGGCGTCCATCTGGTCTTCGGTCGGCAGGAAGGCCGCCAGGATGCGGTCGGCGGCCAGCGCCGGTGTGAGGGTGCCGTCGAGGACCTGCCGTTCGATCTCCGGCGCGATCTCCCCCGTGGCGTCGTGGAGCATGGCCAGCAGCCGCTCCCTGACCAGTGCCCACGTCCACTCGACCTGCTGGCGGCTGCGCCTGGCGGCGAGGTCGGCGCCCTCCTGGTGGCGCACGACGTGCGCCCACAGCTCCTCCAGCCCGGCACCGGTGAGTCCGCTGCAGGTCAGCACGGGCGTGGCCGAGCGCAGCAGCCGCAGCGCCCCGGACAGCTCGCGTGCCGCCTTGCGTGCGGCCGTCTCGTGCTCGCCGTCGGCCTTGTTGACCGCGATGACGTCGGCCAGCTCCAGCACGCCCTTCTTGATGCCCTGGAGCTGGTCTCCGGTGCGGGCGAGCGTGAGCAGGAGGAAGGTGTCGACCATGTCGGCGACCGCGGTCTCCGACTGGCCGACCCCGACCGTCTCGACGAGCACGATGTCGTAGCCCGCCGCCTCCACGACGACGATGGCCTCCCTGGTGGCCTTCGCCACGCCGCCGAGCGTCCCGGCCGTGGGGGACGGCCGGATGAAGGCGTTCGGATCGGCCGACAGCCTGGCCATCCGGGTCTTGTCCCCCAGGATGCTGCCGCCCGAGCGCCGCGACGAGGGGTCCACGGCCAGCACGGCCACCCGGTGCCCCTGCCCGGTGAGATGGGTGCCGAGCGCCTCGATGAAGGTCGACTTGCCGACCCCGGGCACTCCGGACACGCCCACCCTGCGGGCCTTGCCGGCATGCGGGGTGAGCTCGACCAGCAGCCGCTGCGCCATCTCCCGGTGATCGGCCCTGGTCGACTCCACCAGCGTGATCGCCCGCGCGGTCCACCGCCGGTCGCCCGACAGCACGCCCTTGACGTAGTCCTCGATCACCGATGCGATCACCGATGACCCAGCCGGGCGGACAGCTCGCGCAGTAGTTCGAGGGCGGCGTCGGCGATCACCGTGCCGGGCAGGAAGATCGCCGAGGCGCCCGCGGCCCGCAGCTCGCCGACGTCGCCAGGGGGGATCACCCCGCCGACCACAATCATGACGTCCTCCGCGCCGAGGTCGGCGAGCGCCTGCCGCAGCGCGGGCACCAGCGTCAGGTGCCCGGCCGCCAGCGAGGAGACCCCGACCACGTGCACGTCGGCCTCGACGGCCTGCCGGGCGACCTCCTCGGGCGTCTGGAACAGCGGGCCGACGTCGACGTCGAAGCCGAGGTCGGCGAAGCCGCTCGCGATCACCTTCTGGCCCCGGTCATGGCCGTCCTGGCCCATCTTCGCGACGAGGATGCGTGGCCGGCGGCCCTCCGCCTTCTCGAACCGCGCGCACGCCTCCCGGACCCGGTCCGCGGCGCCGCCCACCTCCGTGCGGTACACGCCCGATATCGTACGGATCTGCGCGGCGTGCCGTCCGAAGACCTTCTCCAGCGCGTCGGAGATCTCCCCGACCGTGGCCTTGGCCCTGGCGGCGTTCACCGCGAGCTCCAGCAGGTTCTCCCCGCCGGCCGCGCCCTTGGTCAGCGCCTCCAGCGCCTCGTCGACGGCGGCGGCCGAGCGCTCCTCGCGCAGCCTGCGGAGCTTGTCGATCTGCTGGTTGCGCACGGCCGTGTTGTCGACCTTGAGCACCTCGATCGGCTCGTCGGCCTCGGGGCGGTACTTGTTGACGCCGATCACCGGCTGCCTGCCGGAGTCGATGCGGGCCTGGGTGCGGGCCGCCGCCTCTTCGATGCGCATCTTGGGCAGCCCCTGGTCGATGGCCCTGGCCATGCCGCCGGCCCGCTCGACCTCCTGGATGTGGCCCCAGGCCGCCCGCGCCAGCTCCCGGGTCAGCCGCTCGACGTAGTAGGAGCCGCCCCACGGGTCGATCACCCGGCAGGTGCCCGACTCCTGCTGGAGCAGGAGCTGGGTGTTGCGGGCGATCCGCGCGGAGAAGTCGGTCGGCAGCGCCAGCGCCTCGTCCAGGGCGTTGGTGTGCAGCGACTGGGTGTGCCCCTGCGTGGCCGCCATCGCCTCGACGCAGGTCCGCACGACGTTGTTGAACACGTCCTGCGCGGTCAGCGACCATCCGGAGGTCTGGCTGTGCGTGCGCAGCGACAGCGACTTGGGGTTGGCCGGGTTGAAGCCCTTGACCAGGCGGGCCCACAGCAGCCGGGCGGCGCGGAGCTTGGCGACCTCCATGAAGAAGTTCATGCCGATGCACCAGAAGAACGACAGACGCGGCGCGAAGGCGTCGATGTCGAGCCCCGCCTGCACCCCGGCGCGCAGGTACTCCAGCCCGTCGGCCAGCGTGTACGCGAGCTCCAGGTCGCAGGTCGCCCCGGCCTCCTGGATGTGGTAGCCGGAGATCGAGATGGAGTTGAACTTCGGCATCTTCCTGGAGGTGTACTCGAAGATGTCGGAGATGATCCGCATCGACGGGTCCGGCGGGTAGATGTAGGTGTTGCGGACCATGAACTCCTTGAGGATGTCGTTCTGGATGGTCCCCGCCAGCTTGTCGGGCGTCACGCCCTGCTCCTCGGCCGCGACGATGTAGAGCGCCAGGATCGGCAGCACCGCGCCGTTCATCGTCATCGACACGCTCATCCGGTCGAGCGGAATCCCGTCGAACAGCTGCCGCATGTCGTAGATCGAGTCGATCGCCACGCCCGCCATCCCGACGTCGCCGGCGACGCGGGGGTGGTCGGAGTCGTAGCCCCGGTGGGTCGCGAGGTCGAAGGCGACCGACAGGCCCTTCTGCCCGGCCGCCAGGTTGCGCCGGTAGAACGCGTTGGACTCCTCGGCCGTGGAGAACCCGGCGTACTGCCGGATGGTCCACGGCTGGGTGACGTACATCGTCGGGTAGGGGCCGCGCAGGAAGGGCGCGATGCCCGGGTAGGTCTCGAGGGACGGACCGTCCTCCAGGTCGGCCGCCGTGTAGAACGGCTTGACCGTGATGCCCTCCGGCGTCTCCCACGCAGGACTCTCCCGGGCCGGGCCGCCGGGGACGTCCGCCTCCGCGGCGCCCGATCCCAGGTCAATCTCCGAGAAATCCGGAATCATCGGTCCACTCCCAGATCGTCGAACGTCGCGCGGAGCACCCCGAGCGCGTCGCAGCCCGCGTACAGGGTGGCGTCCACCCCCTCATACTCCCCCTTCCCCGCCAGCCAGACCTTGCGCGCCCCGGCCTCCCGCAGCGCCGCGGCGACCGCGGCCGCGTGCTCGCCGTACAGCCGGTCACTGGAGCACAGGCAGGCCACGGGGGTGCCGCAGTCGCGGAAGGCCGCGGCGATCGCGGCCGGGTCGGTGCCCGGGCCGCTGGTGACGGTCGTGACGCCGCCCGCGGCGAACAGGTTGGCGGCGAACGTCGCCCTCGCGGTGTGTGCGGCGACCGGCCCGATCGTGGCGAGGAACACCGTGGGCCGGCTCGGCTGGGCGTCGGCGAGGTCGCGCAGCGCCTCGAACTCCTCGGCGTAGCGCATCACCGGCAGTCCCCCGCCGGACACGCCGCCGGAGGTGACGGCGAGCCCGGGGCCGGGCCGCCGGGACACCGGTCTCTCCTTGAGGTCGGGGAACTCGCTGACCCCGGTGATCGGGTCGCGGCGGTGGGCGAGGTTGTCCGCGCGCCGGGCCCGGGTCGCCGCCAGCCGCTCGGGGACCAGCCGCTCCAGCGCGGCCGCCATGCCGCCGGCCCGCTCGATCTCCCGGAACCACTCCCAGGCCCGGGAGGCGAGGTCGTCGGTGAGCCGTTCCACGTACCAGGAGCCGCCGGCCGGGTCGGCCACCCGGGCGACGTTCGCCTCCTCCACCAGCAGCGACTGGGTGTTGCGGGCGATGCGGCGGGCGAACGCGTCGGGCAGTCCGAGGCAGGCGTCGAACGGCTGGACGGTGACCGCGTCCGCCCCGCCCACCCCGGCCGCGAAGCAGGCCACGGTCGTGCGCAGCATGTTCACCCAGGGGTCCCTGACCGTCATCATCGCCGACGAGGTGACCGCGTGCTGAAGCTGCCTGCCGGGTTCCCCGGCGACCCCGGTGACCTCGGCGACCCGCGCCCACAGCCGCCGGGCGGCCCGGAGCTTGGCGATCGTGAGGAACTGGTCGGCGGTCGCGGCGTAGCGGAACTCGAGCTGCCCGAACGCCTGCTCGGCCGTCAGGCCCGCGCCGGTCAGCGCCCGCAGGTAGGCGACGCCGGTCGCGACCGAGCAGCCGAGTTCCTCGGCGTCCGCGCCGCCCGCGTCGTGGTAGGGCAGCGCGTCGACGGTGATCGCCCGCAGGCCGGGGTGATCCGCGGCGCAGCGGCGGGCGAGCGCCACGGCGGCGCCGGTGTCCACGGTGGCGCCGGTGTCCACGGTGGCGCCGGTGCGGGCGGCCAGCCCGATCGGGTCGGCGCCCAGGTTGCCCCCGGGCGGCGCCGTCCCCCCGGCCATCCCCTCTATCAGGCGCAGGAACGTCTCCGCCGCCTCGGCCGTACGCGGGCCGGCGTCGAGGACGACCGGGGCGAGGTCGAGCAGGACGCCGTCGAGCACGGCCGGCAGCGCGGCCGGGTCGATCGCGTTCAAGTCGAGCCACAGGGACGTGACGCCGTTCTCCAGGTCGGCGTGGATCGCCTCCCGGGTCGCGGCCGGATCGGGGTCGGCGTGCCGCTGGCGCACGTCCCACGGGCCCGGTGCGCGCGTCGTCCGCGGCGCGGCCGGCAGGTCGGCGGCGTCGTACAGCGCGGCGACCGCCACGCCGTCATAGGTCATGGTGGTCAGGGCGGCCTCGGCCTCGTCCGGCGAACCGTCCCAGCCGGATCTGCGCAGCACCTCGGCCGCGAGCGTCCTCCACTGCTCCCGCGTGGCCTGCGGGAATCCCGCTGCGGGATCGGCGAGATCGTCGAGTTCAACAGGCGGCACCGTCATGAACCGGATGCTAAATGCACCGGCCCGGCCTCGGGGCCCCGGGGTCCCGGTCTGTGGACAACGCGGACGGCCCGGCCGCCGTGGCCGGGCCGTCCCCGGGTGGTCTCAGGCAGGGACCAACTGCCATTGCTGGTTGGCGCCGCCGTTGGCGCTCCACTGCACGACCTGGGCGCCGTCGGAGGTCGACGCGCCGTACACGTCCGCCAACAGCCCGCTGCTGTAGCTGACGATCGTGTAATAGCCGTCGCCGGTGGGCCGCAGGTACCACAGCTGGTTGGCGCCGCCGTTGGCGGTCCACTGCTGCAGTTGCAGCCCTTGAGTCGTGCTGCTGCCGTTGACGTCGAGGACCTTGCCGGTGGGGACGTAGCGCAGGGTGTACGCACCGCCCTGACCGCTGGTGACGGTCCACGCGGCGGCGCCGGTCTGCTGCACGGCCTTGGCGCCGTCGGCGGTGGAGCCGCCGGCCACGGCGAGCGGCTTGCCGCTGTTGCGGTTGACGATGCGGTAGGCCGCGCCGGACACCGGGCCGCCCGAACCGGACCCGAGGGTGAAGTACTCGACCGCGTCGGTGAACGTCGTGGCGCCCGACTTGGTGGTCGTCAGGAGCAGGTACACGCGTGAGCCGCTCGCCGGTGTGGTGAAGGTGACCGGCTGGGTGACCCGCGAGCCGAGTGGGATGTTCAGTGTGGTCTGCCCCGACGCGACGACGGGGCCGTCGGGCCGGTCGAGCCGCGCCGACCAGGAGAATCCGACGGAGGTGTCGCGCAGGTCGTCGTTGAAGACGGTGATGTCGCGGGTCACGGAGGCGTTGTAGGCGTAGGTGTTCACGGCCTGCGGCAGCGGGAAGTCGCCGTTGGCGTCGGAGACCCCGGACGCCGACCAGTAGGGCAGGTCGATCGCCGCGACCGGGTTGAACGCGGCTTGGACGCGCTGGATCTGGGGGTTGCTCCAGGGATCGGACAGGTTGTCGGCACCGTAGAGCGGATGGCCGCCCTCCTCCGGCACGAAGTCCGTCGTACGCACGCCGGGCACGAAACCGGCCCACGCGGACAGCAGCGTGTACGGGCGCAGGTCGGCGGCGTCCTTGCCCCGCTTGGCGGCCGTCGCCGTGGCGAACCACATGAAGCCCTGCTTGGTGTTGCACTTGTTCCAGACGTACTCGCCCTCGCCGTCGGGCCGGCCGGACACGGGAGCCAGCCGCTCCCCGTACTGTCCGACGCCGTCGAGGTAGTGCGCGAAGATCGCGAAGTTGCCGTACCTCATGTTCGGGTACCGGCTGGGTGAGTCGGCGCCGGGCGCGGCGTCGAGGCTGACCGGGCGGGTGCCGTCGTTGCCGTTCATCGCCGCGTAGAGATCCTGCTCGAACTGCTCGGAGTCGTTGCCGAAGGTCGGTTCGTTGGCCTGGCTCCAGCGGATGACGGCGGGGTGATTGCGGTCTCGCACCGTGAGTGCGCGGGCGTGCGCGACCATGTGGTCGTGCCCTGCGACGAAGTCCTGCGCGCTGCCGCGGACGCCGGTCTCGTCGATGATCATCAGGCCCGTCTCGTCGGCCACGTCGAGCATGTACGGGCTGGCCGGCTCCTGGTGGATGCGCACCACGTTGTAGTTGAGCCGCTGGTAGTTGTCCACGGCCTGCGGCCAGCCGCCGTTGCCCGCCGAAGGCGGGAGGAAGCCGGGCAGCGTGTCGTAGGCGTCGCCCTTGCCTCCGTAGTCGACCCGGTCGTAGTCCGCACCCTGCAGGTTGTCACCGCGGAAGTTCACCCGGACGCCGTTGATGAAGTAGTACTCGCCGTTCTGGGTGGTCTCCCGGAACCCGAACCGGTACGTCGCGTCGCTTGTCCGGCCGTCGTCGGTCGCCGCGTGGACCTTGAGACGGTGAAGCTGGGCCCGATACCCCTGCCGGTAGGGGACGTTCGGCCACCAGTACGAGGCGGTGCCGAGGTTCCACGCGACGGAATCGACCGTGACCTTGGCCGTCGACCGCGCCCCCACGGTCACGGTGCGGGACGGCAGCGCCGGGTAATCGAACGTCCCGCCGCCGTCCGAGGACAGCTCGCCGGTCAGCGTCACCGATCGAGCGCTGCCCGAGGTGTTGGTCACCCACACGTCGTAGCCGAGGGTCTGATTCGCCACCGACGTGCGGATGAACGCGTCGCTGACGTACACGGCCGGATACACCCGCAGGAACGCGGAGCGGTAGATGCCCTGCGGGACCGCCTCGGACCAGTCGGCGGCCACGGGCACGATGTACTTGCCGTTCGCCGGGTTCTTCAGCGCGCCGCGGCCCTTCACGTCGACGCTGATCGTATGGGTGGTGCCCGGGGCGGCGTAGGCGCTGATGTCGAACTTCGACGGGGTGAAGGCCGTGGTCTGCGTCGCGACCACCCGGCCGTCCACCGACAGGGTCGCCTGGTGGTTCACGGCGCCGAACTCGATCCACGTCGACTGCGGCTGCCCCGAGTCCGGCACCGTCACCGTACGCGAGTACACCGCCTGGGACACATCGGTGAAGCCCTGCTTGTACCAGCCGCCTCCGGGCACCTTGATCGACGTCGTCGACCGGCCCGCCGGGGTGAAGCTCCACGTCCCGGCGAGATCGACCGAGGCGATCGCGGCGTTGCCCGCGGTGACGCCGTCGACATCCCCAGCGGCGGCGGCGACCGTCGCGGTGGACTCCGACGGCGCAGACCGCGGTGCCGCCACAGCCGGCTGAGCCCCGGTCATCGCGAGCAGAAAGGCCGCCAGCACAGCCGGCCACCTGCTCGCCGGACGTCGAGGACGAGAGGAGGGATCGCTCCGCTTCGTAGGGGGCACGCTGTCTCCTGGTGAGAGGATGTCGTATCGATTCGACGACAGGTCCGGACATCACACGTAAGCCCCGGGGTTCCTCCTGTCAAGGCTCGCGGCGCAGCGGAGATGGGATCACTTCGGGCATGCGGTTCCACTACAGCCGATCCAGCCGAGGCACCCCGGCCGTGATGCAACTTTCAGACCGCGTCGGATGCCTGGCACATGGGATGTGTCAGCGATTCCACGATCGGCAGCCGCCAGCGCATGCGGCGGGAACATCCGGACTGCGCCGACCTTGTCCGGCGACTCGATTCGATGCCGTCGGACCGTCGGGCGTGGTCCTCCCCGGCCCCGAGCCGGGCTTCTCAGGACGTGGCGAAGGCGACGTTCCAGGTCTCCGGGCCGACGACGCCGTCCACGTCGAGGTGCCGGTCCTTCTGGAACCTGCGGCACACGTCCTGGGAGTCCGGCCCGTACGCGCCGTCCACGACGATGTCGTAGCCGAGCTCCCTCATCCGGGCCTGCCAGGTGCGCACGTCGTCGCCGCGCATCACCGGCGGATACCTGAGCAGGCGGCCGGGCCACTTCTGGGTGGGCTGGGGTTCCGGCTCCGGTTCGGGCTCAGGCTGGGGCTGGGTGGTGCCGGGGCGCGGCGCGCCCTTCTTGATCCAGGCGTACAGCGGGTCGCCGGGGCAGTCGGTGGAGTAGCCGTCGCGGTGGCCCTTGATCTCCTTGCCCGCGCCGCCCTTGGCACGCAGATACTCCACCGCGTCCAGGATCGCGTGCAGGATGCCGTCGGTCGGCTGGACCAGGCCGGCGTTGCCGACGAGACCGAGCACGGCGTAGTGGCCGGAGTTCAGGCCGGGGCCGTTGGCGGCGGGCAGGTGCCCCGGCCCGCGCCCGACGAAGACCTTCCGATGCGGGCAGGCCACCATCGAATACCCGATGTCGACCCAGCCGTTGCCGTCGATGTGGAAGTTCTGGATGGACTTCACCATCGCCACGCACTTGGCGTGGTCGGCGACGATGCCCGGGTCCACCCGGCCGCCGGTGTAGTGGACCTTCACGCCGCGCGTGGAGGTCAGCGACGAGTACGAGCCCCGGGGAGGACGCGCGCCCCATTCAGCGCGGGACACGAGATCGATGGCCACAGTGCTCTCCGTTGAAAACCGTACGACTGGACACCGAGCGTAGCGGTAACGCCCCAACAGCTACCGCCTTTTGCCCATATGAAAGTGCTTAAACGGCAAGCAAACTGAATAGGCCCATAAATCCATTCGACAGAGCGAGTCGTACGTCGAGATCATCACTGTATGTCCGTTGTCAAGGAGGTCGACTTCTCTCCTCACTCCGAGCCCCCGCCGCCGGTGCCGATGCGGATCTGGCTCGACGACGCCGACAGCCCGGCCGACGTGATCGACGCCATGGCGCTGTCGCCGTTCGCGACCGGCGAGCAGCCCTGGTCGCGCACCACCAGCCTCGGCCGGGTCCGCGCCGACGCCCCGCTGACCGCCGAGGGCGGCCGGCTGCTGCGCGTCGCCCAGCACACCGACGGGTACGAGACCCGGCTGATCGCGGGCGAGGGATGGACGCTGCGGGTGGTCCGCGGCGCCAACCGGTCGGCGACGCTCACCGCCACGGCGGTGAGCGAGGAGCTGGCCGGTTCGGTCCTGGAGCAGGCGACCAGGGACGCGGAGGAGGCGGCCCCCGACGCCGACCACGTGCGGATGGGCTTCTGGTGGAGGTCGAGCCACGGGCCGCACCGCTCCGCCAAGCCCATCACGACCTCCTCCTGGCAGGAGATCAGGCAGAACTACCCCACGGCCGCCGTCGGCCGCCTGGACGCCCTCATGGCGACGACCGCGGCCGGCGTGACGGGCCGGCTGGTCCTCCTCCACGGCCCGCCCGGCACCGGCAAGACGACGCTCCTGCGCACGCTCGCGCGCGAGTGGGCGTCCTGGTGCCAGGTCGACTGCGTGCTCGACCCCGAGTTGCTGTTCAACGACCCGGGCTACCTGATGGACGTCGCCGTCGGCTGGGACGGCCCGGGCGAGGACGACGAGCCCCGCTGGCGGCTGCTCGTCCTGGAGGACTGCGACGAACTGATCCGCGCGGAGGCCAAGCAGTCGACGGGGCAGGGCCTGTCACGCCTGCTCAACCTGACCGACGGACTGCTCGGCCAGGGCAGGGACGTGCTCGTGGCCATCACGACCAACGAGGACCTCAGCAGGCTCCATCCCGCCGTCGTACGGCCAGGACGGTGCCTGGCGCAGATCGAGGTCGGCCGGTTCGACGCCGGGCAGGCGGCCGAGTGGCTGGGCCGCGCCGAAGGAGCCGGTTCAGGCGGTGCCACGCTGGCCGAGCTGTTCGCCCTGCGGGACGGCCGCCCGGCGGTCGCCGCCGAACCCGCCCCCGCCACCGGCCTCTACCTCTGACCCTGCCTCTGATCTCCCTACTTCTGGCTCTGGGCAAGGCCGAGGACCAGGTCGGCGACCTCACGCGGCCGGGACAGGAACGGGTGGTGGCCCGCGTCGATCTCCACCACTCGGCCCGCCCGCGCGGCCTGGGCGCGCTGCACGGCCGGCGGTGTCCCGTTGTCACGGGCGCAGACGAGGTAGGTGGAGGCGATCTCCTTCCAGGCGGCGGCGCCGACCGGCCGCACGGTGACGGCGGCGCTCTGCCGCACCAGGCGGTCGTGCGCCCCCACGACGGCCTCCTCGTCGCAGTCCTGCAGGAAGGTCCGCGTCGCCGTCTCCGGGCGGACCCCGAACGTCCCGTCCGTCCCGAAGTCGAGATAGGGCGCGGGGGCGCCGTCCCCGAAGGACGCCAGGCTCTCGCCCGGCTCCGGCAGGAAGCTCGTCACGAACAGCAGGTGGCGCACCTCCGGCAGCCCCGCGGCGGCCTCGGCCGTGACGACGCCCCCGTAGCTGTGCGCCACCACCACGACGGGCCCGGCCAGGGACTCGAGGTGCGCGCGGACCGCGCCGACGTCGTCGGGTAGGGACGGCCCGTCGGCACCGGGCCGCAGCCCGGTCTCCCCGCAGCTCGGCAGCGGCGGCGCGCTGCTGGTCACCCCCGCGGTTTCGAGGAGGGCGGCGGCCCGGTGCCACCACCACTCCCCGTCCCGTACGCAAGCTCCGTGGACGAACACGACATGCACGACGGTTCCCCTTTCGCGAGGCGGCGCGTGGGCACGCCTACCGATCTACCACAGGCCGGGCGGACGAACCGAGCACGGTCGCCGATGGCGTAGCGTCCCATGTGTCGGATACGTAAACCATCCGATGTGCCAGGTCGGGGCGGTAACAACAATCGGCGAGGTGGTCACCCTGCTGTCGGCCGGACCGAGCCCCCAGGTGAGCCCCGTCGTCCTCCACCGGTGGTCCGTCGAGGCCCGGGAGACGGGGACGGCGAAATATCTGGATCCGTTCGCTCCCGGCGGTGAGCGGGAGTGGCCCTACCTCCGCTGGACGTCGCCGGAGCGGGAGATCGGGTTCGCCGCCACCGAACTGGTGCCGTCGTGGACGGCCGCCGCGCCACCCGGGGCCTGGCTGGAGATCGAGATCCAGGCGCGGACCGTCACCGGCGACCTGACCAAGTGGTACGTCATGGGCCGGTGGGCCGAGACCGACGCCGACATCCACCGAACGTCGCTGCCCGGCCAGGGGGACGCCGACGGGGACGTCGCCGTGGACACCTTCGTCGCCGCCCGCCCCGTGACGTCGTACCGCGTGCGCGCCACCCTGTACGGCAGCGGCGGCGGCGTGCGCTCGCTCACCGTGATGGCCTCGGCCGTGGGGCAGGCGGGCAGGGGCGGCCCGCCGCGGCTGCGGGCGGTCGAGCTCGACGTGCCGCGCCGTTCGCAGAAGGTCCACGTGGGGCACTATCCGCAGTGGGACGGCGGCGGGGAGTCCTGGTGCAGCCCCGCGTCGTTCACGATGGTGCTGGGCTACTGGGGGCTGGGGCCCGCCCCGGCCGACCTCGCCTGGGTCGCCCCGGGCGACCCGTGCCCGGCGGTCGACCACGCCGCGCGCGACATGTACGACCACAGCTACCAGGGCACCGGCAACTGGCCCTTCGGCGTCGCCTACGCCGGGCGGTTCGGGCTGGACGGCTTCGTCACGCGGCTGCGCTCGCTGGACGAGCTGGAGCGGTTCGTCGACGCCGGGATCCCGGTGATCACCTCTCAGGCGTTCCGCGATCACGAGCTTCCCGGCGCCGGATACTCCACCGGCGGGCACCTCATGGTCGTCACCGGGTTCACGGCGGAGGGAGACGTGATCGCGAACGATCCGGCCGCGCCGGACGACGGCGGCGTGCGGCGGGTGTACCCGCGCGCGGCGTTCGAGAGCGTCTGGCTGCGCGCCACGAGCAGTGGGGGGATCGCGCACATCGTGCATCCCCCCGGCACTCCGCTTCCAGACTCCGGGGGGAACTGGTGACCATTCGGGCCGTCGACGTCGCGCGGGTGGACGACCGCCCGCTGTGGGTGGAGATCTCGGGAGACGAGGTCTGGTGGGACGAGCCGCGCCCGCGGGAGGGCGGCCGGCGCTGCGTGGTGCGGCGCAGGGCCGACGGCGTGATCGAGGACGTGCTCCCGCAGGGCTGGAACGCCAGGAACCGGGTCATGGAGTACGGCGGGCGGTCCTGGCGGGCGCACGAGGGCCGTCTGGTGTTCACCAACTGGGCGGACGGCCGGATCTACCTGTGCTCCCCCGGCGGGGAGCCGGTCCCGCTCACCCCCGAGGAGCCCGCCCGCTACGCCGACCTCGTCGTCCACGGCGGCGAGGTGTGGTGCGTGCGCGAGCGGGGTGACGCCCGCAGCGGGGAGCGCGACATCGTCGCGGTGCCGCTCGACGGCTCCCCCCTGCGCAGCGTGGTGAGGACCCATCATTTCCTGATGAACCCGCGCGTCTCGCCGGACGGACGGTCGCTCGCCTGGATCGGCTGGAACCATCCGGACATGCCGTGGGACGCCACCGAGCTCTGCGTCGGATCCGTGGACGGCGGCTCCCATCGCGTCCTGCTGTCCGGCGCGTCCACCTGCCAGGCCGAGTGGCGCGACGACGAGAGCCTGTACGCCGTCACCGACCCCACCGGCTGGTGGAACATCCACCTGGTCGGCCTGGACGGCACGGCGCGCGACCTGACCCCGGTGGCGCTGGAGTTCGGCGACGCCACCTGGAAGATCGGCGGCACGTTCTTCTCCGTCGCCGACGGGCGGATCGCCACCGTGTACGGCACGGCCGACGAGCGGCGGCTCGGGGTCCTCGACGACCCGGCCGCGACCGGCTCCCTCAGGGACGTCGGCGGCGGCTACACCTACTGGGCGGCGGCCCTGTCGGCCCGGGGCTCCCACGTCGTGGGCGTCGCGGCCTCGCCGCACCGGCCGTACGAGGTGGTGCGGGTCGACCTGGACACGGGGGCGCACGAGGTGCTGTCCCCGGGCAAGCCGCTGCCCGAGGACGCCGAGCTGCCCACGCCCGAGGCGGTCACCGTCGAGGGGGTCCACGCGCACCTGTACGCCCCGGCGGGCGGCGGGCCCGCGCCGTACGTGGTGTTCGTGCACGGCGGGCCGACGAGTTCGGCCCCGCCGGTGCTCGACCTGGAGATCGCCTACTTCACCAGCAGGGGCATCGGTGTCGCCGAGGTCAACTACGGCGGCTCCACCGGCTACGGCCGGGCCTACCGGGAGCGGCTGCGCCACAGCTGGGGCGTGGTGGACGTGCGCGACTGCGAGACGGTGGCGCGGTGGCTGCTGGACAGCGGGCGGGCCGAGAAGGTGGCGATCAGAGGCGGCAGCGCGGGCGGCTGGACGTCGATGGCCGCGCTCGTCCACAGCGACGTGTTCTGCGGCGCGGTGTCCCACTATGGCATCTCCGACCCCGCGCACTGGGCGGCGGAGACGCACGACTTCGAGTCGCGCTACCTCGACGGTCTGATCGGCCCGCTCCCCGAGACCCGGCAGCGCTATGTGGACAGGTCGCCCGAACTCCACGCGGAGCGGGCGTCCGGCCCGGCCCTGCTCCTGCACGGCCTGGAGGACAAGGTGGTCGATCCGGCGCAGTCGGAGCGCTTCGCCGCCGCACTGGCCCGCCACGGGCACCGGTGGGCGTACCTCACGTTCGAGGGGGAACAGCACGGGTGGCGGCGTGAGGAGACCATCGTCCGGGCTCTGGAGGCCGAGCTGGCCTTCTACGGGATCGTCTTCGGCTTCCCGACGCCGGAGGTCCCGCCCCTGAAGCTGCACGACGGGGAGATGGCATGAGCGAGGTCGCCGAGATCTGCTCGGAACTGCTGCGGATCGACACCACCAACGACGGGTCCGGCGACGGGCCGGGCGAGCGGCGGGCCGCCGAATACGTGGCGTCCCTGCTCGCCGAGGTCGGCATCGAGCCGGTGGTGTTCGAGTCGGCGCCGCGCCGCACCAGCGTGGTGGCCCGCATCCCCGGTGACAGCCCCGACGCGCTGCTCCTGCACGGGCACCTCGACGTCGTGCCCGCCGACCCGGCCGAATGGCGTACGCACCCGTTCTCGGGGGAGATCGAGGACGGCTGCGTGCACGGCCGGGGCGCGGTCGACATGAAGGGCACGCTCGCCATGACCCTCGCCTGGGCCCGCGAGAACGCGCGCGGGGGCGTGCGCCCCAGGCGCGACCTCGTGCTGGCGTTCCTCGCCGACGAGGAGTCCACCGGCGAGTACGGCGCGGGCCACGCGGTCGAGCGGCACCGCGACCTGTTCGAGGGCTGCACGGAGGCGATCAGCGAGTCCGGCGGCTTCTCCTGGTATGAGGGCGACGTCCGCATCTATCCGGTGGCCGTCGGTGAGCGCGGCACCGCCTGGATGCGCCTGACGGCCCGCGGCGTGCCCGGTCACGGGTCCAAGCCCGCCGTGGACAACCCCGTGGCCGAGCTCGCCCGGGCCCTCGCCCGCCTCGCCGACCACCCCTGGCCCGTACGGCTGACGCCCGAGGTGGCCCGGCTGATCGACGAGCTGGCGCGGGCGCTCGGCCGGCCGATCGACGTCGACCGCCTGGAGGAGGAGTTCGAGCGGATCCCCCGCGCGGCCGCCCTGTTCAAGGGCGTGCTGCGCAACTCGGCCAACCCGACGATGCTCGACGCGGGATACAAGGTCAACGTCATCCCCGGCACGGCCGAGGCCCACGTGGACGGCCGGTTCCTGCCGGGGCAGCGCGAGGAGTTCCTGGAGACCGTCGACCGGCTGCTCGGGCCGAAGGTCACGCGCGAGTTCGTCAGCTTCGAGGAGGCCGTCTCCTCCCCCGCCGAAGGACTGTTCGACGAGCTCACGGCCGCCCTGCTCGCCGAGGACCCCGCCGGCAGGCCGGTGCCGTACGTGATGACCGGCGGCACCGACGCCAAGTGGTTCGCCAGGATCGGCATCAGGGGGTACGGCTTCGCGCCGCTGCTGCTGCCGCCGGACCTCGACTACTTCGGGATGTTCCACGGTCTCGACGAGCGCGTGCCGGTCGAGGGCCTGGAGTTCGGCGTCCGCGTCCTCGACCGGCTGCTCGTCGCGCCGTCGTAGAGCCTGTCAGCCCTGGTAGAAGATGAGGTCCACGCCGGAGACGGTGTGCCGGACGAGCGCGAACCCGCCCAGGTCGGCGTGCGCGGCGACCGCCTCGCTCAGGCAGACCAGACCGGGAGCGGCGAGGTCCTGGGCCATCTTGGAGGCCTGGTTCACCGGCGCGCCGGCCACGTCGCGGCCGCCGCCCGGCGTCCGCCCGGACAGCACCGGCCCGCTGTCCAGCCCGATGCGGCAGGTCATCCCGGCGTCGGCGAGGGCGGCGCGCAACTGCAGGGCGAAGGGCACTGCGGGGCGGGGATCGTCGAACAGGTAGATGGCCAGCGGGCCCGCGACCTTGACCTCGACTGCGCCCTCGTCGGGCAGGAGACGCAGGCCGAGCTCCCGCATCCGGGCCGACAGGTCCAGACTCCGCAGCAGCTCGACCTCGGAGACGCCGTTCCCCGTCCCGGCCTCGCCGCGTTCGACCAGGACCACCGTCCGCTCCCGCAGGTGCTTTTCCGCCAGCGTCGCGGCGAACCCGGCGTCCTGTGCCCCGGCGTCCTGTGGATCGAGGCGCAGCAGGTCCTCGTAGAAGGCGGCCGGATAGGGGATGGGGTACCACCCGCCGGGGGGCGTCGCGTCGCCGGCGCGCGGGCCGTCGAGCACCCGGTAGACGGCGCCCAGAGGCCCGTCCTTCCCATCGTGCCCGCCCTGCCTGTCCTGCCTTTCCTTGCGGCGCAGGACGAAGCCGTGGCCGGCGGGCAGCCGCTCGGCCACCGCCTCCGTGACCGCGATCTCGCCGCCCTCGGTGTCGTTCTCCGCGAGGTGCTCGATCGCGTCGGCCTCGGCGCCGTAAAGGCCGCCGTCGAGGTCGTAGTAGTCGCCGTGGTGGACGCCGATGCCGACGCGGATCCGGCAGGTGCGCGCGATCTCGTCCTGCGCCCGCAGCAGCGCCGACAGCAGCGTTCCCGCGTCGGTCGTGGCGGGATGGAACATCTGCGCGTTGTCGGCCGCCCAGACGCCCACGGCCCGGCCGCCCACGCCGGTCGCGTACGCGTGCAGGACCCGCTTCGGGCCGTCGATGAGCGCCAGCACCTCCAGCAGGCCGAGACTGCGGCTCAGCCTGGTCAGCCCGGCCGAGTCCGACACCACGCTGTATCCGGTCGTGACGTGCGCGCCGAGCAGGCGCCGGGCGTCGGCGGCGGTACGGCCGCTCGCCCGCCACTGCTCGATCAGCGTCAGCGGCAGGCCGGGGGCCGCGTCCCTGGCGAGGTCGAAGGCGCCCGGGTCGTGCCGGGCGGGAAGATCGGTGGACACGGGCGCACGTTAACTCACCTACCGTGTCCATTTCGCTACTTCAGGTGACGAAGCTGGAGCCTCAGCGCAGGCGGGAGTCGAACCCGGGTCACCGCTCCAGGGCGTCTCCCGCGAGCCGAAAATCTTCGAACAGCGGGTGAGCTTCCGCGACCGAACCGCCCATCATGGTGAGGACACGATCGAGTTCGGCCCGGGCGTCCCTCTTCCGTCCCGTCAACGCCAGCGTGCGCGCCAACGTCAGCCGGGTGCTCAGCATTTCGGGATGCCTGTCGCCGAGCGTCCCGCGCCCGGTGTTCAGCACCGCGCGCAGCTCCGCCTCCGCCTCCCGCAATTCCCCCTGCTCGAGAAGCACACGCGCGAGAAGATGCTGCGTGGTGACGGCCAGGAAATGGTCGGCGCTGAGGAATTGGCGCACATCATCGAGCAACGTGACACAGCGCTGCCGGCATTTCTCTATTTTCCCCTGCCGGAAAAATATGTAATCGAGTATGTAACGCGTGACGAGCGTATAGTAATCGCCGGGTTCGAGCACCCTGACCCTGATCTCGAGCACCCGTCGAGCGACTTTCTCGGCCTCGTCGAGCCGCTCCGTCATCGCCAGCACATACGCCACCTGGAACAGGCTGATCAGCGTTTGCGGATGTTCTTCGCCGAATGTCTTGGACCTGGCCTCGGCCACAGCGCGGTATTCCCGCTCCGCATCGGCGGCGTTCCCGGTGAAATACAGCGCCCCCGCCAGCTCGTGCCTGAGGTCCAGAAGCCCCGGATCGAGTTCGCCGAGCCCGCTCGCGTGCGAGAGCGCGGCCCGCGTGACATCGAGCGCGGTCGTGTAGTGGCCCGCGTAGACGAGAGCGGAGGCCGCGCGCGCCACGCACTTCGCCGCCTCGCGGAGATACCCGCTCGCCGGACGCCGGCCGATCTGCTCCAGCACGGACATCGCGTGGGGCAGGATCTCGAACCACCGGGGCCAGTCGAGAGGGTCCTCCATCTTCAGCCCTTCGACGGCACGAAGGACGAGCGCGACGGAGACTCCCGTGACGCGCAGGGTGTCCTGCCCCTCGTCCAGATGGAGGCGGTTGGCCTCCGCGATGAGCGGATGGACCTGGATGGCGAGGCCGTCGGCCGAGGGCCCTTCCGGTATGTCGATAAGCCCGACCGATTTGAGCGCCCGCATCCCCTCAACCGCGGCTTCGGCATCCCCTCCGGACAGGTCCGCCAGGATGGCATTGTCCAGCATGACGCCAGGAATCGGTATCGAAGGCGCGAAACACGACAGAGTTCGCAGGATCTGACGGGCCTGACTCCTTCCCTGCGCGGTCAGCATGTCGAGCGATCGTTCCCAGGTTCTGGCCAGGACGTCGCGATCGTCCTCGCCTCGTTTCATCAGTGCGGCCAAGCCGCTCTTCAGCGAGGACGAGTAGGCCGCGAAAGTCCGCTCAGGCGAGAACGGGGACGACAGGAGCGAGCCGACGTGGTGCAGGGCCAGCGGGAGGAACCCCAGTCTGCCGGCCAGCGTCTCGGCCTCCTCGTAGGAACCCGACGACGGCGCGAGGTCCCGCAGCATCAGCGCCGCGTCGCGCGGATCGAGCGGCCCGATCTCATGGGCTCTGGTGAAGGTTCCCCACTGCGACAGGTCACCCAGCCGGCTTGTCACGAGCACGACGCCCTTTCTCGTCGGGCGGAGCCAGCCGTTCCCGTCGCGCGCCCTGGTGTCGGCCACGTCGAGGACCCGTATGTCGTCGAGGTTGTCGATGACCAGCAGCCACTTTTCCTGCTGCTCCAAATATTTCCAGACGAGGTCGGGCGTTTTGCCGCGCCCCGCCAGCACCTCCTGGATTTCGCTTTCCCTCGCCCCGAGCGCTCGCGCGATGTGCACCATGGAGGTGACGAATTCCGACGAGGACACGCCCGAGACCCACCACACCATCCGCCCCCTGTCGGCGGCTTCCTGGGCCGTCTTGATGGCTATCGCCGTCTTGCCCGAACCGCCCAGGCCGTACAGCAGGTGAGCCTTTCCGTCGGGCCGCCGCACGATCTGCCGAAGCCGCCGGCGCACGGTCTCCCGGTCTCTGAATACCTTGGGCAGCCGCCCCACGGGTGGCCTGAGAATCGTCCGCGGGTCCAGCGCCGCGCTCCCGACAGCGTCGCCATCCGCAACTTCTACTTTGGTCGCTTTCTCCGAGTTATGCCGCCTGAGCTGCAGGAATGCCGGTATCACGGCAATCACGCCGGCCGCCGTCCCGATTAGCGTCAACAACAGTCCAGCGTCCACCATGCCAGGCTAAAGACGTCGTTGTTCGGGTACAAGCAGGCAGCGATTCACGACGAATGACGGAGAATACCGTACGCTTCGACGGATAAGTTGGCATCCGCCGCCACGCGACGGCTCAGCGCAGGCGGGGGTCGAGGGCGTCGCGCACCACGTCGCCGAGCATGAGGAAGCTCAGCACGGTCGCGGTGAGGAACAGCGCGGGGAAGACCAGCAGGTGGGGATGCTCGGCGAAGAAGGTCTGGGCGATGTTCAGCTGCAGGCCCCACGACACGTCGGGGTACTGCAGGCCGACGCCGAGGTAGTCGAGGGTCGCCTCCCCCGCGATGACGTTCCCGACGTTCAGCATGGCCACCACGATGACCGGCGCGACGGAGTTGGGCAGGATGTGCCGCAGCATGAGCCTGCGGTCGCTCGCGCCCAGCATGCGGGCCGCGGCGACGAAGTCCATGTCCTTGACCGCGATGACCTGTCCGCGCATCAGCCGGGTCATGGTCGTCCAGCCGAGCAGCACGAGGACCAGCGTCATCGCCCATATCCCGTGGTCGGGGAAGGCGACCAGCACGACGGTCGCGCCCAGCACGAACGGGATGCCGAAGAACACGTCGGTGAGCCGGGAGATGAGCGCGTCGGCGACGCCCCCGTAGTAGCCGCCCACCAGTCCCAGCAGGATGGAGATGAGCAGGGCGAAGACGGTGACCGAGACCCCGACCACGATGGACGCGCGGGTGCCGTGCACCACCTGCGACCAGTAGTCGCAGCCCTGCAGGTCGTACCCGAACAGCGCGCCGCTCGCCGGGCCGCGTTTCGACATGCGCAGGTCGCAGGCCTCGTTGGGGCCGAGGCGGGCGAACAGCCCGGGGAAGGCCGCCATCGCCACGGCCACCAGCAGGACGGCCGCGGAGAACCAGAAGACCACCCGGCCGCGCAGTTCCAGCCAGGCGTCACGCGCGAGCACGGCGGATCCTCGGGTCGAGCACGCCGTACAGCAGGTCGACGGCCAGGTTGGCGAGAATGAAGATCATGACGAGCAGGGTGACGACGCCGACGACGACGGGACCCTCCTGGAGCTGGATGGACTGGAACACCTGCTGGCCGATGCCGGGCAGGTTGAAGATGCCCTCGGTGACGACCGCACCGGCCATGAGGTTGCCGAAGTCGACGCCGAGGTAGGTCACGACCGGGATGAGCGAGTTGCGCAGCGCGTGCAGCCCCACCACCCGCCGCCGGGTCAGGCCCTTGGCGGTCGCCGTGCGGACGTAGTCGGCGCGCAGGTTCTCCACGAGGGAGGTGCGGGTGAGCCTGGCCACGTACGCCAGGCCGAACGAGCCGAGGACCATGCCGGGCAGCAGGTAACTGCCCGGCCAGCCCTCCTCGGTCCCCGCGGTCGGGAACAGCCCCAGATTGAGGCCCAGCACGATCTGGGCCGTGTACCCGACGACGAACACCGGGACCGCGATGACGAAGGTGGTCCCGGCGAGGACCGCCGTGTCGGCGACCCCGCCGCGGCGCAGCCCGGCCAGGACGCCGAGGCCGATGCCGACGACGAGCTCGAAGACCCAGGCGGTCAGCGCGAGCTGCGCGGTGACCGCCCACCGGTCCTGGAGGAGCTCGCTCACCGGCTGGCCGGTGAAGGTCTCCCCCAGGTCGCCCTGGAACACCCCGAGCATGTAGCGGCCGTACTGCACGAGCAGGGGGTCGTCCAGGTGGTAGCGCGCCCGCATGACCGCGAGCACCTGCGCGGGCACCGGCTTGTCGCCCGCGAGCGCCAGGATCGGGTCGCCCGGCAGCGCGAACACCATCGTGTAGATCAGGAAGGTGGTCGCGAAGAACACCGGGATCGCCTGGGCCAGGCGCTGCGCGGCGTACCTCACCCTTGTGTCACCCCTGCTTCACGCTGATCGTGTACAGGTTCTTGCTGTACGGGGTCACGTTCACGCCGGTGAGCCGGCTGGTGAAGCCGATCTGGTTCTGCCAGTTCCACAGCGGGATCATCGGCATCTCGGCCAGCGCGACGTCCTCGGCCTTCTGGTAGAGCGGCAGGCTCGCGTCCAGGCTGGGCGCCGAGTTCGCCTGCTTGATCAGGTCGTCGAACTCCTTGTTCTCCCAGCCCATCCGGTTGCCCGCGCCCCACATGTACTCGAGGTAGTCCTGCGGGCTCGGGTAGTCCATGACCCAGTTGTTGCGGTACGGACCGTCCTCCTTGCGCTGGCGCAGGGTCGACAGGTAGTCGGCGGCCGGGATCTTGCGGAACTTGATGTCCGAGATGCCGAGGTTCTGCTTCAGCTGGTTGGCGACGGCGGTCATCCACTGCTCGTAGCTCGGGTCGGCGTTGGAGAACCACAGGTTCAGCGTGCCGCTGAAGCCGCCGGCCTGGTCGAACAGCGCCTTGGCCTTGGCCGGGTCGTAGGTGCAGGCCTCGCCGCAGGCGTTCTCCCGGTAGCCGGGCACCAGCGGCGCCAGCAGCGACGACATCGGCTTGAACGCGCCGTCGTACACCGCGTCCACGATGGCCTGACGGTCGATGGCCATGGAGAACGCCTTGCGCAGGTCCGCGTTGGCGAACCGCTTGTCGAAGGTCGGGAAGCCCAGGTAGTCCATCGTGCCGTCGGGGGTCTGCACGAAGCGGTCGCCGAGCAGCCGCTTGGCCTCGGCGGTGCTGGCCGGCGGGACCGTCGTCATCAGGTCCACCCGGCCGGCCCGCAGGTCGGTCCACGCCGTGTCGCGGCTGGCGTAGATCTTGAGGGTCACCGCGTCGGCCTTGGCCTTGCGCTCGCCCGCGTACGACGCCGACCGCTTGAGCTTGATCTGCTTGTTGTGCTCCCAGGCGCCGTCGAGCACGAACGGGCCGTTGCCGACCGGGGCCTGGTCGAACGCCTTGAGGTCGCTGAACGCCGCCTTCGGCATCGGCGCGAACGCGATGTAGGCGAGCGTGATCGGGAACTGGCTGAACGGCGCGGTGAGCGTCACCTCGAGCGTGGTGTCGTCCACCACCTTGAGGCCGCTCATCTTGTCCGTGGACGGGTCGCCCTTCTCGGGGTTGAGCTTGTCGTAGCCCTCGATGTTGGCGAAGTAGTAGTTGTTGGTCCACCCGTTGGGGCCGTAGGCCGTGGCGTTCCAGGAGTCGGCGAAGCTCTGGGCCGTGACCGGCTCGCCGTTGCTGAACTTCTGGCCCGGCTTGAACTTGATCGTCCAGACCTTCTGGTCGGTGCTGTTCACCGACTCGGCCGCCCGCATCACGGGCTTGCCGCTGGCGGCGTCGATGGAGACCGGAGTCTCGAAGAGCGCGTCCAGCACCGTGATCGAGTAATCGCTGGAGGTGTTGCCCGGGGTGAGATGGTCGGGTTCCGTCAGCGCGACGGAGAACGCGTTCGCCTCCTTGCCGCCGCCCGCCGGCGATGATCCTCCCCCGCACCCGCCGCTCAGCATGATGGCCGCCACAGCGAGGGCGGCCGCCCGGCTTCTCGTGACCCTCACTGGTCCTCCGCCTCTCCGTCGTGTTGCGGGTGAGGGTAGGAAACGGGGCCGCCGACTGCATCGGAGACTTTACGTATTCCTTGCACAACCTTTACCCGGCACGCTGAGCATGGAGGATCCATGAATGCAATCAGCCTCAGCGCGCGGAGCCTGCACGCCGTCGCCGAACTGGGCTTCCAGGTGGCCCGGCAGGGGGCGCACGGGGCGATGACCGCGCTGGGCGAGGTCGTCCCCGTGGAGGCCTACGAGTTCGTCGCGTTCGACCCGGCGACCGGCCGGCACCGTTCGCTGGTGTCGTCGGGGTACACGCGGGTGGACGACGACGCCGCCGAGGAGTACGCCCGGCTCGACGCCTACCGCCGGGCCATGTCGCTGCGCACGCCCGTCGTCATGGGCTCCCCCGGCACCGAGCGCTACTTCCGCCGCCACCTCGAGCCGTACGGCTGGCGCACGGGGATCACGACGCCGCTGTTCCTGACCGGAGGACGCTACACCGGGCTGCTGCACGTCAGCTCACGCGCGGACCTGCCGCCGGAGGCGCCCGCGGTGATCAGCGCGGTCTCCCCCGCCCTGGCCCACCTCACCGACGTGACCCGCTGCGTCATCGACCCGCTCGGCCTGCCGCCCGGCTTCCACGCCGTGGCGTACGAACGGGGCGGGCGGCGCAGGGACGTGGCCGGCTGGCCCCCGTCGGAGGCGCTCGCGGCCGAGCCGGTGATGGCGGAGCTGGCCAGGGCGTTCATCGACTCGCGCGAGCTGTCGCGCCGGGGGCTGTGGCTCGACGGCACCGGCCAGTGGCGCGAGCTGCGTCTCCACCGGGCCGGCGTGGGCTTCCACGGCTCCATCCAGGGCGCGGTCATCGCCGAGCGCCCGTGCGCCCTGCCGTACGACCTGACCTCGCGGGAGATCGAGGTGCTCACCCGGGTCGCGCAGGGCGACTCCAACCCGCAGATCGCCGCCGCGCTCGTCCTGAGCGTGCGCACCGTGACCACCCATCTGGAGCACATCTTCGCCAAGCTGGGCTGCGACAGCCGTACGCGCCTGACCACGAAGGTTCTCGCCGAGGGGCTGTGCCGGCTCGACATCCCGTAATGATCGCCCTCACGGGACGCGCCGAGGCCGGGTCCGACATTATTGGCGCATGTCGGTTCACGAGCGTCGGCGGCTCCCCACGGGCCTGGAGCTGCTGTTCGGTGACGGCGGCGACGACCGGGTGCTGTCCGTCGAGCTGCCGTCCGGGTCCCTCGTGTGGCCGGACCCCGACTACGACAGGCTGCGCACCCATCACCGCCCCTCGTTCTGGCTGAGCGACGAGCCGGTGCCGGCCGGGCTGTGGGCCCGGCTTCGCGCCGAGCACCCCCGGTCGGGCCTGTGGCCGGTGCTGCTGGAGGACGGCGTGCAGCCCTGGTCGGCCGGGCAGATCGCGCCCGACTCGCCCGCCCAGGTCGACTACTACAGCGCGGCCGGGTTCATGGCCGAGGCGTGGCAGGACCTGCTGCTGGGCCACGAGGCGTACCTCGCGCCGTTCGGGGCCGAGTGCCCGGGGATCGCGCCGCCCGCCGCGCTCGTGGCCGACCCCGACGTGGTCGCCGACTGGTACGCGGACGTGGTGGCCGAGCGGATGACGCCGCTGGGGCTCGCCGCGGTGAACCGCGGCGCCGACGCGATGGTCGCCATGGGCTGGCAGGGGGCGCTGCACCACAACGAGTGGACCGTGCCCCTGGCGGCCGTCGTGCGCAGCTGGGAGGAGCGGTTCGGGGCGCGGGTGGTCGGCATGGGGTTCAACACGCTGGACCTCAGCGTCGCCGCGCCGCCCGCCACCCCCGCGCACGCGCTGCACGTGGCGGCGGAGCACTGGACGTTCTGCCCCGACAGCGTCCTGCAGGGCCCGGGCACGCTGGCCGACTACGCCGAGCAGATCATTGGCCAGAACGCATGGTCGTTCTGGTGGGATTAAGACGATAATTACCCGTGTGACTGAGGGAAGCGGTTTGGGCGGCACGGAGCTGGGCGGGGGCGAACAGCCCGCCAAGGTGGCGGGCCTCAGCACCAGCACCGCGAACATCGCCCGGATGAGCGACTATCTGCTCGGCGGCAAGGACAACTTCGCCGCCGACCGGCGATTCGCCGAGCAGCTGACGGCCATCGCGCCCGAGGTCAAGACGATGGCCGTGGACACCCGCGAGTTCCTGGAGCGGGTGGTGCGCTTCCTCGTCGAGCAGGGCGTGCGGCAGTTTCTCAACGTGGCGTCCGGGCTGCCCACCCGGCGCAACACACACGAGGTCGCCCAGGAGCTCGCGCCCGACGCCCGCGTGGTGTACGTCGACGACGACCCGGTGGTGCTCAACCACGCGCGGGCCATGCTCGCCCGCAACCCGGGCACGGGGGTGGTCGACGGCTCGATCCTGCGCCCGGCGGAGATGCTGGCCGACCCCGAGATGGTCCGGCTCATCGACTTCGAGCGGCCGGTCGGAGTGCTGATCCCGGCCCGGCTGCAGTACCTCCCCGACGCCGTCGAGCCGTACAAGTGCGTGGCCCACGTGCGCGACCACCTCGCCCGGGGCAGCTACCTGGCCATCGGTCACGCCGTCTTCGACAGCCGTCCCGAGCTGGCCGCGCCGATCGTCGATCTGTTCCGGCAGATCGTGCCGCAGGCCGACGACGCGACGCGGGACCGGGAGAAGGTGCTGCGCTTCTTCGACGGCACCGAACTCGTCGATCCCGGCCTCGTCTACATCCGCCAGTGGCGGCCGGACGTCCCGCAGACCACCGGGCAGGCCCAGCGGGTGTGGATCGTCGGCGGCGTCGGCCGCGTCTCCTGACCCGTCCCCCGGCCTATCGGATGAGCACGCACGAGGGGGTGCCCACCGCCAGCGCCTGAGCCGCCGGCTCTGGCAGCCCGTCCTTGAGCGCCAGCACGGTGACGGAGTCGGAGCGCTGGTTGGCGACGTAGAGGCGGTCGCCGTCGACGGCGAAGTGGCGTGGCCAGCTTCCGCCCGACGGCACTTCGGCCGCCATCGTGAGGCGCGGCCCGTCCACCTCGAAGACGGCCACGGTGTCCGGCCCCCGGTTGGCGACGTACAGGTGGCGGCCGTCGGCGGACAGCGCGATGTGGGAGGGCAGATTGTCGCCCTCGGCGCCGCTCGCCCGCACCGCGCCCGCCTCCCGCCACTCGCCGTCGTAGACGCGCACGGTGCCGTCGAGCTCGCCGGTGACGTACCAGTGGCCCTCGTGGTGCAGGAAGTGCCGGGGGCCGCTGCCGGAGACCAGCCGTACGGGGCCGTCCGGGTGCGGGCGCATGCCGGGCAGGAAGCGGCGCACCTCGTCGGTGCCGAGGTCGGTCACGTGCAGCACGCCGCCGGGCCCGAAGACCGCCTGGTGCGCGTGCGGGCCCTCCTGCCGCTCCGGGTGGGGACCGCGGCCTTCGTGGGGGAACGTCAGCGGGCCGGGCTCGGGCATCCCGTCCTCACCCAGCCGGTAGGCCGTGACGGTCCCGTCGCCGTAGTTGGCGATCGCCAGCCACCGGCCCTCCGGGTCGACCGCCAGGTGGCACGGCAGCGAGCCGCCGCTGGGGTGCTCGGCCAGCAGCCGGGGTGTGGGGTCGTCGGCGAAGACCGCGAGCCCCCCGTCCGCGGCGCGTTCGAGCACGGCGTACAGCAGCGGCAGCCGCGGGTGCGCGACGACGAACGACGGCCCGGACACGCTCGTCTCGGCCACCGCCTCCAGCCGTCCGTCCGCGTGCGCCCGGGCCACCGTCAGGCCGGGGCCCGACCCCTCCGTGTCGGGGGTGTATCCGCCGATCACCAGACCGGGTCGGGACATTCGCGCTCCATAGGCTCAGACCGTCGGGATATCGCATGGTATCGGCCAGACGGGGGCCGGGTGGACGACCGCCACCGGGCAGGGGGCGCGCCGCAGCAGGCCCTGCCCGACCGAACCGAGCAGCCGGGCCTCTGTTCTGTGCGCACCCACGACCAGCAGCCCGGCCTCCCGGGCGCACGCCACCAGGGTGGGCAGCGCCGGCGCCTCGACGACCCTGGTCTCGATCGCGGGCCGGCTTCGGCAGCGCAGCCGCCACGGCTCGACGATCCGTGCCAGCGCCCGCTCGCCCTCCGGCTCCCGCCCTCGTGTGGCGTACACGGCGGTCAGCGGCAGCGACCTGCCGCGGGCGACCTCCACGGCGAAGCGCAGGACGGAGTCCGCTTCAGGACCGGCTTGCCGCGCCGCGTCGATCCCCGCCACCACCCCGCCGCCGGGCGGCGCGGACGCCTGCGCGCCGACCACGACGACCGGGCAGGCGGCGTGCGCCGCCGCGTACGCGCTGACCGAGCCGCGCAGCAGCCCGGCCAGCCCGCTCACGCTCCGGTGGCCCAGGACCAGCATCGCGGCGTTCCTGCTCACGCTGACCAGCGTGTCCTTGGGGTCCCCCCGCACGAGCACGGGGCGGACCTCACGGCCCGGCAGCAGGCTTTCGGCCAGCCGTACCCCCTCGAACAGCCGCAGCCCCGCCAGGCGGCGCTCCTCGGCGGCGACGGCCTCGGCGCGCTCCGGGTAGGGGCCGTTCCACACCTGGCAGACCGTGACGCCCGCACGGTGGCGGACCCGGCATTCCGCCGCGGCCCACTCGATCGCGGCCCGGCTCTGCCGCGTGCCGTCGTAGGCGACCACGATCTCCTGCTTCATCGCATCACGTCCCGGTCCGGGGCGCCGCAGCGCGCCGCAACGCGTCGCAACGCGTCGCACAGTGCCAACGCGTCGCACAGTGCCACGGTGAGCACGGCCGCGCCCAGGGCCATCGCCCAGCCGAGCGGCGGCAGCGGCACGAGCGCGAGCGGCGCACCCAGGAAGGGCACGGCGGTGACGAGGGTCTGCAGGGCCAGCGTGGCCGACACCGCGACGAGCACCGGGCGGCCCCGCCACCAGCCGCGCTCGAAGGTCGCGCGGCGCGCCCGGGTCACGTACGCCAGGGTCAGCCGGGCGAAGACGAGCGCGAGCACGGCCTGCGCGCGGACCTGCTCGTCGCTCCAGCCGAGCCTGCGTGCCGTCTCCACCACGGCGAAGACGAGCACCGCGACGACCACGGCGCGTATCCCGATGCGGGTCAGCACTCCCCACGACAGCAGCGCCTCGCGCCCCCGCAGCGTGAGGGGGTCGCCCGCCGGGCGGTCGACGCCGAGCGCGATCGCGGGGATCCCGTCCAGGGCCAGGTTGATCCAGAGCAGGTGCACCGGGAGCAGCGGCACGACGAGGTCGGGCCAGACGATCAAACCGGTCAGGACGATGAGGATCTCCGCGAGGTTGCCGGCGAGCAGATAGCCGATCATGGAGGACACGTTGTGGCGCAGCCGCCTGCCCTCGCGCACGCCGGTCACGATCGTGCCGAGCTCGCCGTTGGTCACCACGACGGCGGCGGCCTCGCGGGCCACGTCGGTGCCCTCGTCCCCGGCCATCGCGACCCCGACGTCCGCGTGCCGCAGGGCCGGGGCGTCGTTCACGCCGTCGCCGGTCATCGTCACCACCTCGCCGCGCTCCTTCAGCGCGCGTACGAGGCCGAGCTTGGTGGCCGGGTCCACCCGGGCCACCACGGCGTCGGGGTCGATGCCGACCTCGGCGGCGACCGCGCGGGCGGTGTCGGCGTGGTCGCCGGTCACCATCACGACCCGGATGCCCGCGTCCCGGCAGTCGGCCACGGCCCGGCGCGCGGAGGGCCGGATCTCGTCCCGCAGCGCGACCAGGCCGAGCGGGCGCAGCCCGGTGGCGTCCGGGTCGCCGGTCGTCCCCTCGGCGAGCGCGAGCACCCGCAGCCCGCGGCGGGTCAGGCCGGGCACGGCCTCCGCGAGCCGGTCGGCCGGCGCGCCGGGCGCGCAGCGGGCCAGCACCACCTCCGGGGCGCCCTTGACCGTCAGCAGCGGGCCCGCCCCGTCCACGGTGGTGACCACCGCCATCGAGCGGGTCTCGGCGTCGAAGGGACGGGTGCCGAGCCGGGTCTCCCCCGCCGGCAGTCGTACGCCCTCGCGGGCGGCCGCGGCGGCCAGCGCGACGTCCACGGCGTCGCCCAGCCCGTCGTGGGCGTCGTTGCAGCGCAGCGCGGCCCGCAACAGCTCGGCGGCGCCGGCTTCCGGCGCGGCGACGTGCTCGGCCACGGTGAGGTGGCCGGTGGTCAGCGTGCCGGTCTTGTCGGCGGCGATGACGGTCGTGGCGCCCATGGTCTCGATGGCGGGCAGCCTGCGCACGATCACCCCCAGCCGGGCCATCCGCTGCGCGCCCAGCGCCAGCGCGGTGGTGACGGCGGCGGCCATGCTCTCCGGCACCGCGGCGATGGCGAGCGCCACCCCCGCGAGGATGATGTCGACCAGCGACGCCTCGCCCCGGCTGACCCGGGTGAGCCCGATCAGGATCATCAGGGCTCCCGCCGCCACCGCGAGCAGGCCGACGCGGCGCGACACCTGGCCGAGCTCGACCTCCAGCGGTCCCTTGCCGCCGCCGTGCAGGGCCGAGGCGATGCGGCCGACCTCGGTCGCGGCGCCGGTGCGCAGCACCTCGGCCGTCCCGCGGCCGTGGACGACGAGCGTGCCGGAGAAGATCTCACCGTCGCGGTCGCCCAGCGGCACGTCCGGGCCGCCGGGGCCGCCCGCCCGTTTGGCCGCCGACAGCGACTCCCCCGTCAGCAGCGCCTCGTCCACCGCCAGCGCCTCGGCCTCGACCAGCCGGGCGTCGGCGGGCACCCGGTCGCCGGCCGCGACGACGACGAGGTCGCCGGGGACCACCTCGGCCGCGGGCACCCGCTGTACGGCGTCGCCGCGCACGACCGTGGCCATGGGCGCGGTGAGCGCGCGCAGCGCACGCACGGCCCTGTCGGCCCTGGTCTCCTGGCCGGTCCCGATCAGCACGTTCACCAGCAGGATCGCCAGGATCGCGATGCCCTCGGGCACCTCGCCGAGGACGAGGAGCGTGACCAGGCCGGCCACCAGCAGCAGGATCGACAGCGGATCCGCCACCTGACGCGCCGCCCGCACCGGCAGGGCCGGCGGCCGGGGCTGGGGGATCTCGTTGGGCCCGTGCTCGGCCAGCCGGCGCGCGGCCTCCTCCTCGGGCAGCCCGCGCAGCGTGCGCACAGCGGATTCCATGTCCCCAGCAGATCACCCGGGCCCCGGCGGGGACGCCGGGCGAAAGCCACCGGCCTGCGGGACCTTCGGCCCGCCGACGGCTTAGCGTGGATACATGATTCGGGTGTTTCTTGTGGACGATCACGAGGTCGTACGGCGTGGTGTGGCGGCGTTGCTGGACGCCGAGGACGACATCGAGGTCGTCGGCG